>CAYPXJ010000047.1:0-11674 GCA_964414595.1 uncultured Rickettsiales bacterium
CACCGAGCGTGCTGACATGCACATCAATGCGACCGCCGGAACGTGAATAGGCAGGAAGCGTGGCAGTAACGGTGACTGCGGCAACGTTTTTTGTTTTGAGTTCCGTGCCTTCAGTGCTGATGCCAAGACGACCTAAAAAGGATTTGAGACTGACTTCCGTGAACGCAGTGTTATTCAGTTTATCGCCCGTACCGTTAAGGCCAACGACAAGGCCATAACCAATCAGCATGTTGTCGCGTACGCTTTCGAATTGCACGATGTCTTTCACGCGAGTGGAAGCATGAGCCTTGCTCGAAACGGCTACTAGCACCGTTGCGGAAAGCACCAAAATGAACAAGCGGCCCAGCACATTAAGCGCTAAACGGAAACCGCGCGGATAGCAAAGCGTATCCAAAAAAAGCATGAATGAACGAAAAGACGACGTCTCGCGATGTAATCCATTTCTACGCATAAAATTCTCCTCGTGCATATACATGCAAGCCCTATGCCAACAACGATGAGAAAAACAATATTCTTTACATATCAATAGGATAAATAGATGGCATTTTAACTATCTGATCGTGTTTAGAGCGGGATGCGGTAGGTCTTGCAGGGTGGGGGGAAAAAATTGCCGCCCCTCTGTGGATAAGTGGCGCAGATGCTTGAATTCCCTTGCACGGCAAGTAGGTTTAGCGCATCATTATCCGATATGAAAATTCATGATGCAGGCCCGCTTAATAAGGCCGCTCCGAAAAAAGCCAACCGCGCTGGAGCCGCGAATGGAAATTTTCGAAGTTTTCTTGATAGCGGCGATGAAACAGTAAGTGCCAGCAACCTCGGCGGTGTCGCCCCGATGGGTATGTTAGAAGGCCTTCTTGCCATACAACAAGTGGAAGAAGATCTCGTTTCTTCTGAAGAAGGTAAGAAGCAAGGAAAAGAGGCGCTGGATTATCTGGATCGCATTCGCCACGGGTTGCTATCCGGCAAATTATCGACCATCGATGTGCAGAATTTAATGCGCCAGGTGCGCGAGATGCAATTCAATGTAGCAGACCCGCGGCTTAAGGAAATTCTTGAGGATATTCATACGCGCGCGGCGGTCGAATTGGCCAAGCTTGAAATGTCTGAAAAACAAGGAAAATTGAAGAGCAAAAACATATAAACTTAGTTATTGCGTGCTGATGGGCCGTTCCAGTATAGTGCGCCACTTATAGTTGAAAACGATCGTTTACATGAGAGGTTATTTATGGCTGTAAAAGAGAAAGCAAAATCCAAACCTGTAACAAAAGAAGTAGCAAAACCTATCAAGGCGACCAAGCCGGGTAAACTGCCGTATGATACGGAACTGCCAAAAGGCTATAAACCAACAGACAGCGAACCCTACATGAGTTCTAAACAACTCGGCTATTTCCGCCAGAAACTTATGGATTGGAAAAACGAGCTGATCAACGAATCGCAAGAGACGCTGGATCACCTGCGTGAAGAAAATTGGAACGAGCCGGATTTGAATGATCGGGCAACGGTAGAAACGGAAACATCGCTGGAACTTCGCACGCGTGATCGTTACCGCAAACTGATTTATAAAATTGACCAGGCGCTGCATCGTATTGAAATTGGGGAATACGGTTATTGCGAAGAAACCGGGGAGCCTATTGGCGTAAAACGCTTAGAAGCGCGTCCGATTGCAACGCTTTGCATTGCCGCACAAGAACGCCACGAGCGCGCAGAAAAACAATATAACGACGACGAGTAGATCGCGTTCTTTAACGATAGAAAGTAATTAGCGGATAGGAACTTCTTTAGGTTCCTGGGGTAGCGCGGTCGCCTCCGACGGTGCCCGCAACACGGGCGCATAATTAATATCTGCACGCGGTATAGCACCACCTGGCGGAGGCAGTTCAAAGAAACTTGGCGGCGGTACGGCACCTTTCTCAATATCTTTCACCGCAGAAGGCGTAGAAGGCAGCGGCTTATCTACAGGAGCAGGTTTTACTTCTGGAACCACTAGCTCACGGCGTGGAGGCGGTGGCGGAGAAGGCATATTCGGCACAGGCTCCGGCGATATAATCACTTCTTGTGGAGCTGATTTGTCATACGATACCGTAGATTTTGTTTCATCATTATCTTGTGAAACGACGGGCGCATCACCAACACCACCTGGCGCGGGCGTTAATTTCATGCGTGAACCATCCCATGTAGATACTCGTCCAGATAGACTTGGCGTTGGCCGCGGTGGAGTGGGAACAATAATAGGTTTAGCCGGCGGTAATGCCATGGCGGGCGGTGGCGGAGGCGGTGCTGCAACCGCAGGAGCTGGCGGCGGCGGAGGAGGTGCCGAAATAGCAGCCGCCGACGCAGGTTTGGTTTCCACCGGTGCCGGTGCTGGCTTCTCAGAAACACCATCCCAAGGCAATATATAGGTTTTTGGTTCGTTATTAGGCGTTTCCGAAGCGCGCGGAATACTCATGGGTGCGTGCACGGGAGGCAAGGGTGCCTGTGTAACAGAGGAAGGTGGCGGCGGTGGTGCTATGGGCGGTAACGGAGCTGGAGCTTTTGCTTCGTTTTTGACAAATGCCGGTGTGGTCGGTCCTGGCAAAGGTTGTGGTGGAAGCGGCGGCGGCGATCCAGGCTGTGCCTGATAGGTAATCATCGGAGCTGGTGGTTGCTGCATGCCTTTTGGCTGTGGAGCAGGCATAGGCGGAATGGCACCTGGGCCTTTTTGATAAACCACGCGCGGAGCCGGTGCGCCAAGCATCGATTGTGGATGCGGCGCAGGCGCAGGCGGCGGCACTGCCACCATTGTACGCTGCATATCGGGTGGTGTGAAACCGGGTGGAGTCGGCGCTGTAGGCGGCGGTGAGCCCATCGCCATTTGTGCGGAGAGAGGTGGCTGCGGCGTAGCTTGCGGCGGCAACGGTTGCGGCGCTCCGTTTACAGGTGGTTGCATTGCGCGCGCCTGAGGGGATTGCATTGTTTCAGCGGGACGAATGCCAGGAACAGAAGGCGCGGCTTGCGGCGCGCCTGAATCCCGTGTTTGCTCGATGGGGGGTTGAAAACCAAGTGCGTTACGCGCCGGCGTTTCAAGTGGTGAAATTTGTGCGCCACCGTTTTCCGTTGTCAGCGCAAGTTGCGGTGGTGTTGGGCGGTAAGAAGATGGATAAGTTGGATCCTGCGCAGTTTTACGTTTGAATTCCTGGAAAAGAAGGCCACGCTCGATTTCGGCAAAATCCATGGACGTGCCGGGCTGACGGGGGCCCCGCTCCGGTGGAATAATTTCCTGACTTTCCCCTGTACCGCGCGATAGAATTTTGCGTGGTCCAGCGCCGCCTTGCGCAATTTTCTCGAGCGCTTTGCTCCGCTCTTCTTCACGAATGATATTAGGATTTTGGTAGCTATTGAAAGCATGATATACGCTGGCGTAACCTTGCGTTACCCCCGCGCGAAGCGGCGTGGCAGGTGAGCGGTAATTAGCAGAAGATTCCGCACCCATTGCAAGCAGGGCTTCGACCATATCGGCGCGACCGCGCTCCGCCGAAATTTGCAACGGCAATAAACCATGTTTGCTGGGCTGATTCGGATTCGCGCCGCGGCCAAGCAAAACGCGCATCGAATCCGCGCGGCCATTCAATGCGGCATGCGTGAGGGGCGTATCACCGATAGAATTATAACCATTAATATCAACACCGCGATCCAGCAGCGAGCGAATCGCGTTCAGATCGCCCCGCGCGACAGAGGCAAAAAGCATACCCGTATATTCTTCCGGATACACCACTTTGGGCAAATGCGCGTTACGAGATTGGTATTCCTTGCGGTAAATACTGCCGGGCAGAACTTGCGTTTTGAAATCTTTACGTAACAATTCCGGCGTTAGACTGTTTCCAGCCGACATATTATCGCGTTCAACTTGCTCATCGCGCGCCTCCACGGGCGCGATATCCACTTCTTCTACTTCGTTCGGTTTGATCTCTGCGGCGCCGTTTGTAACTTCACGTGATGCCCGGGGAGTTTCTTTTGTTGCATCCATCTCTGCGTTAGGAGCAGGTAATTTTTCCGATTGAATTTCTGAACTGCTGACGGGCAATTCTTCCGGCTTATCGGCAATAGGAGCGGTGGCCGTTTCAGGCACCTTTTCTGCTTTTAAGGGCGGGGAAATTTCGCCGGAAAGTTCGCCGAAATTAGGCGCAACTACGGATTCTTTTGTGATTTTACCTTCTTTGATCAGCGCATATTTTTCTGCCACCAAGGTTTTAACGGCATCATAGCTCGTACTTTCCGGTTTGGAGAGATCGCGCTTCATGATCTCTTTGCGCATCTCTTGCGAAAGCAATTCGCTTTCTTCTTCGGTAATCGGATGACCAAGCATGGTTTCAAAGCCTTCGCGGGCACTTTTCATTTTAAGCGGTTCAGCAGGCGAAGGAGTAACGGGCGCAACAGCAGGCGCCTCTGGCAACGCCGGTTGTGCGGAAGGCAGGGGAGGCACAGGTGGCGTTGAAGGAATTGCTTCCGGTGCAGAAGGGAAATTTGGTTCACCAATAGGATTAACCATCGGCGCAGGCGCAGAAGGCAAAGATGGTGCATCCTGCACAGGCGCTGCATTTTCCGGCATAGGAGTGGGTGTAGGCATATCAAAATCAGCAGGCGGCGGCGTAGTTGTTTTTTTGGCGGGTTTCTTCTCCAGACCCACCATTTCTTTTATGTCTTCAACCTTATCACGAAGGCGATCCACCCAGCCTTTTTCTGGCCCTGTTTTTTTAACGGTAGGTGCAACTAGCGGCGCTTCTAGCGTAGGTGCAACAGGAGCAGTAGGCGAACTTGGAATAGTGGGAGCCTCAATGCCAGAAGGAGGAGGTGGCGGCGGCAATCCTTCTTGCGCCCGTGCCGAAAGCGCGGTAGTCGCCAAAAGGCTTAAAATTATGCCCGCCTGAAACGCACGCCGCATGTGAAGCGGAATCTCCCCTAAATTGACTATCGGTTACACTATACTTTGTGAAGAAAGTGATAGCAACTGCTATAAGTGGTTATACAACGCTCATCTGTAAAACGCCGGGCATGGCTTTCAAGCTTTCCATACTAGCGCTATCCAAACCATAGCCTTGAGGCAAGTGGATCTCCGCGAGCATTCCGTTTCGTGTGGGAACGGAGAGCGAGACGTAACTCTGACCCGACGGAAGTTTAAGCATGTAAGATTGCAATTTAGCTACCACCGCTTCCTCACCCCGTAATGAAATAGAAATTTGGCGACGTTGGTTATGAATGGCTTCGGATAACCATTGGATGCCGTCGGCAATGATACGCACACCGCCTTCACTTTTTCGAGCGGACGCCTCAATCAACAGAGGCTGTTTACTATCCAGTTTGTCACGTGCGTGGGAAATAAGATTTTCATCGAATAAGGCAATTTCCACGGCACCTGTAGGGTCAGAGAGCTGTACATACGCAAAGCGGCGATTTTCGACCGAACGATGCGAAGTAGCTGTAACAATTCCGGCAACACGAATTTTCTGATCTTTCTCACTCACTTTTTCTTCTAATTCATTCGAAAAGATGACACGCAAATCTTTTAAATCACGCGTGTGTGATTCAAGCGGATGACCACTTAAGTAAAGTCCTAACGCTTCATATTCGTGCTGAAGTTTTTCTGAAACGGGCCATTCAGCAAATTTCTGTAAGATGGGCAGAGTGGTTTTCTTATCATCACCAAGTACATCGAATAAATTGACCTGCGAAGAATCGCGCTCATCTGCCTGCTGTGCCGAATAACGCGCGAGCCATATGGCGTTTTCTAACAATTCATGGCGATTGGGATAAACACTATCGAACGCACCCGCCATCGAGAGGCTTTCCATGTGTCGTTTATTCACAATTTTACTATCAAGCCTGCCGGCAAAATCAAATATATCGGTGTAATCACCTTGTGCTTTGCGTTCGCGCACCGCTTCCTGCATTGCGGTTGCACCAACGCCTTTGAGCGCGCCAAGCGCATAGCGCACCATATAAGTTTCACCTTGTTTCTCTACGGAAAAATAAGCATCCGATTTATTAATATGCGGCGGCAGAACGGTAATGCGCATACGGCGCGCTTCGTTCACAAACGTGGCAAGTTTATCGGTATCACCCATATCGAGATTCATAGAAGCGGCGAGGAAAGATACGGGATAATTCGCTTTCAGATACGCCGTGTAATAACCAATAAGTGCATAGGCCGCAGCGTGCGATTTATTAAAACCATAACCAGCGAATTTATCCACGAGATTAAAAATGGAAACAGCTTGCGCGCGGTCTACTTTATTTTTTACTGCGCCTTCCACAAATTTTTCGCGTTGCGCATCCATTTCTTCTTTGATTTTTTTACCCATCGCGCGCCGCAGCAAATCTGCACCGCCAAGACTATATCCAGCCAATACGCGCGCAATTTCCATCACTTGCTCTTGGTAGATAATAACGCCGTAAGTTTCTTTCAGCGTGTTTTCCAAAAGAGGGTGGAGGTAATCGATGGCCTCTTTGCCATGCTTGCGACGATTGTAGGTGGGAATATTTTCCATCGGGCCGGGACGATAAAGGGAGATAAGCGCGATGATATCTTCAAACTTATCGGGCTTCATTTGGCGCAGCGCATCGCGCATGCCCGAACTTTCCATTTGGAACACACCCGTTGTTTCACCGCGCGCGAGCAATTCGTAAGTAGGTTTATCATCGAGAGGCAAAGTAGAAAGGTTCAGTTTCACACCCTGATCCTCAAGTAATTTCAGGGCTTGAGAAAGCACGGTCAGGGTTTTCAGGCCCAAAAAGTCGAACTTTACGAGCCCGCTCATTTCCGCTTCTTTCATCGCATATTGTGTAACCGGCATCGGTGAGCGCGGGTCGCGGTAAAGTGGCACAAGTTCTTGCAAAGGACGGTCAGCGATCACAACACCGGCAGCGTGTGTAGAAGCATGGCGATGCAGACCTTCAAGTTTCAAACCAATATCCAAAAGTTTGGCAATCGATTCATCACTATCGCGCTCGCGCTGAAGCTGCTCGTCCATAGTGATCGCTTTGCTGAGCGTTACGGGATCAAGTGGATTCCATGGCACCATTTTACAAATTTTATCTACTTTGGAATAAGGGAGTTGCAGCACGCGACCCACATCGCGCAGTACCGCACGTGCTTGTAATTTACCGAAGGTAATAATTTGTGCGACACGGTCTGAGCCGTAACGATGTTGTACGTACGCAATCACTTCATCGCGGCGTTCCTGACAGAAATCGATATCGAAATCCGGCATCGAAATACGCTCCGGATTGAGGAAGCGTTCGAAGATTAAGCCAAAACGCAACGGGTCCAAATCGGTAATTTGTAATGCCCAGGCGGCAACGGAGCCCGCACCCGAGCCACGGCCCGGCCCTACCGGAATATTTTGTGATTTACTCCAGCGTATAAAATCCGAAACGATGAGAAAGTAGCCGGGAAATTTCATCGCGCTAATTACGCCTAATTCGTAATCAAGCTGCTTGAAATATTTTTCATGCACTGCAGATTTTTCCTCGTCCGACATCCCTGATTTATAAACATGCGTTATAAGTCTTTCTTCAAGCCCTGCTTCTGCCTGCGCTTTTAGTTCTTCCTCTTCAGAGCGCCCATTTTCTGTTGGAAAGCTTGGAAGCAAAGGTTTGCGCATGGGCGACATGACAGCGCATCGCTGCGCAATCAGAACGGAATTTGTAAGCGCCTCAGGTATGTCAGCAAACATAGCCGCCATCTCTGCAGGTGTTTTGAAATAATGGTGCGCAGTAAGAGTACGACGATTTTCCTCATTCAAGAAACGGCCATCCGCAATGCAGATCAAGCAATTGGCCGCCTCTTCAAGATCGGGCGTAAGAAAATAAATATCATTCGTAGCGACGAGTGGAATTTCATGTTTATAAGCAAGCTCTAGAAAATGCGGTTCGCTTGCCGCCTCTTCAGCTAAGCCATGGCGATGCAACTCCATATATAGATGGCCCGGAAATAAATCTTTGAGACGCACGAGATAATTTTCGGCTTCGGCATGGCGTTGCATGGAAAAGAAATAACCCAACACACCTTTCGGCCCGCCTGTCAGCGCGATAAGCCCATGCGCATGGGAACGCAAATCTTCAAAAGTAATAGTAGGAGTATGGCCGACAAGACCTTCTAAATAGGATCGGCTCACAAGCGCCAAAAGATTTTGATAACCCTTTTCATTTTTTGCGAGCAAAAGAAGCTGTCCAAAATTGCTGGCATTATCTTGCGCCGTTTCTTCCATGATGACATGGACGATGCAACCAATGATGGGCTGAATACCCGCGCTTGATGCAGTTTTTGAAAACTCCAAACTGCCGAATAAATTGCCACGATCGGTAATCGCTAATGCGGGCATTAAAAGATCTTTCGCCCGCGCGACCATATCAGGAATTTTAATGGCGCCTTCCGAAAGTGAGAAGGAGCTGCGACAGCGCAAATGAATAAAAGAAGGGGCGACCATGGAGATACCATAGCCGCCCCTTTCAGGCTGTCAATTTATGAGAAGCGGAATTACGATTTTTTACGCGCTTCTTCGATAGCTTTCACCATGGCGTCATAGCCAATCGCGCCACCAAAGAATTGTCCGCCGATAACAAAACCAGGAACGCCTTGTACACCAACGGCCTCAGCTAATTTGTTGTTCTCGGCGATGATCTTTTCAATCGCACCGCTGTTCATTTCGCTTTTAACTTTATCTGCGTTTACGCCAATTTTCTTTGCCGTTGCAAGCAACAGTTCTTCGGTTTTATCGCCCGTGATTTTCATCAGCTCCTGATGGTAGGCAAAGAATTTATCAGGTGAAATTTTATGTACGGCAAGGGCTGCTTTTGCAGCAAGCGTGGAAGAGGGTGCAAGAATTGGATGGTCGAGGAACACAACTTTCACGTTTTTATCGGTTTCAATAATTTTTGCGACATCTGGCATAGCGCGTTTACAGAAACCGCAATTATAATCATAAAATTCTACCACCACGACGTCACCGTTTGGATTGCCGGCAATGGGCGCATCGGGATTGGCTTCCAGCTTTCCTTTATATTCTTCAAGATTTTTTGAAGCGTCTGCACGCTGCTTTTCTTCAGCTTTGCCACGGCCACGCTGTAGTGCCGCCATAACGTCTGCTTGTTCATGCTCCATCATATTAAGCACAATAGCTTTTACTTTACTTTCATCTACTGATCCGCCCCCGCCAATGTTGCCAAAGATGGCGCTAGCAAGTGCAACACCTACAACAAAGGCGAAAAAAACAGCAAGCACAAGCGTGGCTGATTTTTCCTGAGTTTGGGGTTTGTTTTGTGCGGGTTGATTTTTGCTAGCCATAGACTCCTCCTGTGAAATTAACTAAATTTTAATATATAGACTTTTCGTATTATGCGAGGTTTTTCAATAAATTGCAAGGCGAAACAAACTACTCAAAACCCAAAGATTTCAATACTTTAGCGTAATCGGCGGTGCGAATTTGAATAATCCTTTTTTGAACATTCTTATAATTTACACCCACACCTGGGCTATTAAGTCTAATTCCCAGAGATTCAATGTAAGATACAGCTTTTTCAAAAGAAGTCGCGTCTTGCCAAAAATGTTTGAAGCTCGTTTGGGCGGGCGGCTCTTTAGTTGCAGGAAAAGAGCTATTCAACCATCCGCTGAAAATTATTTTCAAATCTTCTTTCGATTTGTCGGCGCTTTCTTTTATATTTTTTTTCGACATGGATCCTCCCTTCGCCTTTTATATGGGGGCATGAAAACGGATTTCAAGAAATAAAATTACATGCGTTCATAGATAGGCCCGCCGCCGCCTTCTGGCGTGACCCAAACAATATTTTGCGTAGGATCTTTGATGTCGCAAGTTTTACAATGCACACAATTTTGCGCATTAATTTGCAAACGCGGTGTTTCTCCTTCGCGCACAATCTCATAAACACCTGCCGGACAGTAACGCTGCTCAGGCGCATCAAAATTAGGTAGATTATAATGAACCGGTATGGACGCATCTTTAAGTGTGAGATGCGTCGGCTGATCTTCTTCGTGATTTGTGTTGGAAAGGTAAACTGACGACAGCAAATCAAACGAGACTTGATTGTCCGGTGCGGGATAATCAATTTTTTTAGAAGTGCGCGCCATTTTTAGTGAAGCATTATCGGCATGATGTGTAAATGTCCATGGTGCTTTACCCCGCAGAATGTAGGTATCCAAAGCTGCATAAGCAAGACCCGGCAATAAACCATAACGAAAGGCCGGACGAATATTGCGCACGCCATGTAGCTCAGGCCAAATCCATGAGTGTTGAAGTTTTTGTGGATATGTTTCCGGCTTACCTTCGGCAATAGACTCGGCAGCAAGCATGCCGGATTTCATGGCCGTGTGACTGCCCTTAATTTTAGGCACGTTTACAAATCCTGCGCTGCAACCGATTAACATGCCACCAGGGAAGGTGAGTTGCGGAATAGCCTGATAACCACCCTCATTAATTGCGCGTGCGCCGTAAGCAATACGCTTTCCCCCTTCAAACAGCGGGCGAATTTTCGGATGCGTTTTAAAACGCTGAAATTCACGAAACGGATTAAGATACGGGTTTTCGTAATCAAGGCCGATGACGTAACCCGCCATCACCAGATTCTCTTTCCAATGATAGATAAAAGAACCGCCATAGGTTTGGTGATCCAGTGGCCAACCAATAGAATGCGTAATCGATCCACGCTTATGTTTTGTGGGATCGATTTCCCATAATTCTTTGATTCCAATTCCGTACGTTTGCGGGCCGGAATGTAATCGTAGAGAAAATCTTTCTTCCAGGCGGCGTGTTAGATGGCCGCGGCAGCCTTCACCAAAAAGCGTGATTTTGCCACGAATTTCCATGCCGGGTTGGTACGATTCTTTTTTCTCCCCGTTTTTTCCAATACCCATGTCGCCGGTGATAACGCCCGCGACGGCACCGTTGGCATCAAATAAAATATCTGCCGCAGCAAAGCCCGGAAAAATTTGCACACCCAGATTGGTAGCCTGTTCGCCCAGCCAGCGAACCAACAGCCCCAGGCTTGCAATATAATTGCCATGATTTTTCATCAGAGGCGGGGTGGGCAAACGGTAGGCAGATTTTTGGGTAAGGAATAAAAAATGATCTTCCGTTGCTTCAACTTCCAGCGGCGCACCTTTTTCCTTCCAATCCGGAATCAGTTCGTTCATAGCGCGCGGTTCAATCACTGCGCCCGAAAGAATATGCGCACCCACTTCAGCACCTTTTTCTAAAATGCAGATACTAGAATCCGGCTGCAGCTGTTTTAAACGTATTGCTGCGGCAAGGCCAGCAGGGCCGGCCCCCACAATTACGACATCAAATTCCATAGACTCACGCTGCATTAGAAAAACCGTGCTTTTGATCGATGAAAAGTCGCATTATAGAGGCTGCTAAAAGAATCTGAAATATCCTTTTTATGCTGCAGTATGGAAAGAATATCCTGAGAACTTAATTTATCTTCTGGGCGAATACTTCTGTCTTTTGTCTGACACGCTAACATGAGCTCTTTTATCTGTTCGTTCGTAAGATTATTTTTTCTAGAAAATTGGATAATTTCCGCTAACTCAACCGGGCGTTGGATTTTGAAAATATGATGCTTACCGGACCATCCCGAATCCATGAATATTTTCCTTTCGTATCTGCCTGATAATAGACTATGC
>CAYPXJ010000048.1:0-11427 GCA_964414595.1 uncultured Rickettsiales bacterium
GCTTAAAGGTATTTCCAGCATCTCCGGCGGGTAGTTCATACAGCCATTCTGATACAGCTTATGTGCCACACGGTAACGCTCCATTAACTCATCTTTCTGAATGGCGGCGGGACGATCTTTCGCTGCAAGGAGATTGAGCTGAATTGTAGGAATAGCTTTTGCAGGATCGCGGCGGCCTTTACTGTCAAGCGGTGGATCGCAACCCTTATCTTTCAAACATGAAATAATATATTGGCGACGCTCGCCTGGAAATAATCGGTTCCAGTTCATGGACGTGCCGAAACGCAGCTTCACTTTTTCATCGATGCACTCTTCCAGATATTTTGGCTTTTGCGGCGCAAGATAGGTGGAGGCTTGACCTTTACCAAGCTTGATTAGCTCCTGCTGATAAAGCGAAGGCGGGGCGGATTTGATTTTACCAGCACCACCTGCCGCCGCGTTATGCTGATCGGTCATGTCTTTCTGTTTATCATCACCGTCTTCCGTCAATTGTTTATCAAAATCGCGCGGCAATTTTTTGCAGGTAAGTTTTTCCCGCTCGAGGCTTGCGCCTTTTTCTAACTCGTCACCCCCGGGCTCTTCGGCATCTTTGGGTTGATAAAAATTTTTCTTAAGTGCAGGATCCTGTAACCCTTCAAAGGAAGTATCATAGACTTCCACCTTGTCCCAATTTTTCTCACGACAAAATTTGAAATCCGAATCATCGCAGGCGCAGTCACCCGATGTGCAGTCTTTAGCGGGCACCGCACCCTGATGCAGCCAGCGCTCCGTACGGCGACCCCAATTTAGGGTGTTGCTGCAAATATCAGGCCATTTACCATAATTAAATTCACTGATGTGAATGATGGTCGGATTATTTTCAATATTGGTGCTTTCTACATACGCAGCGTGCCAAGGCATGCCTTTTATATCGCGCCAGAGCAGAATATCACCCGGACGCGCATTACTTAAACCGACTTTTACTTCAGGCTTAATATATTTCGTATCGTCTTCGGGATCGATACGTTTGCCATAATTATCGTCCAGGTTGCCACGCCACTGCAACGGGAAGTATGATGTAAGATTATCGTATTTAATTTTTTGGCCCGCTGCGCCCGTAAAGTAATTCACTTTGATAAGGCCCGTTGTAGGATCAATTTCCGGACGCTTCGTAGTGGGATCGATATTAAACCACGGATCCGCCAATACTTTGCCGGTTGCATCCCTACGTGGCATTTCAAGCTCGTAACGACGGCCCGCTGCGTTGGCCACATAATTTTCCGCCGAACCCACACGGAACATTTTATCATAATCGCAGATGCAATTTGTGCCGAACCACAGCGCGCACCGCGCTTGATAGAGCATCATTTCAAATTCACCGCCGAAATTGCAACCTGGTACGCCCACCAGTGTTTGATATTGTAAATCGCTGCGCTTGGCTTTTGGCATTGCATCCGCCGTTTTGAATTGGATGCTGTTTGCTTCCTGGACTTCTTTAATCAGTTGGTGCGGACTGCCATCCGGCTGCGGCGCAAGCGCAACATAGTTACCCGGATTAGGCGCGTTAGAATAAGTAGGCGCCATAAACGGCGGATTATCGCTCATGAAGGTAAAGATAAGACCTTTACTCTGTAGCGGGCAGTAAAGTTCGCCATTCGCCTCTCTACAGAATTTGTTGTTATCTTTATAATATTGCTTTTTGCTTTGTTTAATTTTGCCGAGGGCAGCAAAAGCATCCTCGAAATTTTCAATCGCCGTAGGGATGTTTGGCTGCTCAAACTCCCACACGACTTCGGTGGTTTTTTCTTTGTCGTTCTCGGTTGGGTCTTTGTATTTAATCTTTTGCGTTTCGCCGTTGCCATAAATATAGGGCGCGACACTAACGGGGCGCTTGGCCACCATGCCTACCCAATTTCGCATGACGTGGAAAGCGGCAAGTAAATCCTGATATCCTCCGCAAGGGAAGCAACATTCATTATATTTTTTGGTACATTCCGCTGCCGGCGTGCCGCCCTTCATACACGCATCGCGATCTTTTTTACACTGAGGACGACCTGTGGTTTCGTTATCGCAATCAAAGGTGCAGTAACCAATTAGCGCGGGCAGATTCAATTTTTGATACATGTTTTGCATGATGCGCTCGGAACGGAAATTGAGCAGCGCGATGTTGTCGTGCATCTGACCATTTTCATCTACCCATTTATCAAATGGACTGCGGCAGCCAAAGAAATCGCTCACCATCGACATCACAGCGCTCAGCTTTTCCTGCGCTTGGTTTCGCGGTGAAAATAGCCCGCACGCCGGGTCACGCAGGCGCGCTACTTCGATATTGTCATCGGGTTTGGATTGCGGATGGGTATTAGGTTTAATCTTACCGGCGCCGGTGATGGATTGAAGCGGACCAGAGCCAGGCTTCATCAAATAATTACCCGGTGCGATTTTTGTATGTTCCGCGCTGCACGTTGCCTTGAAATTACGGTACGGCTCGCCGGGCCCACTGCCGCCCGAGGTAACGCGATCGTCATATTCGATCATTTGGTTTTTCTTGATCATACGCTCATAGGTCACGGTGGGTGGCGTCGAGCCGCCGCCAAAAATCATGCCCAAAAATCCGCCAAAACCTGTTGGTTGGCCGGTGCGCGGCTCATAAAATTCATCCGGATTGGTGGCAGTGCTACACTGCGCTTCCTGCTGTTCAGACCATAATACGAAATCCAGCATATCGCTTTCTTTGATGAGCCACGGCAATTTTGGGGTGCCGAAATCGCGATTACGATTGCTCTCGTTTTTGGGATTCACGTTTTTGGTTTGCGCTAAGATCACGGGGTAGCAAAGATTGAGCGTTTCTGTGATGGGGCGAATTTTGCTGGTATCAGCCCGACTTACTTTTCGCGTGGCCGTAACATCGTAATCGTACAATGTGAGATCGGCTTGAAAAGCGTTTTCCATGATGAACATTTCAAGGCACTTTTTCATGACCGTACGCTGCCAGTCATAGGCGCTTTTGAAGCCTTTATTTTTGGCAGTTTGATCATCTGCCTGCGTGGCCGCCTGCCAATCAAAATGATCAGGAGAATAATAAGCCGTTTTCTTAGTGGAATCTTTCGCGATCAGTTTTTGCGCATCTTCTTTAAGCTTATTAAGTTCGTTGCTATAAAACTCACAGAAACTATGCATGGCGATGTGGCGCGAACCCAAACCACAGGTTAGGGTTTCGATATTTTTACCGCCGGAAGCGGTGCGCGGATTTAGCAAATTGGTTTGGGGATTACGGGCGAGAATATCCTGAATAAAGCAGTCCTTACTCATGGTGAGGTTTACGCCGACTTCAAAAAACTCCTCCGGACTATTGGCGCATGCGGTGCGCGACCAATGCAAGGGGCTAAAGTAAGGTACATTTTTTCCAGCGCGGGAGCGCGTACTAAGACCTTTGTTGATCTTTTCAACTTCTTCAATATCCGTGACTTGATCAAAATCCGCATGCTTACAGGAAAACGCATCGTTCTTATTGCCGGCATTCGGAATGGGTGATGGAACGGCATACGCCTGCGTAACCCAGAGGCACATGGCAACCAACGCGCAGAAAACCGCGCTTTTCAGCCGCATGCGTCCAAACCCATAGCTCATGCCTCTAATGTATCGCCCACCCTTTCAAAGGGCAAGCTTTTCGCCACTTTTTATACGCAGATTAGACCGGGACGAAGTGCACTTTGCGACGCTTTACCGGCGATTGAATCTCCGCCTTCTCTTCTGTCGCGGCTGTGGCCGTAGCAGGAGCGGTTGTCACCAGTTTCCATACTTCTTTGGAAAGCGCCTTAATTTCTTCCGCACCCGGGCTTTTCGGGAACATTTCTGTGACCGTGCGGCCATCTAACATAGCTTGCGCGAAAGAAACGCGGTTGCCAAGTTTAATGCTCAGCAGATTTTGCACATCTTGCGCGAAGAATTCCGCCAGTTTCGAATTGCTGGTAACACGATTCATCACCAAATAAGCCGGAACATTCTCGCGCGCGGCGATATGTACCGTTGCATCTGTAGCCCATTGATCCATTGGGCTTGGCTGCATAGGAATTAGCACTAAATTCGCTTCACGAATAGCCGTACGCGCTTCGGTTTGTGTGTGCGGAGGGCTATCGACGATAATTACATCCACTTCATCGCGCAGGCGGTGAATTTCGCTGCCAACGCGCCAGCCGGTGAGCTGCGAGAAAAGAAGGCCGGTGAACTCTTCGCCAAAGCGTGCTTCACGCTCCTGGTGCCATCGGGTAAGGCTGCCCTGCGGGTCAATATCGAGCACCGCGACTTTTTTGCCCTGCTGACGCAATGCAACGGCCAAATGCGCCGCTAACGTGGTTTTGCCTGCACCGCCCTTTTGCTGGGCAATAGTTATGACTTTGGACATAGCGCCTCCCTTTTGGTAATATCCCTGAACTGACTTACACTACCATCACTAGTGAAAATGAATGTAACCGAACACTATATCTATTGCAAATCTATTATTATTCTAATTGTAAAAATTTTTTGCTGCAATGCACAACAACCTCCCCACCAAGCTTTTAACCGCCTCTGCCGAGAATTTTACCTTGCTCGCAAAAGCGTTGGAAACCGGCTATGTAGTCGGCATTCCTACCGAAACTGTGTATGGCCTGGCCGCTGATGCAGGACGGGCCGATGCGATTGAGTCCCTGTTTGCCGTGAAGGGGCGTGATGAGCGCAAACCTCTACAATCTATGGTTGCATCAATAGCAGAGGCGGAAGCGCTCGTAGAATTTACTCCGCTCGCACGAAAACTGGCGGAAAAATTCCTGCCCGGGCCGCTTTGTTTGGTGCTGCCGCGCAAGAAGGATTGCACCGTTTTAAAACAAGCCAGCGCCGGGCTAGATACGCTGGCGATACGTATTCCGGAGCATGTTACTCTATTGAAATTCTTGAGTTTTTACCGCAAGCCGCTGGTGACGACGAGTGCGAATCTTTCTGGGTATGAAGCGGCAGTTTCTGCTGCCGAGGCTATGCGGTTTTTCCGGGGGAAGTTACCCTATTTGTTGCAGGATACCGAAAAGCCGAAAGGGGTTGCGTCGACGGTCGTCGATCTGACAGACGAGCACCCCCGACTTTTGCGTGAAGGGGCAGTAAAATGGGAAGAGATTCAGAGGATAGTTAGCGCCCGCGCTTAGTTCCAATAAATCCTTGTTTTTCCCTACGCTTTTCGTTATGAATGCGCTCCTTAACCTGTAAACGCGAACATGGCCCTTCAAGCCCCGGATTTCCAGACGATTATCATGACCCTCCAGCAATTCTGGATGCGGCAGGGTTGCGTGATTCTGCAGCCTTATGATGTCGAGGTCGGTGCGGGTACGTTCCACCCGGCAACAATGCTGCGCGCCTTAGGGCCGGAAACCTGGAACTGCGCCTATGTGCAGCCTTCGCGCCGCCCGAAAGATGGAAGATACGGCGAGAATCCGAACCGTTTGCAGCATTATTACCAGTTTCAGGTGATTCTGAAGCCCTCGCCGGAGAATATTCAGGAGCTTTATTTGCAGAGCCTCGCCGAACTGGGTCTCACCACGAAGGAACATGATATTCGCTTTGTCGAAGATGACTGGGAAAGCCCAACGCTCGGCGCCTGGGGCCTCGGCTGGGAAGTCTGGTGCGACGGTATGGAAGTGACGCAATTCACCTATTTCCAACAGGTCGGCGGGATTGAGTGCAAGCCGGTTGCGGGCGAGATTACTTACGGTCTGGAACGCCTGGCGATGTATATTCAGGGCATCGAGAATGTCTATGATTTGCGCTACAACGAGCATGTGACCTACGGCGAAGTGTTCAAGCAGAACGAGCGCGAATTTTCGGCGTATAATTTGGAGTTCGCTGATACGGAGCAGCTCTTCCGCCATTTCGACGATGCGGAAAAAGAATGCAAGGCGCTGCTCGAGCGTAAGCTGGCATTGCCTGCGTATGACCAATGTATTAAGGCAAGCCATCGCTTCAATCTGCTCGATGCGCGTGGTGTGATCAGTGTGACGGAACGGGCGGCCTATATCGCGCGGGTTCGTGCACTGGCCAAAGGTTGCGCAGAAATGTGGGTGGAAAGCAAAACACAAAAACCAGAAAACAAAAGTCAAAATTATGCAGCTTAAATTACTCAAAGGAAAACTTCACCGCGCGACCGTCACGGAAGCAGATCTCGAATATCAGGGTTCGATTGGCATCGATTCCGGGCTTTTGAAAGCCGCGAACATCCTGCCTTACGAACATGTAGAGGTATATAACATCACCAACGGCAACCGCTTCACCACCTATGCGATTGAAGCGCCGGCAGGCAGTGGCACGATCACGATTAACGGCGCGGCGGCACATCTTTCCAAAAAAGGCGATTTGGTAATCATCTGCGCCTATGTGCATATGTCGCCGGAAGAAGCGGCAAAACATCAGCCGCCGCTCGTGCTGGTGAATGATAAAAATCAAATCACGAAAATCAAAAATGCCTGAATTGCTGATTGAATTATATTCGGAAGAAATCCCGGCGCGCATGCAGAAGCGGGCGGCGGCGGAGTTCGCCGAGATTATGCAGGCGAAGCTCGGTGATGCGGGTATCGCATTTGCGAATGCACGTAGTTATGTGACGCCGCAGCGCGTGGTGTTTGTAGCGGAAGATATCCCCGCGCAAGGCAGTGCAACGCGTGAAGAAAAGCGCGGACCGCGCGTCGATGCCCCCCCTGCTGCGCTGCAAGGATTTTTGAAATCTTCGGGCCTCAGTGAAGATCAGTTGGAACAGCGCGATACCGGCAAAGGTATTTTTTATTTTGCGACGGTGGAAACAAAAAGCCAGCCGACAAAAGATGTTTTGCCTGCGGTTATTCTCGCGGCGATGCAGCAGCTCAGCTGGCCGAAATCGATGCGCTGGGGCGATTTTGATGTGCGCTGGGTGCGTCCGCTGAAATCGATTCTGTGTGTGTTTGATAATGCAGTTGTGCCTGTTGCGTTCGGCCCAGTGCAATCTGGCGATCGCTCGTGCGGCCATCGTTTTATGGGCAAGGAATTTACGGCGAAGAACAGCAAAGAATATTTTGGCCATCTGGAAAAAAATCACGTGATGATCGATGCGGAAACGCGTCGCCAAACGATCACGACACAGGCTGGTGCACTCGCCGCGGCGAAAAAATTACAGATCGTCGAAGATGCGGCGTTGCTTGAAGAAACAGCAGGGCTTGTCGAATGGCCAGTAGTGCGGCTTGGTAGAATTGAATCGCGCTTTATGCATCTGCCGCCGGAAGTGTTGATGACATCGATGCGCGCGCATCAGAAATATTTTTCTACACGTGATGAGAGCGGTAAAATTGCACCGCATTTCGCCGTGGTGACGAATGTGGAAACCGCTGATGACGGCGCGTTGATCGTCGCTGGCAATGAGCGCGTATTGCGCGCACGGCTTTCGGATGCGGCGTTTTTCTTCGAGCAAGATAAAGTGCAAAAGTTGGAAGCCTATGCACCGAAACTGAATAGCATCGTGTTTCATGCGAAACTCGGCACGATTGGCGAGCGTGTGACGCGCTTGATGGGTTTGGCGAAGCTGCTTTCCGTATGGGTGCCGCACGCAAATCTGTTGCAGGCGGAACGCGCAGCGGCGCTGTGCAAAGCAGATCTCGTCACGCAGATGGTGCAGGAATTCCCCGAGCTGCAAGGCAGAATGGGCTATTATTACGCACTCAGTTCATACGAGGAAAAAGAAGTTGCCGAAGCGATTCGCGATCATTACGCGCCGCTAGGGCCGGACGATATGCCGCCGACGGCGCCGCTTGCCGTGGTGCTCGCGCTTGCGGATAAAATTGATTTGCTGGCCGGCATGTTTGCGATCGACGAAGCGCCCACGGGCTCGAAAGATCCGTTTGCTCTGCGCCGTGCCGCGCTCGGCGTGATTCGCATCATCATCGAAAATAAACTGAAATTGCCGCTGAAATTGCTGCTCGATAACGCGCTGAAACAATATCCGCAGTCGATTCTCGCGCGGCCGGAAGAAAAAGAAGAAGACGAAAACGCCGCGGTAAAAGTGCTGAAAAAGCTAAAACCGAAACCGAAAGCGAAGCAACGCGATGTGGTGGATGAGTTGCTTGAATTTTTTGAAGAGCGCATTAAAGCCGCGCTGAAATTGCAGGATATTCGCCATGATCTCATCTCCGCCGTGTTTGATGAAGGTAGTGAGGATGACGTGCTGCTTTTGATTGCGCGCGCTCATGCGTTAGCCGATTTTCTGGCAACCGACGACGGCGCGAATCTGCTCACTGCGTATCGCCGTGCGGCTAATATCTTGAAGAAAGAAGAAGAGCGCGACGAGGTGAAGTTTGAAGGCAAGCCTTCGAAAAGTTTGCTCAAAGAACCAGAAGAGCAAGCGCTCTACGAGGCGTTGGAATCCCGCCGCGAGGCTATCGAATTGGCGCTTAAGGAAAACCGCTATGCCGATATGATGGCGCGGCTTTCCGAACTGCGCAAACCGGTCGATGCATTTTTCGATAAGGTAAAGGTGAATGCCGATGAAGGCGATTTACGGCAGAACCGACTCATATTGCTTGCGAATTTGCGGGAATTGTTTAATAACATCGCCAATTTTTCAAAGATCGAGGGCTAGATGGCGCAGTGGGTTTATAGTTTCGGCGACGGCAAAGCGGAAGGCGATGCGAGCATGAAGAATATGCTCGGCGGCAAAGGTGCGAACTTGGCCGAAATGTGCACGCTTGGCCTGCCCGTGCCGCCCGGTTTCACCATCACCACCGAAGTCTGCACTTATTATTATGCGAACGGCAAACAATATCCGAAAGAATTGAAAACGCAGGTGCAAGACGCACTTGGTAAAATCGAAAAAGCGCTCGACTTGAAATTCGGCGATGCGAAAAAGCCGCTGCTTGTTTCGGTGCGTTCCGGCGCGCGTGCGTCGATGCCGGGTATGATGGATACGGTTCTCAATCTCGGCCTCAATGATAAAACGGTGGAAGCGCTCGCAGAGCAAAGCGGCAATGCCCGTTTCGCCTATGATTCCTATCGCCGATTCATTCAAATGTATTCAGACGTAGTGCTCGAAGTAGATCATTACCATTTCGAAGAAATTCTTGATTACGCGAAAAAAGATAAAGGCGTGGAGCTCGATACCGATCTCAACGCGGACGATTTAAAAGCGCTGGTGAAATCCTATAAAGAACGCGTTGCGGAAGAACTGGGCAAACCGTTCCCGCAGGATGTGGAAGAGCAGCTTTGGGGCGCGATTGGCGCGGTGTTTAATTCCTGGATGAATGCGCGTGCGAATACCTATCGTAAGCTAAATGACATTCCGGAAAGCTGGGGCACGGCGGTGAATATTCAATCGATGGTATTCGGCAATATGGGCGATGATTGCGCCACCGGCGTTGCCTTCACGCGCGACCCGTCGACAGGTGAGAAAATTTTCTTCGGCGAATATCTGGTGAATGCGCAAGGCGAAGATGTGGTCGCAGGGATTCGTACGCCGCAGCCGATTACACTTGAGGCGAAAAAACGCGGTGGCGATTCGCTGCCGGCGATGGAAGAAGTGATGCCGAACGTCTTCAAGCAGCTCGAGGAAGTCTATAAAAAACTCGAAGCGCATTATAAAGATATGCAGGATATCGAATTCACCGTGCAGAAGAATAAACTCTGGATGCTGCAAACGCGTAACGGCAAACGTACGGCACCGGCCGCGCTGCGCATCGCGGTGGAGATGGTGAAGGAAGGCATGATCGATAAAGAGACGGCGGTAAGCCGCATCGATCCGTTGTCGCTTGATCAATTATTGCATCCGACGCTCGATCCGAAAGCCAAACGCGACGTGATCGCGCGCGGTTTGCCTGCGTCACCCGGTGCGGCTTCGGGCAAGGTCGTGTTCTCGGCAGAAGATGCGGAAGAACGCAAAAAGCACGGCGAAAAAGTGATTCTTGTACGTTTGGAAACCAGCCCGGAAGATATTCACGGCATGCATGCGGCGGAAGGTATTTTGACGGCGCGCGGCGGGATGACTTCGCACGCGGCGGTGGTGGCGCGTGGGATGGGTAAGCCTTGCGTTTCCGGCGCGGGCGGCGTGCATATCAATTATCAGGAAAAGATTTTCAAAACCGAAAAACTCGCGGTGAAAGAAGGCGATCTCATCACGATTAACGGCGCGAGCGGTGAAGTGATGTTCGGTGAAGTGCCGACGATTCGCCCAGCGCTTTCCGGCGATTTCGGTCAGATTATGCAATGGGCAGATGAGATTCGCAGCCTCAAAGTGCGCACGAATGCAGAGACGCCGCTTGATGCGGAAACCGCGCGAAAATTCGGCGCGGAAGGCATTGGCCTTTGCCGTACAGAACATATGTTCTTCGATGCGGAGCGCATCATCGCCGTGCGCGAAATGATTCTTTCCGATACGCTCGAAGGCCGCCGCAAAGCGCTTACGAAATTACTGCCGATGCAGCGCGACGATTTCGCCGAAATTTTCCGCATCATGGATGGTTTGCCGGTGACGATTCGTCTGCTTGATCCACCGCTGCATGAATTTTTACCGCACACAAACGCGGAGATTCAAGAAGTCGCGAAAGCGTCCGGCATGAGCGCCGAAAAATTGGAAGAGCGCGCAACGCAACTGAAAGAGCAAAATCCGATGCTCGGCCATCGCGGTTGCCGCCTCGGTATTTCGTATCCGGAAATTTACGAGATGCAGGCGCAGGCGATTTTCGAGGCCGTCGTGCAGGTGAATCAGGAAGGCAAAAAAGTGCTGCCGGAAATTATGATTCCGCTGGTGATGAATCCGAAAGAGCTTTCCATTCTCAAAGAAAAAGTGGATGCGGTGGCGGCGGATGTTTTTGCTAGAGCGAAGAAGAAATATGATTACCTAATCGGCACGATGATTGAGTTACCGCGTGCGGCGCTGGTTGCTGATAAAATTGCCGAATATGCGGAGTTTTTCAGTTTCGGTACGAATGATTTGACGCAGACGACACTCGGTATCTCGCGCGACGATGCGGCAAGTTTCATCACGCCGTATCTCGAGCAGCATATCATTGAAAAAGATCCGTTTGTGGCGATTGATGAAGAAGGCGTGGGCGAACTGATTTCGATTGCTGCCGAACGCGGACGCAAAACGCGCAAGGATATTAAGCTGGGTATTTGCGGCGAACATGGTGGCAACCCGGCCTCGATTCATTTCTGCCATAAAAATGGTCTGCATTATGTTTCCTGCTCGCCGTACCGCGTGCCGATTGCGCGCCTTGCGGCGGCTCAGGCGGCAATTAAATATAAAGCGGCAAAGAAGAAGGCTGCATAATTTTATTTAAGTCGGGCGGTTAGCTCAGTTGGTTAGAGCGCGGCGTTCACATCGCTGAGGTCGGAGGTTCGAGTCCTCTACCGCCCACCAAATCATTATTACCGCCTTGTAAATCGCTTAAAAGCGAGAATGGCTCTAGGGTT
>CAYPXJ010000049.1:0-11110 GCA_964414595.1 uncultured Rickettsiales bacterium
CGAAAGACGGCATCCCGGCTACCTTCGACATCATCACGATTACAGGTTGGACGAAAGCTTAGGGAATAAGCAAAATCTTGCCAATATGGCCACCCTGCTCCATCGTTTCATGTGCGGCTGCAGCTTCTGTAAGTGAAAATTTCTGTGCAATAATCGGCGCCATTTTCCCCGCGTCGATCAGTGGCCAAATCACGGTCCGCACCGATTGCATAATCTGATATTTCTTGAGCAAACTCTGCCCGCGCAACATCGAACCAATGAGCTGCAAATTCTTCATGACGAGCGCGCTGTAATTCGCTTCCGCCTTCGCACCTTCCATAAAACCAATCATTACGATGCGTGCGCCAAACACCGCCGCCTGAAAATTGCGCTGTACATAACTGCCGCCGACCATATCCAAGATCAGCTGCGCGCCATTATGCTTCGAGAGAATTTCCACAAAATCTTCCCGGGTGTAATCAATCGCCGTCGCACCGAGTTTTTTTGCCACCTGGCATTTTTCGGCGGAACCCACCGTCGTAAACACACGCGCACCGAGCAGATGCGCCACCTGAATCGCAATCACGCCAATGCCGCTTGTGCCGCCATGAATCAGCACGTTTTCGCCCGGCGCCATGCGTCCCAGATCGAGCAAATTCAGATACACCGTTGCCGCCGCTTCCGGCAGTGACGCTGCTTCTTCTAAAGAAATATTTTCCGGCGCGCGCAGTGTGAGCCCCTCATGCGCCAACGCATATTCACCGTAACCGCCGCCACCCAAAAGCGCGCATACTTTATCGCCGACCTTGAAACTCCGCACTTCATTACCGATCGCATCAATCTCGCCGGAAACCTCGAGCCCCGGCACATCGCTTTCACCTTCCGGCACCGCATAAAGCCCTTTGCGCTGCAGAATATCCGCGCGATTCACACCCGCCGCCGCCACACGAATCAGCACCTCATGCGCGCCCGGCATGGGCTTCTCCACCTCACCAAGAACGAGCTGTTTCTGTTTAATATGGAGGATTTTCATTTCTAAAACTTGCGTGCGGCGGTGATTTTGCTATTCTTCAAAAGACCTAACTACGGGAGTACCAAGATGCAAGCCTTCTTTCGCCGCACATCTCTTTTGGCAGGCGCCGCGCTGATTTTTGCTGCTGGCGTTGCATCGGCAGATAATACTTACCGCGATCCGATTCCGCCTTACCAATCCACAAAACCCATGGCCGAACAGCCATTGATGGTGATTCGCTTTCATAAATCGCCCGTGTATTACCAAACACAGCTTTTCAACGTGGTGCAAAAAACTATTCAGGTGAAGCCGAACGCGACATTCGATACGGTATTCATGGTTTCTAAAACCGGCCAGCCGGAACTTGATAAACGCAGCTTTGAGCAGGCGAAAGCCAGCTGGTCGCAAGTGCTGCAAACACTCACCGATATTGGCGTGCCAGAGCAGCAGATCAGTGTGAATTTCCAGCAAACGCCGGAAGTAGAAAACAACGAGTTACGGATTTTCGTCCACTAAACTTCTACGACACGTAGGCGCGGCGAGTCCGCAGCCTCGACGCAGTAGAAAGGAAAATAGGAAATGCGGCTTACTTGTAGCCCTGACGCGCCTTCATGCGCGGATTCTTCTTATTAATCACGTACACCTTACCTTTGCGGCGCACGACGCGGCAGTTTTTATCGCGTTTTTTGGCTGATTTCAGTGAGCTAAGAACTTTCATAATATCCTCTTTAAGGGCGCTCTTTTAGGCGATTGAGCCCGTTTTGTCAACGTTTATACACCGGGCAGGATACGAGAAACCCCATGAGCGGTTTTATCCCAATGGTGCGGCTGCTTAATTAGCGACCAAATCGCGCGGAAACTCGCCACTACATGCATCAGCCAATAGAACGGAAAAATCAGAATATAGGGCAGCATTCGCCACCAGCGATTCGCCGCCATGACCACCACGGCAATCCCCAAATGCAGCAGCAAACCGCCGAAAAGATTGGACCATAGCACAAGCGTGAGCCACGCTGGGAAAGGCAGTTCCTGCACATAGCTGAAAGCCGCCAACGCCAGAAAAAAGGGGGTGGTTACATAAAGAAACGCGGGCATGCCAATAAAAAAGAAAAAGCCAATAAAGCCCTTCCAATTCAACTTCTTAAGCAAATAGCGCGGTTCGCGCAGATGCACCACAAATGTCTGAATATACCCCTTAATCCAGCGCGAACGCTGGCGAATCCAGGCGCCCGCCTGATGCGGCGCTTCTTCCAGCGTTTCGGAATCCAGCATCCGGGTTTCGAACCCCTCTTCGGCCAAACGTATGCCAAAATCGGCATCCTCGGTCACATTATAGGGGTCCCACGCGTGAAGCTGCATCAGCAGATAACGTGGAATATGGTTGCTCGTACCACCCAGCGGAATCGGCAATTTCAGACGCTCCAGCCCTTTGAGCATAAACTGGAACCACATACCATATTCCAGCGCAAACATGCGCGTGAGGATATTCTCATCGCGATTATAGTAATTAAGCCGCGCCTGAACACAGCCGATTTTCCCCTGCCCACGCTGATACGCCGCCACGGATTTTTTTAGCTGCATCGGGTCAGGCACATCTTCCGCATCGTAAATGGTAATATAGGCGCCTCGCGCGAATTGCAGCGCGTAATTACAGGCTTTCGGCTTCGTACGGGGGTAAGAAACAGGCACTACGATAATTTCAAAATAACGCGCAGGTGTAAGCGCCTGCAAAATCGCTTTTGTGCTTTCGTCATCTTCTTCCACGATGAGTTTGATATCGAGTTTCGATTTGGGATAATCCAGCTGGCCAAGCGCGCGCAGCAAATGTCGAATAGTAATCTCGCTCTCCTTATAAAGCGGCACCAGAATGCTATAAACGGGCAAGGCTTTCTCTTCTATTTCCTGATAAGAAAAGCGATCACGCACTCGCTCGCGATATTCCCGTTTCCGCATCCACATGCCCACCACAAAAATCACACCTTTGAAAATAAGGGTCGCGGCGTAAAGCGCATTCACCAGCACGATAAGCGCCGTAAGCGCGGAAAACCAGTCATACAAAACCCACAACGCGAAGATAACGCCCGGCAGAATCAATCGGCGAAAACGCACGCCTTCAAATAATTCCTTTGCGGAAGCTGTGGGCTTTGCTTTCCATAACGCCTCGCGTGCCTGCGCCACCTGCTCCGTTTTGAAAAACTGACGCAACTTCAAATGAATATCTACCGGCGAGGCAATCACCAGCCGAAAAGGTTCAATATAGGTGGCGCGCAGATGTTTCTTCAGGCCTTCCGTCTCATCAGAACACGCGATTATCAGCGCGCCATTCTCCCGCTTCCAGGGTATATATTCGTAGCGAAAATAATCGGATTTCTTTTCCTGTTCGATAAGCTGAGGTTGAATTTCTTCTTCCATTAAATTGAGGAACGGCAGATTTTTCTGCGCGGCCAGTGCGCGGTGTAATTCCAAAAAATTCAGTTTACCGAGGCCAATCAAAATCCTTCCGATTTTATCATGCAGACTATGTTGCAGCACCAGCGCTTCTTCCAACACTGGCCCGCTAATCGTGCCCTGCGCCACCAATACTTCGCCTAGTTTCATAAGCGGTAATCCTGGTCCATATCAGGGTATGCGGATTGCCAATCTTCATATTGCCAATTCGGTTCTGGTCTAATTTTTTCTGCGCCAAATTCAGTCCAGATACTTAGCAAAACGCCACTGCCCTGGCCTGTATTACGCGCAATCGCATCATAAAACGCGCCTACCTGCAACGCGGTACCCGGCGTAAAATAATAGACGCCCGAAAGCGATAATTTCAGCACATCCGCATCCTGAATATTACCGCGAATCACGCGCGCGCTATCACCATCGCCCAGCGCCAACCTGCCATCGAGTTGCGAGAGCACCATAAAATCATCCGTCAGCCGGTAACCAAATGCCGCCGCGCCACGCACTTCATCGGAAGGCGCTTCAAAACGGTAGCGATAGGCCGCCTCCAGATTGATAAAATGATGCCGACCGCCCTGTGTAAAACCATATCCAGCCAAACCACGCAATTCTACATCCACCTGCCCATTGCCGAGATTAAGTGTACGATCGGAATCATAACCGGTTGGAATTTTCACAAGCGGTTGTAGGGAAAATACCGCGCTGCTCCCATTCGCAAATTGTCTTTGATGCACACGCTGGCGCACAAAAAACTCCATATCGCTCAAACCAAAATTCTCCGATTCCGTAACACCCGCCCCCGCTTCCTGATGCAGATATTGCAACGCGCCACTCATCCCGAAGGTTCGGTCTGGAGTCATGCCATATTCGATATAAGGATTATATTCGGCTTTTGTGTAATCCGAGATGTCGGATTCGTTGCCGTTTGTATCAACAAAATTATCAGTGATATAATAAGTCGCGTTGCTGATGAAAATGCCTTTGCCTTCGGGCTGAGTCCAGGCACCCGGATAAACCTCGCCCGGCCACGCTAGCAATACAACCAGCGCACAATATGCCAATAGAAAACGCTTAGTGCAGTTTTCTATTAATATCGGAGATGGCTTTGGCAATAATTTCTTCCGCCACTTCTTTGCCCAGGTTTTCCACAATCAGCGTGCGCGCCGCGGCAAGCGTAATATCTACCGCATTACGCTGAATTTCCGAAACCACAGCAGCTTCTGCTTGTGCAATTTTCTGCATCGCGAGTTCGGTACGCTTATTCAAATCATATTCCAGACGCGCTTCCGCTTCTTTGCGGATATGCGCCGATTCCGCTTGCGCGTGCGATAGAATATTTTTGGATTCTTCGCTTAGCTTGCGGTGCTGCTGTTCGATTTGCGCCAGCAGATTCTGTGCTTCTTCTTTCAGGCGCGTTGCATCTTCAAGCTCCTGGCGGATTTTCGCCGAGCGCTGATCAAGCATTTTTGCCAGAATTTTACACGCCGGCTTAGCCACCAGAGCCATAAAAATTACAAACGAAACAGCAACCCAAAATAACGGCGACGACATGTAAACCCTCTATGCTTTTAACTTCTTAACTTGTTGCTCGGCAGCATCCTTGCCCACATTCACAGCAGCGATTTTTGCCACCACATCAGGAATAAGCTGCGCCGCCAAACTTTTCACCACCGTATCCGCTTTCGCACGTGCTTTCTCGATTTGCGTTTCGGATTCGGCAACTTTTTTCGCCAGCGATTTTTCCAGTTCTTCCTGCTTTTTTGCCGCGGTCTGCGCGATTTCTGCGCGTACTTTGGCTACCGTAGCGGCAGAATTGGCGCGCGCTTTAGCCAGATTTTCTTCATATTCGCTTTTCAGCGAAGCCGCTTCTTTTTGAAAGCGCTCAGCGAGTGAGAGATCATCCAGTTTGCGATCTTGCCGTGTCTGATAAATATGCGTGATGCGCGGTAGAACCGTGCGACCAAGCAGCACATACAGCAGCGCAAAGGCTAGCGAAAGCCAGAACGCAAGCGCGGCAAACCACTCGAATTGTAACTGCGGCATGGGTCAAAAACCGCGCGCGAAATTACGTGAAGAGAACGATAAGCGCGATCAGGAACGCGAAGAGACCCATCGCTTCCGAAAGGCCCGCGCCAATGAACGCGTAACGCGTCAGTTTGCCTTCAGCCGAAGGATTGCGCGCAATACCATTCAGAATAGCCGCGAAAATATGGCCTACCCCGATTGCCGCGCCGAGCATCCCGAGGGTTGCAAGACCAGCGCCGATATATTTCAGTGCGTCGAGCGAAGCTGCTGTTTGTTCCATTTTTTATACTCCTATTGTCGTGTAAGTGATTGTTGAAGCCTGCAAAACATACTCAAAAAAATTCAAAATGCCAGAGGAAATTTTAGGAAAATTACCTAGTGCAAATTAATTGCATCATTCAAGTAAACGCTTGTAAGCATGGCAAAAATATAGGCCTGCAGAAGCGCTACAAAAATCTCAAAACCAGTCAGCACAACGAGAAATGCGAGCGGCAACCAGCCCGCCAGAATCCCCAGTGGCACAATGAAGCCCGCGATAATTTTGAGCATCGTGTGACCTGCGATCATATTCGCCGCCAAACGAATCGAAAGGCTCACCGGGCGCGCCAGGTAAGAAAAAAGCTCAATCACCACCATCAGCGGCGCCATCCACATCGGCGTACCTTCGGGTAAAAACAGCGAAAAATAATGCGTGCCATGCCGTACAAAACCCACCACCGTAATCAATATAAACAGGAATCCGGCCAGCACGAACGTCACCATAATATGGCTTGTAACCGTAAATGCGCCGGGAATCATACCAATCAAATTGGCAAACATCACAAACACGAACACGCTGAAAATCAGCGGGAAAAACTTACGTCCTTCAGGGCCCACAGAATCCCGCAGCATTTGTGCGATGAAATCATAAAGCCCTTCCGCCATCGATTGCATGCGGCCTGGAATCAGCGAATTATGCCGAAGCGCCATCTGAAAAAACACGAACAGCACGCCCACCACAATAAACATAAACAGCGCCACATTCGTGAAGCTGACATTCACGCCGCCGATGTGCAAAGGAATCAGCGTATGAATATCAAACTGCGAAAAAGGGCTGTGCGCGTGTTCCGCGCCATGGGCAGCGCCTTGTTCGGCGCCATGAGCAAGTTGTTCAGTATCGGCCATAAAAATATGTGAAAATTAATCGCGGCTCTTATGCCTTAAACTTCCCTTGCTTGCAAGTGTTTTGCCGACCGCCAGCCGATAAATATTATATCCACCGCCCAGCGCGCCGAAAATAAAACAAAAAATCAGCAAAAAAGGTGACGTTCCGAACAGCTTATCCAGCCAGATGCCAAGGCCTGCGCCCACCGCTACGCCGCCCAGCAACTCAAAGCCCACGCGTGTCGCGCTGGTGGGTTTTTCGCCAATCGATGGCCCTTGTGCTTCTTGTTTAGCTTCGGCGATTTTTTCGCCGAGCTTTTCTAAATCGCGCTGGCTAGGCTCACTCATTGGCCGGCCGAAAGCGTGGTCAGATATTCTTTCAGCGACTCCGCGCTGTGAATTTTATCCACCTTCACGCCATTAATGAAAATCGTCGGCGTGCCGGTAATACCCAGCGTTTTGGAAGCTTCCAGCCGCGCTTTCAAGATTTTATCTTCCAGTTCCTTATTATTCAAACAGGCGTCAAACGCCTCTTTTTTCATGCCAAGCAGCCGCGCCACCTGCAGCAGATGTTTCTCAAAATCCTTCGTGAAAGCCCATTTTTTCTGGCTTTTGAACAACAAATCCAGCACCCGGAAAAAATCTTTATTCTGGCTTGCGCATTCCGTGAGCATTGCCGCTTTCAGCGCGGGCGCGTTCAGCGGATAATGCCGGTAAACAAAGAGCGCCTTGCCGGAATCCACATAGTCTTTTTTGATCACAGGGATAACGTTGGCATTAAACTCCGCGCAATGCGCGCAGGAAAGCGAGGCATATTCCGTAATCACTATTTTTGCATCTTTTGCACCCAGCGCGTGGTCACCTTCGCGGTAAAGCGCCTCAGGCAAGGTCTTTGCCGGCTCAGCAGCAGCGGGCAGCGCCAACAATAACACAACCACAAAAAGAATATTACGCATCCTGTTCCTTCACCATTTTTTTAAGTACCTGTTGCAGGTTTTTATCATGAATTTCATCAAGCTTCGATAGAGAATTTGCCTGCGATTTTTTTTGCGGCGGGGTGGATTTTTCCGCCTCCATATCCGCAACCACCTGAATCCCGCCAAAAAGCGCATAACCATAATGCAGGGTAATGCGCTCCAAAATCAGTGGCACCGCCGCTTCCACTTCCAGCAGTTTCGCGCGGCGCGCCTTCACGACAAGCGTCGCCAGTTTCTTTTCCCCGCGGCTGGACTTTATCTCAGCTGGACGCGAATGCGGCGCGAATTTTTCTCCGGCCAAAAGCGGCCAGTCGAGCGAAAGCGCGGTAAGCAGCCGAATCGTTTTGGAGGCTTTTTTCTCCACGCCTTCGTGAATCACGTGGCGTAGCGCTTCACCAATCGGTCGCTGATAGCCGTAAATAGAATGCTTCATTCGGCCACCTGCATTTCCCGCGCCATCAGATATTCCCGCACCGGCGCGAACGAACGACGATGATGATGCGTCACACCGTGCTGCGCAATGCAACGCTGATGCTCCGGAGTGCCATATCCCATATTCCTATGCCAGCCATACTGCGGAAATTCCTGCGCCAGCGCACACATCAAGCGATCGCGTGTCACCTTGGCCATAATGGAAGCCGCAGCAATCGAAACACTCAGGCTATCCCCTTTTATGATGGGAATCGCACGCATGGGCAAACGCGGCGGCTGATTGCCATCAATCAAAGCCGCAACAGGTGCTACGCTGAGTGCGGCCACAGCGCGTTGCATCGCCAGTTTGGTAGCCATCAATATATTATAGTGATCAATCTCAGTGACTTCCGCCGCCGCGATACCCACCACCGCAACTTCTTGAATACGGTGAAACAAATTCTCACGCTGCTCCGGCGTCAACTGCTTGGAATCCTTAATACCACGTGGAACCGACCTTTCGGGGTAAAACACCACTGCCGCTGCGACCACGGGCCCCGCCCAAGGTCCTCTGCCCGCTTCATCTACGCCGGCCACTAACCCCTCATGCAATGCCTCGAACGAAAAATTCGGCATTAGCGTTTCTTTCTTAGGGTTTGCGAACGTGCAAACCATTTATCCGCTTCTGCACGATTTTTTGAAACGCCGTAGCCATACAAATAAAAATTACCAATATTCCAGGCCGCATCAGCATTTCCCTGTTCCGCCGCGCGCGTGTAATATTGCATCGCCTTGGCGTAATCCTGCTCCGCGCCTATACCGTTCGTATACATATAAGCAAGCTGGTTATACGCATCGGTCATGCCGTTTTCGGCAGCTTTTTCAAACCACTCGCGCGCCGCGGATTCCGAAGCCTCCACGCCGTCGCCATTCATATAGGCGCGCGCGATAGCGAGCTGCGCATCACCATTTCCATTCTCCGCCGCTTTCTTGAACCATTCCAATGCTTCTGTATTGCTTGCAGCACCTTCGCCAAGCATCACATAAAGCTGCACGGAAAGCTCTGCTACATCGCGCTCTAAGCGTTCATCGCCCATTTTGCCTGCGCGCTGAAAATACGCCAGCGCCTTATGATAATCGCGGCTCACGCCGTCGCCGGTGACAAACATATTCCCCAGCCGCAAAATGGCGGGCAAAACATTAAGCCGCGCGGCCTTATCAAAATATCCCACCGCTTTCTGCATATCGGGGAAAAAATTTTTATCGCTGATTTTCTTGCCGTAATAATAAAGCTTACCCATTTCATAGTAGGCTTGCGGGTGCTGTTTTTTTTCGGCGGCCTTAAAATAGCTGATGGCGCGGCTGATATCTTTTTCTGTGCCCACACCGTTTAGATAAATAGTACCCAGCGCAACATTTGCATCCGCATCCCCGGCCTTTGCGGCCTGACGAAAAAGATCCATCGCCTTTTTCGCATCCGACGCCACCTCATGCCCCACATAATAATTATATCCCTGTGCATACAGCGCGCTGCTATGCTCTTTCGGGTAAGGAATACCGGGTTCTTCAATGCGGAGTGTGTAATTCGGTTGTGCAGAGGCGTTGGTAAAAAAACCAAAAACCAAAAATAGAATCGCTATTCGTTTAACCACGCCGCCACCTCCATCGCTGCATAAGTCAGTATAGCGGAAGCGCCGGCGCGTTTGCAACCGAGCAACGTTTCAAGAAACGCCTGTTTTTCACTCAGCGCGCCGAGTTTTGCGGCATGTTTTATCATCACATATTCCCCGCTCACCTGATAGGCAAACACCGGCACACGAAATTGTTCTTTCACCGCACGTATCACATCCAGATACGGCAGCGCGGGTTTCACCATCACCATATCCGCTCCTTCGGCCAGGTCGAGCACCACTTCATGCAGCGCTTCATCCACGTTCGCCGCGTCCATCTGATAGGTACGTTTATCCGCTTGGCCGAGTGCTTTTTTCGAACCTACCGCCTCGCGGAATGGCCCATAAAATGCGGAAGCGTACTTTGCGGCGTAAGAAAGAATCGGCAGATTTTTATAACCTTCTTTATCCAACGCCGTGCGCAAATAGCCCACGCGCCCATCCATCATATCCGAAGGTGCCAGTATATCGGCGCCCGCTTCCGCCAGTGCCAGCGCTTGCTTGCCCAGCGCGGCGAGCGTCGTATCATTTTTCACCCGGCCATTTTTTACGATACCGTCTTGTCCGTCCGGCGTGTAAGGGTCGAGCGCCACGTCCGCGATAATCCCCAGCGGCAATTTTTCTTTCTTTATTGCTGCAATCGCGCGGCCCACCAAATTATCAACGCGATACGCATCTTCGAGATTTTTTTTCTCCACATAGGGAAAAAGCGCAATCGCCGGAATGCCTAGCGCGGCACATTTTTCCGCCGCTTTTAACAATTCGTCTACGGTGTAACGGCTGATGCCCGGAAAATTCGGAATAGTTTTCGGCGCGCTCGCCTCGCGCACAAAAAAAGGCTGCACGAGATCCGCCGCATCCAGCCGGTTTTCCGCTACCAGCGCGCGCATCCACGGGCTTGCGCGCAACCGCCGCAGCCGCGTCTGAGGGAAGTGTCTTCCGGTATGCACAAACCCACCCATTGCTTACCTATTCAATTTCTTGGCGATTTTTCTGTTTGCCATATAAAGGCTTCATAAAAATTTTGCTTACCATTCCTGAGCAATCATGTATATTAGTAATTGAGAATCGCTGGGGGATAGCCATTTTCTATTCTACAGATTGTGTTTAACGCAACTTTGCCACTAGATATTGTAGGTCATGCTGCGACGGGTTTTATTTTTATTCATACTTATTAACGTCTTTACGTTACAGGCTTTCTATTCTCCAAACGCAGAGGCGCGGCCACGAGCTGCTTCTCTCGTTGTGGATGCCAATAGCGGCAATGTTTTGCATCAGGATCGCGCCGGTGAAGCGCGTTATCCCGCCTCGCTTGCCAAAATGATGACCCTTTACCTCACGTTTGAGGCCCTCGAAACCGGAAAACTCACTCTAAATCAAAAGCTTACCGTTTCATCGCGCGCGGCTTCGCAGCAAAAAATCAACCTCAATATGCGCCGCAGTGATAC
>CAYPXJ010000050.1:0-3355 GCA_964414595.1 uncultured Rickettsiales bacterium
TTCTGTGAGATAAATTTTATGAATCGCCGAGCCATCTTTTGCAAAAAACTGAATGCTTTTGCGGGTACCGGATTTTGCTTGTTCCGTTACAGCGAAGCCCAGATGCCAACCGCTCATGAAAAGACGTAGATCAATATCATGATTTACGACCAGGCCCATTTGACCCATGAAGCTAATTTTATCGTATACCCCATGTTTTTCATGCACTGCGGATTCGTTCCGGGTGAGCGCCATTAATTCGCCGAGCTTCGTCAGGTCGAGCAATATTTCATTCCAAGGACCTTTGAGCTGCGTTACCCCGTTGCCCAAACGTGTTACCAATAATTCCGCTTCAGAAACCCCAAGCTCTGTTGCTGCGTCGCGAATGCGTTTTTCCGGGCTTTTTTCTTTGAGCTGTTGCCACTGTTGATAAAGCTCTTCACGGCTTGCTGCCGGTGCGGTTTGTTGTTTTAGTGCAGTTTGAGCAGCCATAAATACCTCGTTGTTAAGGGCCAGTGATAATAATAAAAAACCCGATTAGCCGCTAGTTTAATCTACTAAGCGAAAGGCTACGGGCTGTTCGATCCAACTTGCTACCGGTCTGCCGGCAAGCGAAGAAGGTTTGAATTTCCAGCGTTGGACAGCGTCTTTTGCTGCCATATCAAGCAAATTGAAACCGGAAGAACGCACAATAATCACGCGTTCTGTTTGGCCGCTTGCACTAACCAACGCGCGAACATAGGTGGTGCCTTGCTGGCCCATCTCACGCGCGCGGCTAGGATATTGCGGCATGTAACTGCGGTCTGCATAATTAGCCTGGGTAAAAATTGGCAATCCATCATCAGCCACGGGCTGATTGGGCGCTGCCTGTTCTTTTACAGGCTCGGTCTTTTCTTCGAATATAGTTTGTTCGATTTTTGCTACCGAAGGTTCGTGTTTGATGATTTTTTTCTTTTCAAGAGCGTGTTTGAATTTCTTTTCTTTGCTTGCCACAGCTGGACGAGGCATGGCCACAAGCTGAATGCCAATTCTATGCATAGGTGCAGAAAGGCTTAGTTCGGCAATTTTTTTAGGCGTGTAAACCGCCAGTAAAACAACTGCATGTGCAAGCAATGAGATCAGGATGGATAAACCAATCCTATTCATGTTATAGGGCGAAGGTTGATGTGTGATGGCGTACATAGTAGTTACAATTGAGAATCATTATCATCTTGAGGGCGCGTTGTCAATCGGGCGGCTGTCATGAAAGTTATTACCTGGAATATTAACTCGGTTCGGCTGCGGGCGGGCTTGGTGCATGAGCTTATTCAGGCTGAAAAGCCTGATGTATTGTGTCTGCAGGAAACAAAAGTAGAAAACGCCCATTCTCCAATGGACTTGCTTAAATCTACAGGGATGGAACATATCGTTTTTCATGGAGAGAAATCCTATAACGGGGTTTGTATCCTTTCAAAAAAGCCTGTTGAAGCCTGGCACATACGTGGTTTTGCAAAACGGCAGGACTGCCGACATATTGGAGCAAAAATAGGGGGGATATACTTCCATAATCTCTATGTTCCCGCAGGTGGTGATATACCTGATCCTGAATTAAATCCTAAATTTGCGCATAAATTGGCGTTTGTGGATGATGCGATCGCTTGGGCAAAAGAAACCATAAATCCAAGCGATCCGGTTATAGCACTTGGCGATTTTAATATCGCGCCACTTGAACATGATGTGTGGTCGCACAAGCAATTACTTGATGTGGTAAGCCATACGCCTATCGAAGTAGAAAAACTGACGCGCTTTCAGCAGAGTGTAGGATGGGTGGATAGTAGCCGTCAGTTTACGCCAGAATCGCAGAAACTCTACAGTTGGTGGAGCTACCGTAACCGTGACTGGAAGAAATCGGACAGGGGTCGCAGACTTGACCATATTTGGCTGACGCCGGCCTTGCGCCACCGTCTTAAAGAGGGCTATATATTAAAACCCATACGCGATTGGAAGGGGCCTTCTGATCACGTTCCAGTTGTTATACGTCTTGCGGAGTAATTTATGCGTTATCTGCTTATTGCCCTGTTATGTTTTATTGCCTCTCCTGCTTTTGCTATCAAGCTGGGTGTGCCGGCGGACTGCGAAGTGGGTAAAACCTGTTTTATTCAAAATTATGTGGATGTGCAGAAGGGGCCAGAATATCGCGATTACCGCTGCAATCACATGGCTTATGATGAGCATAAAGGTGTTGATTTTCGCTTGCCGGACCTAGCGACAATGGAAAAAGGTATAGATGTTCTTGCGGCTTCGGATGGCACTGTACGCGCGATACGCAACGATATGCCGGATGAAAAAATTACACCTGAGACAAAAGATAAAGTGGCGAACCGCGAATGCGGGAATGGGCTGGCGATTGTGCATGAAGATGGTTGGGAAACCCAATATTGCCACATGAAACAAGGTTCTGTGATTGTAAAGCCGCAACAAAAAGTAAAACGCGGCGAAGTGCTAGGTAAAATTGGGCTTTCGGGAATGACGGAGTTTCCTCATGTGCATCTTTCCGTTCGCCATCATGGTAAAGCGATTGATCCTTTTACAGGTAAGGAAATGGGGCAGTCCGCTTGCGATGCGCAGGATGCGGATCTGTCTGATTCACTATGGCTTGCGGATGTGTTGAAGCAAGTAGCCTATGCGCCTACGGCGATGCTTAATGCGGGGCTTACTATTGAAAAGCCGAATTATGAAGACATGCAAAAAGGAAAATTTCGTGAAACGGAAGCGGTGCTGGTAGAAAAAGAAGGCGAGCAACTACCCTTTATCATTGCATGGATTGATATTATGGGCGTGTTTGCGGGTGATGATTTAGAGGTAACCATCGAGTCGCCTGATGGTTTGCTCAAATTTACGCACACACAAATTTTTGATAAGGCAAAAGCGCAGCAATTTTATTTTTCTGGCAAGCGCCTTGGCCCTGTCGAATATAATAAGCCTTATCGTGCAACTTTTTCACTTACCCGCATAAAAAACAACGTACGGGAAGAAGTGTTCCGGGTTGATCGCGAGCTTACGCTACGGAAGCAATAGCTTCTTCTTTTACGCGCTCATCCGCTGCATCGTTTGCCGCTTCAGATAAAAGGATTTCCGAATCACGGTTGGAAACCATATCTTCAAAATCCGACGCATCGGCATATGCCGTTTGCTGTGACTGTGGTTGTTGTTGCGCCGGTTGGTGCTCATGTGCCGGCTGCTGCACGTTATTTTGCTCTGGCTGATGCGATTGATCGTGCTGCAGGTTATTTTGCTGTTGCGTTGCTTCAAACTGATTGAGCTGCTCCTGAATTTCCATCACCACGCGATTATAGTGGTCGGCGTGTTGGAAATAATTTTCTGCCAGAACGCGATC
>CAYPXJ010000050.1:3365-10782 GCA_964414595.1 uncultured Rickettsiales bacterium
TGAGCGAGTTGAAGATATTTATCACGGTTAACTTGTGCTTTTTTCAGCTGGCGGGTGTCAATTTGACCATTTGCGAAGGAGCGTTGGCCGCCGTTATTATGGCCACCGTTATGGCCATTATTTTTATGACGATGATGAAATTTATTATTGCGGTAGTGCTTTTTAAAACCCGGCTTCATGAATTGAGACATGGTGCTCCTTAGAAGTGTTGATTTAGAGTGCAAGCGATGATGCGGTTATGCAGCGCGGCAGGTCTGCAAGATCAGACACTACCGCAATACGCGACAAACCTTCTTGTCGCAAAAGTTGACTCACAGGGCCCGCTTGCGTGTGCCCTATTTCCAAAAATACCTTACTATGTGGGTGCATTATTGCGCGCATAGTGGGTATAATTTCCCTGTAGCAGGAAAGCCCGTCTGGGCCTCCATCGAGTGCTGTAATTGGTTCATACTCGCGAATGTCTCGAGATAGTTCCTTAATTTCTGTGCTCTGAATGTAGGGAGGGTTACTTACAACAACGTCAAATAATTTCCCGCCCACGTTGTATTCTTTTGATAGCAAAAATTCCGCCCTGTGCGCAAGTGTAAAATGAACGGAATTCAATTTTGCGATTGCAAGAGCAGAAGGAGAAATATCCAAACCTACTCCTGTTGCGTTTTTATATTCTGACAGCAAAGAAAGTAAAATACAGCCTGTGCCGGTGCCGATATCGATTATACGCAGCGGACTTGACCTATCCGGATAATGGGCAAGAACTTGCTCAATGATAAGCTCGGTTTCTGGGCGAGGAGTCAAAGTATCGCGCGTTACTAAAAAACGATGTTTCCAAAAATCTTTGTAGCCCAAAATATAGGCGACCGGTTCGTGTGCGATGCGGCGTGCTATATAATTCCAGAATTGCTCTTGTTGTTCTGCAGAAATAGGTTTTGCTAGCGCAGAAAAGATAAATTCCGGCTCCGTGCCCAGCGCATGTGCAAGCAACACGCGCGCATCAAGCGTCGCGGTTTCTATCTGATTTACCGCAAGCATAGTTTGTCCTTCGTATAATATAGCTTCGCTGTGAGTTCGTGCTTGCACTAGCATTATGCAGCCTCTGCAAGTTTATCGGCTTGGTCTTGTGCCACAAGCGCATTGATAATCTCATCCAATTCGCCGTGTTCAACGACACCACTTAGATTATAAATAGTCAAATTAATGCGGTGATCGGTTACGCGGCTTTGTGGGTAGTTATAAGTACGAATACGCTCCGAACGATCGCCAGAACCCACCATGCTTTTACGGTTCGCGGCGCGCTCGTTTTGGCGTTTCGTATATTCGGCTTCATAAATTCGTGCGCGCAGAATTTTGAGTGCCTTGGCTTTATTTTTATGCTGTGATTTTTCATCCTGCTGGCTAACGACGATGCCGGTTGGAATATGCGTGATACGCACCGCGCTATCGGTTGTATTCACCGATTGTCCACCCGGGCCGCTGGAGCGAAACACATCAATGCGCAAATCATTGTCATTAATTTGAATATCCACTTCTTCCGCTTCAGGTAGCACGGCAACGGTGGCGGCGGAAGTGTGTACGCGTCCGCTGGATTCGGTTTCAGGCACGCGCTGCACGCGGTGAACGCCGCCTTCGAATTTCATGCGCGCGAAAACATCTTTGCCGGTGATGGAAGCGGTGGCTTCTTTGTAGCCGCCTTTGCCGGTTTCAGAAAGCGCGAGGATTTCAAATTTCCAGCCCTGGTTTTCTACATATTTATGATACATGCGGAATAAAACAGCGGCAAAAAGTGCGGCTTCCTCGCCACCAGTACCTGCACGAATTTCGATAATCACGTTCTTCGCATCGGCTTCTTCTTTTGGGAGTAGCAGGATTTTTAATTCCTGCTGAATATCCGGCAAACGTTTTTTGAGATCGAAAGATTCCTGCTCCGCCATCGTACGCATTTCTTTATCGAGCGAGGCATCTTTCAGCATTTCTTCCAAATCGTTGAGATTTTTTTGCGCAGCGTTCAGCTCTTCGATCTTTTCCACAAGGGGAGAAAGATTAGAATATTCTTTAGAAATCGCCGCGAAATCCTTGCCTTTCATAGCATCTGGATTAGACAGTGTATTGCCTAATTCACGGTGTTTGTTGACGATACCCGCCAATTTATCTTCAAAACTCATATTAGTTAATCACGTTTATAAGGCTTTCGACTGAAATAGTTTCTTGCGCGCCCGTCTTCAGATTTTTAATATTCACTTTGTTATTCTTCCATTCGTCCGGGGCAAGAATGATAGCCCATTCTGCGCCGATTTTATCTGCTTTGCCCAGGCGCTTACCGATTTGGCCCTGCGCGATAATTTCGACCGCACGATTTTGGCTACGGAGAGTCATAGCGATTTTTTGCGCCGCTTCAAGAAAGCTTTCATCCCAAGGTAAAACGGCTACTGGTGCCGTAAGCCTTTCTTCCGTATTTGTAAGCAACAACATAAGACGCTCGATACCGGCAGCGCAGCCAACCGCAGGTGTAGCAGGGCCGCCCATTAATTCTACCAGTCCATCATAGCGGCCGCCCGCCATAACCGTAGATTGGGAGCCGAGCAAATCGCTATCCATGATACATTCAAATACGGTGTGGCTGTAGTAATCAAAGCCGCGCACGATATGCGGATTAACTTTAATAGCGGCGCCCAGACCTAATGCCTGTAGCCCGTTTATAACAGCATTAAAAAACTGTTGGGATTCTGTGTTAAGGGATTTTTCAAGCTTTGGAGCATCAGCGATGATAGCTTTATCTTTTTCGTCTTTTGAATCCAAAATACGCATCGGATTTCTCTCAAACCGCGTTTTGCTATCTTCGGATAAATCATTTTTATATTTGCTTAAGTAGGTCACGAGTGCTTCGCGATAAGCATGACGTGATGCACTGTCGCCTAAGGAATTGAGAGCTACGGTAAGACCTTTTTCTATACCCAGGCGTTTTAGAAAATCTACGCACATAGCGATGAGCTCGACATCAGCCCATGGCTTATCGATGCCAAAGGATTCAAAATTAACCTGATGAAATTGGCGCTGACGGCCCTTTTGCGGGCGTTCATAACGGAAGAGGGGGCCATACGAAAAAAGTTTTAAGGGCAGGTGTTGCTGCAAACCATTGGAGATAAACGCACGCACTACCCCAGCTGTAAATTCCGGCCGCAACGTAAGGCTATCGTTGTTGCGGTCGTTAAAACTATACATTTCTTTATTCACGACATCAGAAGTTTCGCCGAGGGGGCGTGCAAAAACTTCCGTCTCTTCAACGATAGGTGTATGGGCGGTACGATAATGATAAAGCGCCGCAATTTGCTTGGCTTCATTTATTACGCGTTCGAAGCGCGTTGCATCTTCAAACAGAAGATCGTGCATCCCACGGATAGGTTGTAATTTCTGGCTCATTTTAAGCTGCCTGCTTGCTGTTATTTTCAATTTCTTTGGCGCGTGTTTCAATCAAACCGGCAAGATGTTCTACCAGATCTTCATCTTTCACTTTGTGATGAGGCTGACCATCAAAATAAACAAGATGAGTGCCGTTGCCACCGCCTGTTAAACCAATTTGCGTGTGCATAGCTTCGCCCGGGCCATTTACCACACAGCCTATAATGGAGACCGTCATAGGCGTGCGTATATGCGCAACGCGTTTTTCAAGCGCTGCAACGGTCTCAATCACATTAAATTGCTGCCGCGCGCAAGAAGGGCAGGAAATAATATTTATACCACGGTAACGCAGGCCGAGTGTTTTAAGCATTTCAAAACCGACACGCACTTCTTCTTCCGGCGCGGCGGAAAGTGAGACGCGAATGGTATCGCCAATGCCCGACCATAGCAGCATGCCAAGGCCAATCGAAGAACGTACAGTGCCGCTGATCATACCGCCCGCTTCAGTAATGCCGATATGCAATGGGTAATCACAGGCTTCTGCTAACTGCTGATAGGCCGCAACCGCTAAAAACACATCGGACGCTTTCACGCTGATTTTAAATTCACGAAAATCATTATCTTCCAAAATACGCGCATGATTGAGCGCACTTTCCACCATGGCTTCCGGGCAGGGCTCTCCGTAACGCTCTAAAAGTTCCTGCTCTAGCGAACCCGCATTCACACCAATTCGCATTGCACAGCCGTAATCCTTTGCCGCTTTCACGACTTCTTTTACGCGCTCATCGGAGCCGATATTGCCGGGATTAATGCGCAGGCATGCAGCGCCTGCCTTGGCGGCTTCTATGGCGCGTTTATAATGAAAATGAATATCCGCCACGACTGGCACATTTACTGCCTTCACAATATCTTTCAGTGCAGCGGTTGATTCTTCATCTGGCACAGAAACGCGCACAATATCGACGCCCGCTTCCTCAGCGCGGTGTATTTGTGCAATAGTAGCCTGAATATCCGTCGTGAGCGTATTAGTCATGGTTTGCACAGTGATAGGTGCATCCCCGCCGACAAATACATTGCCAACGCGAATTTTGCGGCAAGCGCGGCGCGTGATCGTGCGGTATGGTCGAACGTCGTTCATAATCCGTTAAAATAACTAATGTTGCTCGGCAGATTTCTGCGCGGCGAGCAAGGCATCGCTCTCTAATTTAATGCCCTTGCTGCTGGTAAGCTCGGGTATATTATGCGGGACGGGAGCGCCGTCAACATAAACTTCAACATGCCCAGCTGCTTCGGGGGCTAAATAGAGCCCTTCCGTGGGGACAAAATAGGTGTCTCCCGCCTGCAAAGACTTGGTGGCGGCCATATTTCCCGCTTCGTCATAAAGCGTGATTAAAGTTTCTTCATTTGCCAAAAGAACGAGCCTACCCGTGCTATTTTCTTGTGCTACAGGCGGCGTTTCGGCTGTAGCTGGTGAAGATTCCTGAGGGTCTTGAGGGGTAGAGGGATGATAAATAAAGAGATACCAAATGCCATAACATAGGGCAAGTACAGCGAGGCTTATCCAAATGATACCGCGGCTAGGGCGGCTTTCATCCGGTGACATTTCAGGCAGAGCAAATTCTTTTTTAACTTCAAAATTTTCACCACGCTCTTTCAACGCCTGAAGCATTTTATCGCCGTCTAGGTTTAGAAATTTTGCATAGGTTTTTATATAACCGCCGATATAAATACGGCCCGGTAAACCCTGAAAATCACCACTTTCGATGGCTTGAATATATTTTTTACGAATTTTAAGACGGTTGGAAACATCGCGCACACTTAACTGCATGCCCAGGCGTGCCTCAGTAAACTGGCTGCCTATTTCCTGTAATGTTGCGCTCATGTGATTCCTTGCTTCGCGTGACTATACTAAATTATACGGCAAACTTAAAGCGTTATGGATAGTCCGTCGTAAGCGGGTTCTACGCCTGCAGGCAAAGATTTTTTGAGTGCTTCGTATTCGAGGTGATGACCCATATGGGTAAGGTAAGCGTGTGCAGGCTTAACGCGGGCAATCCATTCTAAAGTTTGTGCCAGATGTGCATGTGTAGGTGCAGGGTCTGAACGCAGACAATCAACAACCCAGTGAGTTATGCCTTCGAGTATTGCAAAGGAAGATTCGGGAAGTTTGCGCACATCGGTGGAATAAGCGAAATTACCTACGCGAAAACCGATAGAGGGAAGCCGCCCATGATGTTGTTCGAAAGGAATGATTTCCGTTTTTCCAACGAAGAAAGGTTTACCAAACGTAATTTCATGCGGGATCAATACGGGGCGAAACCAGCCATATTCAGGCTTGGGCTCTTGAAAGCAATAATCAAAACGGTTGCGAATCGAGGTAATTGTTTCTGCATCGCTATAGATAGGTAACGCTTTATTGGCCAGATGATTAAAAGAACGCACGTCGTCGATTCCATGATGATGATCGGCGTGTGCGTGTGTGTAAAGAATTGCATCTAGCCGTATGACATGCTGCTCCAGCGCCTGAAAGCGCAGGTCAGGTGAAGTATCAATCAGAATATGATCATCGCCACTTTTAATATAAACCGAAGCACGCGTGCGTTTGTTTTTAGGGTTAGGTGAGGTGCATATCTCACACGTGCAGCCAATCATAGGTACGCCGCTGGAAGCGCCGCAACCTAACACGATAATTTTCATACCGGGCGTGCGGCTTTCGTAAAAAGCCGGAAAAAATTTTGAGTAGTTGCTTCTGCCAGATCTTCTACTGTAATGCCACGTAGTTTTGCAATAAATTGAGCTGTGTGTGTGAGATAGGCTGGCTCATTGCGTTTACCGCGCATTGGAACTGGCGCCAAGTAAGGTGCATCTGTTTCAATGATCAAGCGCTCCAGGGGAATTGTGCGCACCGTATTCTGCAAATCCACAGCATTTTTGAAAGTTACAATGCCGGAAATCGAAATATATAGGCCCAGCTCAAGCGCGGCATCAGCAAGTTTTTGTGTGCCTGTAAAGCAGTGTAATAGACCGGTAAACTTCTTTTTTTGCATCTCTGCCGTGAGGATCTCTAGCGTATCTTCTTCCGCATCACGTGTGTGAATAATAAGGGGAAGCTCTGTTTCCTGCGCGACATGAATATGCTTTAGAAAACTTATTTTTTGCGGCTCTTTTTGGCTGTGTTCATAATAATAATCCAAGCCTGTTTCACCTATGCCAATTACTTTTTTATGTTGTGTAAGCTTGTGAAGATCGCTTTCCGTAAAATTGCCTTCTGGCTCCGCTTCATGAGGGTGAACACCAACAGACGCATAAATATCATCGTAGCTTTCCGCCACTTTTAACACATTAGGAAATTCCGTAAGTTTGGTGCATATAGTTTGCATTACACCAACGCCGGCACTTTTTGCGCGCGTAATAACATCCGCTGCTTCCACGCCGAAATCCGAAAAATCTAAATGGCAATGGCTATCAACCAGCATGGGGTTTTTCCTCATAACGCGGGAATGCAGCAGTTGGTTCCTCTATTGCGCTGCCGGAAGCGAGAGTAGGCGATTTTTCTAATGCCGCAATGGTGCGGTCATGGGGTTCAATGTGTAAAATATCCAGAATTTTTGCGGCGGCGGTCGGCGTAAATGGTTGCAGCGCGATGGCAATCAAGCGAATGGCTTCCGCCAAATTATAAAGTACTGATTCCATTGCGGCTGGATTTTCTTTCTTCAGCTTCCAAGGTGCTTTGGTATCTATGTATTCGTTGGCACGATTGGCTTGAGCGACGATAAGTTCGAGCGCCGCATGAAACTGCTGTGTATCCATGGCTTGCCGTAATTTGGCAGCAAAATCTGAATCAACAATAGCTTCAAAATTGTGTGAAGGAGGTATTTTCCCATCACAATTTTTATAAATCATGCTCAGGCTTCTTTGTGCCAAGTTGCCAATAGTATTCGCAAGCTCAGCATTGATACGTAAAATAAGAGCCTGACGCGAATAATTTCCATCATTGCCAAACGGCACTTCGCGCATCAAAAAC
>CAYPXJ010000051.1:0-10083 GCA_964414595.1 uncultured Rickettsiales bacterium
GAAATACGTTTTCCCGACGATATCGCCTATGGTTCTTCGGGCGGCCCGGAATATTCCACCGACATCATTATCACGCATGGCGGCTATGAACAGCGCAACATGAATTGGGCGTCGGCGCGCGCGCGATACAACGTTGCGCACGGTGTGAAAACGCAAGCGCAACTTGATGCGCTCATCGCCTTTTTCCGTGCGCGTAAAGGGCGTGCGCATGGGTTTCGTTTCAAGGATTGGGCGGATTATAAAACCGTCGGCCAGGTGATTGGAACGGGCAACGGCACCGCAACAAATTTTCAGCTGAGCAAAAATTATACGAGTGGTTCCGGCAGCGAAACGCGCACGATTGCAAAACCGGTCAGCGGTACAATAAGCATTTATAAAAATGCTGTGCTGCAAACCTCCGGTGTCACGGTAAATACCGCAACCGGCGTCGTTACTTTTTCCGTCGCACCGGCGAACGGCGTTCTCGTTTCCGCCGATTTTGAATTCGATGTTCCGGTGCGTTTTGATACCGACCGGCTTTCCGCCTCGCTTGATGCGTATGGCGTGCATAGCTGGCAGGATATTTCGCTGATTGAGATTCGTGTATGAAAACTATTTCACCGCAACTCAAAAACCATCTCACGAGCGAGGTCACGACGCTGGCGACGTGCTGGAAAATCACACGTCGTGATGCAACCGTGCTTGGTTTTACCAGCCACAGTGCGGCGCTCATCATCGATGCGATCATCTACGAAGCGGCGACAGGATTTACGCCGAGCGCGATTGCAAACAGCGCCGATCTCGCCGTTGATAATTTGGAAATCGAAGGCATGCTGAGTTCAGATGCGATCGCGGAAGAAGATATTCTCGCCGGGCTATATGACTTTGCGGAGATTGATATTTTCCAAGTGAATTACGCTGATCTTTCGCAAGGCAAACTTATCTTACGGCGCGGTTGGCTCGGTGAAGTGCGTTTTTCCAAATCGCATTTCACAGCGGAGGTACGCGGGCTTACGCAGCGTCTCGCGAAAACGCTCGGCGAACTTTATTCACCTTCTTGCCGTGCGAAACTTGGTGATACGCGCTGCAAAAAACTGCTCGGCAGTTTCACCATCAGCGGTGCGACGGTCGATAGCGCGAGCGATCGGCAGCATTTTTCCGATGCGGCGCTCACGCAAATCGCCGGTTATTTTAATTACGGTGTTGTGACTTTTACTTCCGGTGCAAATGCAGGACTCAGCATGGAAGTGAAGGAATATACGCCGGGCAAAGTTACGCTTGTATTGCCGATGCCTTATACGATTAGCGCCGGTGATAATTACACGATCATCGCTGGCTGCGATAAATCGTTCGATACGTGCGTGGCGAAGTTCAACAACGCGATCAATTTTCGCGGCGAACCGCATGTGCCGGGCATCGATAAACTCTTTCAAACTTCCACCACGCGCGGCAGCGAATGACAACGAAACAAGATATTGTACGCATCGCGCGCGCATGGATCGGCACGCGCTTTCACCACCAGGGGCGACTTAAACGCACGCGCGATCATCGCGGTGGTTGCGATTGCATCGGCCTCATAGTCGGCGTCGTGCGCGAGGCGGGGTTGCTGCATGAAAATACGCCGCTCGCGGATTTTGATCGCCGCGATTATGGCCGTCTGCCGCAAGGAGATCGATTGCACGAAACGCTCTGCGCGTTTGTCGATCCGATCACGGAAATTGCACCGGGCGATCTACTGCTTTTTGCGTTTGATGAAAACCCGCAGCATCTGGCAATCGCCGGCGATTATGCGGGCGGCGGTATCAGTATGATTCACAGTTATTTACCGGCGCGCGGCGTGGTGGAGCATCGTTTCGATGCGAGCTGGCGCGCGCGTTTGGTGCAGGCGTATCAATTCAGATTATAAATTATGGCAACATTAGCATTAGCAGCGGTGGGCAGCGCGATTGGCGCGACGACCGGCGCCACATTTGTCGCGGCGATCGGCGCGCAGATCGGCACGTATCTTGGCGGCCAGATCGATAGCGTGATTTTCGGCCCGGAGAAGCTTCGCTCGGTGACTGGCACGGGAGTAGAAGCTCTCGCCGTACAAACATCAACCTACGGCAAGATGATCCCCATCGTCTATGGCACGGTGCGTATCGCGGGCAACGTGATTTGGTCGCTTCCGATTCAGGAAACGCAGAACACGACGACCGTCAGCGCGGGCGGCAAAGGCGGCTCGAGCGTCGAGCAGGATGTCACCACGTATTCTTATACCGTGACGCTCGCGATTGCGGTGTGCGAAGGCGTCATCGACGAAATTGTGCGCGTGTGGGCGGATGCGAAAATTCTTGATCCGCAGCTTGGCACATGGCGTCTCTATAAAGGCGATGAAGCGCAACTTCCCGACCCGCTGATCGAAGCGACGCAAGGCGTTGGCAAAACGCCTGCCTATCGCGGCATGGCGTATGTGGTGATTGAAAATTTTCCGCTCGCCGCTTACGGCAATCGCATTCCGAATTTCACGTTTGAAGTGCGCCGCCGCGTCATCGACGAGGATGAAAACGGCGATACGCTTGAGAATCTCATCACTGCGGTGGTGATGATTCCTGGCTCCGGCGAATTTGTGTATGACACACAAACGCAAACCAAATTGCAGGGCGAGCAAGTTGGGCCGCTGTGGGTACAGGGCGGTTCCAGCACTGTAATTAATCAGAATAACCGCAGTTTGAAAGCGGACGCGCTCGTCGCGCTTGATCAGTTGGAATCGACGCTGCCGAATGTGAATTGGGTCGCCGTCGTCGTTACGTGGTTCGGCACCGATATCGACGCGGTGGATTGCGAGATTTATCCCGGTGTGGAATACCAAACCGGCGCGATTACCGAGCCGGAAACCTGGTCGGTGGGAAGTTTCACGCGCGCCACAGCGCATCAAATCACACTCGATATCAACGGCAATCCTGTCTATGGCGGCACGCCGGACGATCAGAGCGTCGTGCGTTATCTGCAGGAGCTCAAACTCCGCGGTTATAATATATTATTTCTGCCGATGTTTTTTATGGATACGGCGAACAAGCCGTGGCGCGGGCGCGTCACCGGCTCGCCGACTGAGGTCGCGAATTTTTTCACCAAGACGAACGGTTACAACGCGTTCATCACGCATTACGCGAATCTGGTGAAGGATTATGTCGATGCGTTTTCGATTGGCTCGGAGCTCATCGGCCTTACCAAAGTGAAAGACGGCAGCAATAATTTCCCTGCCGTATCGGCGCTGGTGAGTTTGGCGGCGACGGTGCGTTCGCTGATGCCTGGCGTCGATCTGACTTACGCGGCGGATTGGAGCGAATACCATCACACCGATGGTGGCTGGTATAATCTCGACCCGCTTTGGGCCTCGCCGAATATTGATTTCATCGGCATTGATGCGTATTTCCCGCTCGCCGACGCGCCGCAGAGCAATTACGATATTCAAACCGTGATCGATGGCTGGACCTCGGGCGAGGGCTATGATTTTTATTACACCGACCCGGGCCGCACGACCACCGCACCGCTCGCGCCTGCCTATGCGTGGAAAAATATCCAGTGGTGGTGGCAGAATACGCATGTGAATCCGGACGCCTCGACGACTGCGTGGGTGCCGCAATCGAAAAAAATCTGGTTCACCGAATATGGATTTCCTTCGGTCGATAATGCGATCAATCAGCCGAATGTATTTTACGATCCCAGCAGTTCGGAAAGTTTTTTCCCGCGGTTTTCGCGCGGCCGCGTCGATCTGCTTTCGCAGCGTCAGGGCTTGCTCGGTACGGAGAAAAAATGGGTGGGCTCCTCCATGATCGAGCGCAAATTTATTTGGACATGGGATGCGCGGCCGTTTCCCTTCTGGCCGGATCTCAAAACGGTTTGGACGGACGGCGATCTGTGGAAAACCGGCCATTGGATTAGCGGCAAGCTCGGGCTTTCGGGCTTAGCGGCCATCGTGCGCGATCTCTCGCTGCGCGCCGGTTTTTCGGTGAATGATTTCGACGTGTCGCGTCTGCTCGATCTCGTCGATGGCTATGTGCTCACCGACCAAATTACGGTGCGCGCCGCGATCGAACAATTACAGGCGGCGTATTTTTTCGACGCGGTGGAATCGGGCGATACGCTGCGTTACATCCCGCGCGGCAATGATACGATAGCTTCTATCGTAGAAGACGATTTGATCGCCAGCGATAGCGATCGCGGGCGCGATTTGGTGAAGGTCACGCGGCGTCAGGAGCTCGAAATTCCCGCCACGCTCGATGTGTTATTCATGAGCCGCAACAATAATTACCAAACCGGCGATGAACGCGCGACGCGCATGACAACGGAGAGCGAAGAAACGCTTCGCATCGCGTTGCCTATTGTGATGACGGAGCAGCAGGCGAAAACCATCGCCGAAACGGCGCTTTATAATACATGGCTGGCACGCACGCGCTACGAATGCCAGTTGCCGATGGCCTATGCCGATCTCGAACCGGCGGACGTGATTGAAGTCGCGAGTGGTGCGGCGACGCATCGTTTACGCATCACGCATACGGATTACGGCAGGCCGGGCGTTGTGCGCGTGCGCGGTGTCGCCGAAGATGCGGCGTCGTATGATTTTTATGCGAGCGGTGCGAATTCCGGCGCGCTGCCCCCGATCGTTGCAGAGCCCGGCGAAACGCGCGCGGAATTTCTCGATATTCCGCTCCTGCCCGGCGATGAGGCGAATACGGCGCAACTGCGCATCGCCACGCAAGGCTATAATGAAGGCTGGCGCGGCGCAGTGCTTTATCGTTCCGACGATGGCGGCGCGAATTACCAAACGTTGCTTTCGCTCGGCGGAGCAATACTCGGCAATGCGACGACGACACTCGGCGTTGGCGTTTCGCACGTGATTGACGAAGTAAACAGCGTGAATGTCACGCTGCTTTCCGGCGAACTCGAAAGCACGACCGAGCTCGGATTGCTCAACGGCGCGAATGGTGCGGTGCTTGGCAATGAAATCATCCAGTTCCGCACGGCCACGCTCATCGGCCCCTATAAATATACGCTAACCGGTCTGCTGCGCGGGCGGTTGGGTACGGAGCGCGACATCGCGAATCACGCAGCGGGCGATCGATTTGTGCTGCTGACCGGGCAGGTGGGGCGGCTGACAATCCATTCTTCGCTGTTCGGTTTGAGTCGCCCATATAAGGCGGTAAGCATTGGCGAAACGCTTGGCAGCACCTCGGCGGAAAATTTTACATACGGTGCAATCGCGCTCAAACCCTACAGCCCGGTGCATCTCATCGGCGCGCGCGATGGCGGCGGTAATCTGACGGCGAATTGGGTGCGGCGTACGCGCAGCGGCGGCGAATGGCGCGATGCGATCGACGTGCCGCTGAGTGAAACAAGCGAGGCCTATGAAGCAGAAATTCTCGATGGATCGAATGTCGTTGTGCGCACCATCACCAATTTAAGCACGCCGAGTTTCACCTATAGCGCGGCGAATCAGACGATCGATTTCGGTGCGCCGCAAGCTTCGATCAAAACGCGTATTTACCAAATTTCGACTGCTGTCGGGCGCGGCTTCCCGGCAGAGGCAATTTTATAAGGAGTAGACTATGGCTACATCAAATAATCTCGTGCTGACCTTTATCGAACAGGCACAGGCGCAAAAAGAAGTGACAGCGAACGCGGCTTTCTCGCGCATTGATGCGATCCTCAATCGCGGTGCGGTCGATAAAGATCTCGCCACACCGCCCGGTTCGCCCGCGGCCGGTGACTTATATATTGTTGCTGCGGCGGCCACCGGCGCGTGGAGCGGAAAATCCGGGCAGGTGGCCTATTATGATCAGATCTGGCGTTTTATCGTGCCGAAAGAAGGCATGACGCTCTGGGTCAATGATGAGGATAAGCATTATATCTATAACGGCACGGGCTGGCAGACGGCGCTTCTGACCTTCCACCAATCCGGCCTTATCGAAACGGTTGCCAATAAAAACTACACTCTCATTTTGGATGTACCCTATCCCATTTTGATAGCGCAGACGGTTGTTCAATCCGCCTCCGGAACCTGTACGGGCACATTTAAGATCAATACCACAAGCCTTGGTGGTGGCGCGCATAGCGTATCCACAACGAAAACCACGGTCACGCATGGAAGTGCGAATTCTGCAATCGCCGGCGACTCTCTCATTTTGACAGTCTCGTCGAATAGTTCCTGCCTCGATCTCGCATATCGCATCACCTATCTGCGCCTGATTTAGCCATGACAAAAAAAATCTTAAGCGTCGAAGCGCGCCTCGATAAGCATGAAGCGATTTGCGCCGAACGTTATGAAACCATTCGCCGTATGCTCGAAAAAACCAGCGCCGAAGTCCAACAGCTTCGCCGCGCGGCCAATATGGGCGCGGGCGCGTGGAAAGCGGTGTTAGGTCTAGGCACCGTGCTCACCATCATCTGGACCATCACCAAATTATTCGAACGTTAACGTAAGGAGCTTCTATGCCTAGCAAAAACCATTTCACTACCCAGCTTGTCGATGATGCGGAAGTTGTTATTTCCGCCAGCGGCACCACCTCGAACGCCATTGATTTAGGCGGCACCGCGCTATGCGGCGTGTATATCCCGAGTGGATTTCAAGGCACGTCGATCACATTTCAAGCCGCAACGGCTATTGACGGCAGCTTCGTTGCCGTGAAGGGCAAAGACGGCCAAAATATTTCCGCGACCGTTGCCGCCAGCCAATATACGGCGCTCGATCCGGCAGATTTTGCCGGTGTGCGTTTCCTCAAAATCGTCAGCGGCACCACGGAATCCGCGCAACGCACGTTAAAACTCGCCGCGCGCCCTGTTTAATCTGCCACAGTGCGAAAGAAATTGCGCAAGGCGCATCAGAACGCTTGACCTTGTATCGTTTCAGGCTACTATGTGCTGCATATGGTTTTTCACCCTATGCGTATTGCACTCATTCTCACACTCGCTGTTTTCCTCATGCTGCCGCTTGCGGTGCAGGCGCGCGATATCACCGTTCCGGTGAAGCGCGCGGAAGTCATCAAGCTTTCCGAGCCGGTAGCGGCGGTTGAAAACACAAATAAAGATGTAGCGCGCGTTATCAAACACAAAGGCAACCGCGTTTCTATCGTGGGTAAAAATCTCGGCGCATCGCACGTTACGCTGAAAGGCGCGGGCGGCAAAGTACTTGGCGATTATCAAGTGACCGTAGTTTCTGATCTCGTGGAACTCCGCCAGACTATCAAAACGTTCTTCCCCAACGAACAGATCGGCCTGGAGCGCGTGGGCAATAGCCTCGCGGTGACGGGTGAAGTTGCGGATGCAGAAAGCGCAAATCGCATTCTCGTTCTCGTAGAAGAATACGCGAAACGCAAAATCGGCGAATCCGCGAAGGTGATGAACCTGATGCAAGTGCGTTCCGGTCAGCAGGTGATGCTCCGCGTACGCGTGGGTGAAGTGCAGCGCGGTGCGCTTGATGAACTGGGCCTCAGCGTGCAGGGTGTGAAAAACACCATCAAAGATATTTTCTACGATACCAGCATGTTCGGCAATTCGACGACGCTCGATATGCTGGAGCAAAAAGGCCTGATGAAAATTCTCGCCGAGCCGAATCTGGTCGCGATTTCTGGTGAAAAAGCGGAATTCCTCGCCGGTGGCGAATTTCCGGTGCCGATGCAAAAAGGCCTGGAAGGTATTTCGGTTGAGTACAAAAAATTCGGCGTGGGTGTAGAATTTACGCCATACGTTCTCTCGCAAAACCGTATTCGCCTTGTCGTAGAGCCGGAAGTTTCCGAACTTTCCCGCAATGGTGCGGTGGAATATAACAACATCAAAATTCCGGCACTTACTTCGCGCCGCGCGAAAACCACCGTGGAACTCGCGCCGGGCGAAAGCTTCATGATCGCCGGTCTGCTCAAAGACGAAATGCGCAATGTGGTGGAAGAAATGCCCGGTGTCGGCGAAGTGCCCGTGCTTAGCGCACTTTTCCGCAGCAGCGCGTTCCGCCGCAATGAAACTGAATTAGTCATCGCTGTCACGCCGTATCTGGTTGATCCGGTCGAGCATGGCAAAGTGAAACTGCCGACCGACGATTTCCGTCCGGCGAGCCTGTTTGAAACCTATTTCCTCGGCGCGATTGGTTCCACGCAAAATCGCGGCGATGTCCAGCTTCAAGTGCCCGCAACCGCGCCACTTGAAGGCCAACATGGTTTCATGACGGAGTAGCAATGCAGCCCGGTTTCAAAAAAACTCTCGCATTTTCCGCCCTGTTATTGCTTGCAGCATGCAGCGGCAACGAACGTTATGCGCAAGGCTACGGCCAGCCGGAATCTTTGCTCGATCATTCGGCCGAGCGTGTTTCTTTCGGCATTGCAACGCCTTCGTTTGAAAGCGATCTCACCAATTGGGTTAATAACGACCAGCCTTCGCGCGCGGAACTGCAATGCAGTGGTTTCAGCCAAGCATGCGATCGCGCGGAAGACGTGCTGAAGCAATTCGGTGTGCCTTATACGATGACCGCGAATCCATCTACGGGTGATGCAGTCGTGCTGTATTACGAGCGCTTTGTGGCGCGCGATTGCGATAGCCGTTTTGTAGATCGTTATGTAAACCCAAATAATCATCACCATGTCACTTATGGCTGCTCGGTTGCGGCGAATATGTTGCAGCAAGTGAGTGATCAGCGCGCATTTGTTGCGCCGGCAGTGATGGATCCGCAGGATGCGGAGCAGGCTGTGAAGGCGCTGCGTAAAGCGAATCGCCGCTAGAAATTTTTATAACGGAATAAAAAAAGGGCCGCAAATATGCGGCCCTTTTTGTTTATGCAATGTGCGTGTATCGAATTACGCTGCTTTCTTCAGATTCGCCGCAGCAAAATCCCAATTTGCGAGTTTATCCAGGAATGTCGTCACATAATCCGGACGGCGATTTTGGAAATCCAGATAATAAGCATGTTCCCACACATCGAGCGTGAGCAGCGCGGTCTGTTCATGAATCATGGGCAGATCGGCATTGCCGGTTTTGGTGACTTTGAGTTTGCCTTTTTCGAGCACAAGCCACGCCCAACCGCTGCCGAATTGGCCGGTAGCGGCTGTTTTAAATTCCTCTTTGAATTTATCGAAGCTACCGAAATCGGCGTTGATTTTGGTTGCGAGATCGCCTTTCGGTTCGCCACCGCCGTTTGGTTTCATCGAGTTCCAGAAAAATGTGTGGTTCCACACCTGCGCGGCGTTGTTGAAAACGCCCGGTTTGGAGCCATCATATGTGGATTTTTTGATCACTTCTTCCAGGCTCATCGTGGCAAACTCGGTGCCTTCCACCAGTTTGTTGAGATTCGTCACGTAAGCTTGATGGTGTTTGCCGTGGTGAAAGCTGAGCGTATTTGCCGTGATATGCGGCTCCAGCGCGTTTTGCGGGTAAGGCAGATCGGGTAATGTAAAAGGCATGGTTCCTCCAGGTTGTTTGGTTGCCGCCTGCGCGGACGCGGCGAATTTGGGTGCAAGCGTGGCCGCCGCACCGGCGGTGAGGCAAAGCTTGGCAAATTCGCGTTTGGTCAGGCGCATACGCGCGGCATTCTAGCCCGCGTGATCTAAAATTCAAGTAAGCATTATCGTGGTTTTTTCTAAAGTGCGCGTAGATCTTTTTCGGAAAGGCCCAAGACAGCGGCAAGTGCCGTTGCTTTCGCGAGCGTTTCTTCCCATTCGGCGGTAGGAGCAGAGTCCGCGGTGATGCCGCCGCCAACCTGGAATTCGCAGCGTTTGCCGCGTATCAACAGCGTGCGTATCACCACGGAAAGCATCGCGCTGTTTTTTTGTAGCATGCCGATGGCGCCGCTATAGACACCACGTTCCAGTTTTTCCATGGGGGTAAGAATTTCCATGGCTTTGATTTTTGGCGTGCCGGTCATGGAGCCAGGCGGGAAACAGGCTTTTAGTAGATCGACCGCATTTTTATTTTTCGGTAAACGGCCGCCAACAGTGGAAACCAGATGGTGCACGGTGGCGTAGCATTCCAATGCGTAAAGCGCGGGAACGCGAATGCTTCCCGGTTTGCATACGCGCGAAAAGTCATTACGCATGAGATCGACAATCATCAGATTTTCGGCGCGTTCCTTTGGCGAGGCGG
>CAYPXJ010000052.1:0-9887 GCA_964414595.1 uncultured Rickettsiales bacterium
CCGTACCTGGAGCCGAATGGGATAATATGGGTTTATATGGGCAATATATGTTTATAGATGGGATTCGTCAACACCCAAATGGGATTTTGGCATTAAAACTTGTAATTTAAAGCTGCGAAAGTCAGAAAATTCCTTTGTTTTTCTGACCTCTAAGCTCTAAGTTCGCGGCATGTTTCTCTATCGTTCCCTCCGTTACGCCTTTCGCGTTTTTTTCGATCTGCAGGTTTTTCGCGATGCCTATACGCGTGAACGCGGTGCGGGCGTACTGTATTTGTTGATTTTGCTCACGCTTGGTTGGTTCATCGTGGCGTGGAAGCATGAGTTTTTCAAACTTCCGCCGTATCAGGCCGATGTGACCGACCCTTCGATCAATTTGGCGGCGCTTTTGTATCGCAATGCGAGTCAATTTCCTGGGCTTACTTTTACGCGCGGGAATTTGAGTGCCAATGTTGCGCAACCCTATGAAATTGTGGATGCAGAAAGCTCTGTCAAAGTTGCGGTGATTGATACCACAGGCAAGGTGACCGACCTTGCCCAAAGTGGATCGCTGTTGCTTTTTACCATGAACCAGTTGATGGCCAAAGCGCCCGGCGATCGCCAGGTTATTTATGATTATGATAAAGAATTTACTGCCGAACTTACGCCGCAGGAAATCGAACGGCTGATTAAATCGGTGGTAGAAAGTTACGGCTGGTTTTCGATTCTGAGCCTCATCTTTTCGTCCTTCCTTTTGTTTGCAGTCAGTGGCTTGTTTTTTGCCGGAAGCTTGTATCTTTTGCTGCAAAATTATAGGCCGAAACTTTCGTTCAGAGGGCTTTCGCGCGTGGCGATGCTTACCCTGACACCCACCATAGTAATAAAACTCCTGCTCAACTTTTTTGAAATACAGCCGTTCAAATATCCTGGTCTGATATTTTTCATGGTCACGTTGCTGTATTCTATCTTCGCGCTCGAGGCGCTGTTTTTGAAGAAGCAGAAATAGATTGTTTGCCGCGCGGCTTTTCATTATAACACCTCCTTCAAAATTAAGGAGCCTCTCATGAAAATCGAAGCAGTCAGCATCCGCCCCGGCAATGTGCTGGAGCATAAAAATAAACTGTGGCTGGTGACCAAAATCCAGCATACGCAACCTGGCAAAGGCGGCGCGTATATGCAGGTGGAGATGAAAGATCTGCGCAGCGGCACCAAGCTGAACGAGCGTTTCCGCTCGGCTGAGGCGGTGGAGCGCGCGCGCCTGGATACCAAGGATTATCAGTATCTTTACACCGACGGCGATATGATCACGCTGATGGATAGCGAGACGTATGAACAGATTTCGCTGCATAAAGATCTGGTCGGTGAGTCGGCGGTATTTTTGCAGGACGGCATGAAAATCGTGCTCGAAAGCCATGATGGCAACCCAATTCACGCGAGCCTGCCCGAACATGTGGCGCTTACGATTACCGAAGCAGACCCGGTGGTCAAAGGCCAGACGGCGGCGTCTTCGTATAAGCCTGCGATTCTGGAAAACGGTGTGCGCGTGATGGTGCCGCCTTTCATTGGTTCGGGCGATAAAGTGGTGGTGAATACCAGCTCGTTCGAATACGTCGAACGCGCGAAAGAATAGCGTTATGGTCGATTCGCCGACAATTCGCATCATGGTGGAGGCCGTGCAGAAAGCCGGCAAATCCCTCACGCGCGATTTCGGCGAAGTAGAAAATCTCCAGGTTTCCAAAAAAGGCCCGGCGGATTTTGTGACCGCGGCGGATTTGCGCTCGGAAAAAATTATTATCGAAAGCCTGCAGAAATCGCGGCCCGGATTTGCAATTCTTTCCGAAGAAGCGGGGAGTATTGCCGGTACGGACGCGGAGCATGAATTCATTCTCGACCCGCTCGACGGCACTAGCAATTTCATGCATGGTCTGCCGCATTTTTCGATTTCGCTCGGCCTCACAAAACGCAAAGAAAACGGTGAGCAGGAAGTGATCGCGGGCGTTGTGTATAACCCCGTATACGATGAAATATTCACGGCGGAAAAAGGCAAAGGTGCATTTTTCAACCAACGCCGTTTGCGCGTCGGCGCACGCAAAAAATTAGACGAAGCCGTATTCGCAACGGGGATTTTCGGCCATGGCCGCGAGCCGGAAGCGGTGCTCGTGCAGTTGATGGAATCGATTGCGAAAGAACATTGCGGCCTGCGTTGCCTGGGCTCCGCGGCGCTGGAACTCGCCTTTGTTGCGGCGGGTAAGCTTGATGGGTTTTTCCACAAACGCCTGAAGTCATGGGATATGGCGGCGGGGATTTTGCTGGTGCAGGAAGCGCGCGGAGTTGTGACGGATTTCGCCGGTTCGCAGAATATTCTGGCCGGTGAAACCATCGTGGCTGGAAATGAGGTGTTGCAAAGTAAAATGCGCGCACTTGTCACAAAATTTTTTCATTGAAGCATAACGGTTGCAGAATTTTATTGGTGCTTGCACCGAATTTTGTTATGAATCATGGATTACGTTAGGGTAGTCATGTTTCGTCTTCTCACCTCCACTTGTTTAGCTTGCTCACTGATGATCGCCGTGCCCGCATACGCCGCACGCAATCAGGATCTGCCATCCATCGAAATAAATTTGCAGGCGCTCGATGCGCTCAAGCGCCGCGTCGCCGCAGAATCGATGCCTGAAACGCCGCGCTATTACGGCGAGGTTCCCTCTCAAATTGAGAGCCAGCCGCCGGTTGCAAAAAAATCCAAACCGAAACACACCACGCCGCCGCGCGATTGGGCTAAGAACTTTCATAAAGTACCGGTAGCCAAGCCGGAAGTCCCCTATGATGTGGCTTCTACGGAGCCGCTTGCGCCTGCGCCGGAAAATCCCGTTCCGCAGGAAGCGCAAACGCATGTTGCTGTTCTGCCAGATAGATTGCCAACGTCACCGGAAAAGCCTGCTGAAAAACTACCTTCCGAACCGGTGATGCCAGAGCGTTTGCCCGTAACGAACGCGCCGAAAAATGAGCCAAAAGCCGACGATCTGGCTATCCCTGAAACATTGCCGGAACCTGCAAAACCCGCAGAGCCTGTGATCGCCCAGGAAGAAAAGCCGATGGAAAAATCGGCCGATTGGTCCACGCTGGTAAAAGACGAACCAAAAGAAGAGGCGATTCCTGTGGAATTGCCCGCGGCACCTGCAAAACCCAGTGAGAAGGTAGAGCAGAAGGCGGCTGAGCCCGCGCCGGTAGAAATTGTGCATGCGCCGGTGGAAGAAAAGCCTGCGATTGTGGAAACGAAACCTGTTGTAGAAGAAAAGCCGGTTGAGAAACCAATCGTTGAAGAAAAGCCTGCGGAAAAACCCGTAGAAAAACCAGTAGAAGTCGCAAGCCTGCCGCAAACGCCTGCTGCACCGCCACCAAGCGCCGAACCGCTGACCGCACCCGTAGGTGCGCTCGCGCAAGCGATGGTGAAATTCGGCGCGGGTGAAAGTGAAATCAAAGCCGAGGCGAACGCGCAGTTAAACGGTGTGCTCGAATCGTTGAAGAAAGATCCGAAATCACGCCTCAATATCGTAGGCTATGCGGCCGAATCGCAAGGCGGCACTGCCTCGCTGGGCACGGGCGAAGCACGCCGTGTTTCGCTGCGCCGCGCGCTTTCCGCACGCAAATTCTTCGTGGATAACGGCATTGATTCCGCTCGCATGAATGTGCGCGCGATGGGCGATAAAGTGGATAGCGGGGATAAAGACCGCGTCGATGTTTTCGTGGTGAATTAACGCGACTTTGCGGAGCCTTTTGCCCGCGCTTCTTCGAGATTCGTTGCTTCCAATGCCGCTTTCTTTTCCGGGAAAAGAAGTGCGGTTGCTGCACGAATGGTGCGCAAACCTTCCTCAATACGCTCCGGCGTTTCGATACCCGCAATGCGGAGATTGCAGTTATGCGGTACATCGCCGCACATACTTCCCGGCACTGCCAGGAACGCCGTTGAGCCCATCAGATGCATGGATTTCAGCAACCTGAAAATATCGATATCGAAATTAATAGTATCCGCGCCGACCGCCTCGCGCAGCGCAGTGGGTACTTTGCCGCCTTTCATCCAGGAAAAATCGGCGTAAAGAAACATGCCGCCGGAAGGAATAAAGTTCGCTGCGGGGTGCGGACTTTGTACCGCAGTCGTGATGGCATTTAAGCCTTCGGCATAAAGACGAATGCGCTTCTGATAGTACGCGTTGACGTCCGCCATCGCACCGAAATCGAGCAGCGCGAGTTCGTGCCCGGCGCGCTGCTGTTCGCCCGCGCTCCAGGAACTGCCGGTGGTTTCCACCGTCATTAATTTCGGCGCTTCACGCAGAATATCGGGGTTAAACGAAACCATGATGCCTGCGCGTTCCCGCGCCAAGCTGAAACTTTTGGAAGCGGTGTAACACGCGACCCATTGCTCGCGTATATCTTCCGGCAGCAACGCGCCGACGAGCAACGGCGTTTGCTGCAAATCGATGTAGGCGGCGTCTTCAATAATGGCAGGCATGAAGCGCTGATTGCCGATATGCGTTGCGGTACTTTCGCAGAGGCGCGTCAGATCCGCGGCGAGCTGCTGCGCGGATTTTTCATCCAGCGTCGCGCCCGTAGGATTGCTGGGGAAATTAATGATGAGCCCTGCGGTATGAATGCCTTGCTCGCGGTAGTTTTCAATAGCCTGCGCGAAATCTTCATAACGCGGAATAAAGTTATGTTCGCGCGTCACGTTATACGGCAGGAAACGTTTGCCGTTTGACATGATCGCGCCCTGATAATTGGGGAAGTAACATTGCGGCACCAGAATCGCATCGCCCATTTCGCCAATCATTTTATCGGCCATATGCAGGGCGTGCGAGCCGGCATTGGTGATGATGCAGTGATCGGCCGTCACGATATTGGTATTTTTGCCGGCCGTTTCCGACCAATGGAGATTCACATATTCCGCCGCTGCTTGGCGTTGCGCCGGTGTGCCGGGCGCGGGGCGGTAGAGCACGTTTTTGTCCTGCGCGGCTTTGACCCCGGCCTCCATAATAGGTTTCGGCAGCGGGTAGGTGGGCGATCCTTGCGCGCCATTGATAAAATCAATGCCCTGTTCTTTAAGGTGCAAGCCTTCCTGCTGCGCTACGCGAATGGCAGAAACCGGCGCCCCAATCACATCTTTGTTAATGTAAATAGCCATAAAACCTGTTTTGCATGATTTTAGCAAAACAGGGTTAAAAAACCGTTAATGGCAGAATGCTATACCTACGTTAACGCATTATTAAGCTTCGTTTTATATAATGTGGGCAGGAGAATAAGATGGATAAGAATCAATCAATAAGCCCCTATAATACCATTGGAATTATGCCTATTTTGGACGGGATATTGCAAGTAGGCTTGCCGTTTTCCAAACTGGGTACAGGGCAAGCGGTGGTTTCCTTCGGGCTAAAAACATCGAAGGGAGATGCCGATACGCCAACAACAGTCACATTTTATAGCAATGATGAGACTTTATTAGGCGATCTTAGGGAATTATGCGAAGGCCACGCCATGAAAGTAATGGGCAGCAGCGAGGGTGAATTTACCGTTAAGAATGTGGGAGAAATCCCAAGTCTTTTAACGGAGTTTCCGCGCGTAACGCCGCTGACCGGCCTGCCGTATGTCGACCCGAAAAATGTGGAGGCGCTCAAGGCGCTTATCCATGAATTAAAACCCGCAGAAGAAGCGTGTAAGCGCGCGGTGCGTGCGCATGATGTTGGCAGGGTTATCGACCGTGAAACAAGCCGCCAGTACAGAGTGACGGATGGGAAAATCAATACCGGTACGGCGCCTCCGCAAGGGCGCGGGTCAGTGCGATAATTCCAGAATAACTTGGTCTTCCGCAAAGCTGAATTTACGGCGCATGAATTCGCGGATTTCCGGGTCCGGTTCGCCTTCGCCGCGCGCCAGCACGATGGTATTATAATCCTTCGGATTAAAAGGTTTTCCGGCTTTAATATCCTTCACCATTTTATCCATGGATTCGAGGAAAATACCGAAATACGCATAGCAGCGATTGCCTTCTGGATTCGTGCCTTTGGCAAGCACGCAGGCATAAATATTTTTTAAATTCATCTGCTCGCTAACGGCGAGTTCACCCACGATACGCATTAAAACTTCTCTTCATAAGAAATGACGTTTGCGCCCGCAGATTCGTGGGTATTCAGCGCTTGCGTGTATTTGCTGAGCAGGGATTTGAGTGCCTCGCGATCGTCGTTGCGCTCCACCGCATGCGCCGAGCCAATGCGAATGTAATCGACGCTGGCGAAGGGGAAATTATTTTCTTCCTCGATGATGCGGAAATCCACATCGCTGCCCGCGGACGAACCGCCGGAGCCGCCTGCGCCGCCGCCGGAGGGAGGTGTTTTACCTGTACGTGATGCCCAACTCATAAGCTTAAATAACCTGACCTTTGTGAAGCGTAAGTGTATAGATTATAACCTAAAATGCCAACACGTTTTACACGACTCTCATTTTGATCTCTCATTTTGAGAAAATGCAAAAATTCATTTTTGTATTTCTGCTGTTTTTGAAGCGATTGATTTTGCAGGCATTGTAAAATTTTTTTTCTCCTAATAACGAAAATGGGGTGCGGCTCTCATTTTGAGAGTCGATTTTGAGAGGGTGCTACCGACGAATTTCGCGCATCACCGCAAGGTGACTGAGACGTGCGATAAGCCCCGATATGCTCGCCAAATGCGGCGGCAGATCGGCTTGCGACACATCGTGTTCAAACACCATGCCATGCGGCGAATTCAAATTGCCATACTGATCTTTGCTGTGATGCACGCGGTAAAACATACCAAACGGTTCGCCGGCGACATTGTAAACGAGCGGTTCCGCCACATGACCGCCAAGCGTGAGCGCGGTGGGAACGCCCTCCTGGATCATGACTTCGGTGCTCAATGTGCCGCCTTTGATTTTTTGCATATCGTTGCGGATTTTTTTGTTCATCTCCAAAATTTCTTCGCCGGAACGCGCCGTCATGATGCCCATGCCGAACGTGCCGCGATCAGCTTTTACATACACATACGGCGCATCTTGAATGCCGTATTCGGCATATTTCGCACGCAGACCATGCAGCATTTTTTCTGCTTCCTGCGCCACGCAGTCAATGCCGGTGCGCTCTTTGAAATTCACCATGCCGCAGCGATTGGAAAATGCGCTTAACAGCCAAGGGTCTATTTCAAGTACCGCTGCAAATTCTTCTACCACATCCTCATAGATGCGGAAGTGGGTGCTCTTACGCCGCGTATGCCAACCGAGCTGCGGCGGCGGCAAAACGGGTTGTGCGGTATGTTCCAGAATTTCAGGCAGGCTGCCTGTCATATCATTATTCAGCAGAATAATATCTGGACGGAAACCTTGCGCTGTTTCCAGATGGCCGCCGGTATTTTTGAGTGCGTGCACATCCAGCGCTTTGCCTTCGGCGGTGTAGAAAATTTCATCCTGCTTAAAACTGCCAAGCGCAACTTCCAACCCGGATGCGGTGAGAAGTTTGGCTAATGTTTCCACGTTATCGAGATAATAGGTGTTGCGCGTGAAATGCTCGATAATGAGCAGCGCCTTTTTTGCCGAGGGGTGATGCTGCTCAAGAAACGCACGCATGTATTTTTCAAACTGCGCATGGCTCTCACGCGGCAAATTATTAAACCCCGCCGGGAATAAATTACAATCCACCGGTGCGATCTTATAGCCGGAGTAACGGATATCGACGGAGTGGAAAACGATAGGTTCCTTGCCGGAAAGCTGCGCCGCAAAAAAAGCCTCCACCGCGCGGGCGCGTGTAGAAAGATGATCGTGAAGCAGGGAAAGGGCGGTTTGAACCATGGCGTAGTAATCTAGGTGAGAGTGATGCAAAATCAAGCGTAAGCATTTTAAATAAAGGTTCTATAACTGTTGCAACGCAGCAATGTGCGCCGTTTTTGTTGCAATGCAGAATAGAATCTGCACGCGCGCGCTGTAAATTACGCTATAATAGGGGCATGGATGTCAAACTACTCTTTGGGAGTTTTTTTGTAGATCGCGTCTGTGAGCGCACCGCGCATGGTCTCTGGGAGGAGCCATACAACGCCGTCAGTAGCCTTTTCTTTTTGGTAACGGCGTGGGCCGTTTACCGCTATCGCCGCAAAGCGCCGGAACTTAAACGGCATAAATTTATCGGCGATGTGTTCTTTTTGAATTTCGTGATTGTGCTGATTGGTATCGGTAGTTTCACGTTCCATACATTTTCCACCAAATGGGCGGAGATTATGGACAAAATCCCTATCGTGATTTTCATTTTGGGGTATTTTTTCAGCTTCTTGATACGCACGATGCGGCTGGATTGGTTTGAGATGGCGATCGCATTTTTGGCCTTCGGTGGCATGACCTATACGTTGGTGGACCAATTCCCCGGCGCGTTTAACGATTCGATTGCGTATCTTTCGAGTATGACGGCGCTGATTGTGATCGCCATCTATCTTAATATGAATAACCGCCCTTCGGCGCGGCATTTTTTGCTGGCGGCGCTGGTGGGATGTATTTCGCTGTTTTTCCGCGCCGTGGATAATGGCGTGTGTGCGGTGTTTCCGTTCGGCACGCATTTTCTGTGGCACACGCTCAACTCGGTGCTGATTTATATTCTGATGGTGCAGTTGGTGCGAAATGTGAATCGCCGCGGCAGATTAATCCGCGAGGCGAAACTGGCCAAAAAGGGCCGTATCTAATTATCGAAGTTCCGCGGGCGCTTAAAACGCGCCGGCGAACATCAGGGAGAACCTGATTTAACATGGGGGTGCATATGAGTACTTTGTTTAACTACTGTGAGAGGATAGAAATGGTAGAGGGGGGAACCCCGATAGGCGACCCGGGCTTCTGGGCCGAACCGGTCAACGCGATTACGAATGCTGCGTTTATCGTCGCCGCCATTCTTCTTTTTAAGATGATTAAGACACACGGCCTGACGGTGAAAAAGCACTGGGATATTGTGCTGCTCAGCGTGCTGGTGTTTGTCATCGGTATCGGCAGTTTTATGTTCCATACGCAGGCAACCGAGCAGGCGATGATGATGGATGTGATTCCTATCACGCTGTTTGTGAATATTTTCTTCTTAAGCCTGCTTCTGCGCGCGTTGAAGATGCCCGTCAAAACGGTGGCGATCTTCTTTGTCGGCTTCCAGGTGGCAACCTATTTGGTGGGTAAATACATGGATCCGAACACGCTCAACGGTTCGGTGATGTATCTTGTGCCGTACCTGACCTTAGTGGGTATGCTTGTTTATATGAAAACGAAGCATCATCCTTGGGCGAAAGACTTCATGACCATCGTGCTGATCTTCACGGTGTCGATCGTGTTCCGCACGGTTGATTTCATGGTGTGCGGCAGCTTTGCGCTCGGTACGCATTTTATGTGGCATGTGCTGAATGCCGCGGTGCTTTACCTGCTCGTAAAGGGCTTGATACAGCATGGTCTGACAGTCACGACGACCACGAAGAAGTAAGGCTGTAAATGGAAAAGGAGGCGCTGAATCTGCGTGATGGCTGGCAAGAGGACTTAAAAAAACTTGTGGGTGGCTATGCGCGGAAAAGCGCCAAGAATGGAGCGGAAATCCGTAGAGATCTGCTCCATTCTTCCATGGATGTTCGAAGTAGAAGTTATCTGGAACCGGATAAGGTACAGGAAAAACTGACCCCGGTTTTTACCGGTGTAGTAAATAGCCTCTGTATTTCAGGTAAGAATGCCACATTAGATGATATGCGTGCCGTGGCAGAGGAAATGATAAAACATGTAAATACTTTGCGGCCCGCTAGGTCAACTAGAAGCCGCTAGATTCCTGGCTTTTGATAGAGACTAACAGCGCAATAAAAAATCTATCAATATCTCTGTTGACATTCCCCATCACTAGACTTATAACC
>CAYPXJ010000053.1:0-9062 GCA_964414595.1 uncultured Rickettsiales bacterium
ATCGAGGCATTAGCTTGGTCTCATCTGCAGTTCGCGTGCTTAGTCAGTGTCTACAAATCCGATAGCCGTAATTCATTTCGGTTTCTTGTAGTCCGTTGGCCTGATGGACAATGGGGAGCACATCTTTTCCCAAGATATGGCGCTACGGTTGGCGGCACGGGTCGTACGTTAAAAGCAGCTTTCTCCAAGATGAAAGCAAAGATAAAGGAAGCATCTTGAATAGAAAACAACCGCTGTGCTGGCAGCGGTTGTTTTTTTTATAACGCGACTTCTGCTATTTCACCCACCGGCAGATTTTCATTCACCGCGACGCGCGCAAAATGCTCTGTGCGGCCAAAGCCACCTTCCTCGATAATCACATTTTGCGTCGTGCCGCGATAGCTTGCGATAAGTGTGCGCTCATGCTGCGCGCCAAGCTCGCGCAGAATTTTCGCCCGTGATTTGCGCAGCGGGTGTGGCACCTGTTTCTCTGCGGGAATTTTCGCCGCCGGTGTACCTTCGCGTTCCGAGTATGGGAACACATGCATCCAGGTAATGCCCGCCTCTTCCACGCACGCACGCGTATTTTCAAACATCGCATCATCCTCGGTCGGGAAGCCGGTAATCACATCCGCGCCGAACACAATACCGGGGCGTAAATCGCGTGCCTGCGAACAAAATGCAAGCAGCTGCGCGCGCGTATGGCGGCGCTTCATGCGCTTCAGAATCATATCGTCACCGGCCTGCATTGATAAATGCAGATGCGGCATAAAACGCGGCTCATTCGCAATTAAATCGAGCAAATCCGAATCAATCTCGGCGACATCAATCGAGGAAAGCCGAAGACGTTTCAACTCCGGCACAAGTTTCAACACGCGCTTGATCATCCCGCCGAGACTCGGCGCACCGGGGAGATCCTTGCCGTAATCGGTGATATCGACCCCCGTCAGCACGATTTCGTTATACCCACTTTCAACCAACCCCTGCACTTCGCGCGCAATTTCGCCGACCGGCACGCTGCGGCTATTACCGCGGCCATAAGGAATAATGCAGAACGTACAGCGATGGTCGCAGCCATTCTGCACCTGCACGAAGGCGCGCGCGCGGCCCTCGAAACCCGTCACCATATGCGAGGCGGTTTCGGTAACCGCCATAATATCATTCACCAAAATTTTCTCTTCGCCGAACGCATCGCGGCCTTGCGCGTAGGATTCGGCTTTGAGTTTTTCCTCGTTGCCAAGCACTCGCGCTACACCGGGAATCGCTGCGAAAATTTCCGGGTTCACCTGCGCGCCACAACCCGTGACGATAATTTCTTTGCCCGGATGCTCACGATGAAAACGGCGTATCGCCTGCTTCGCCTGATTTTCGGCTTCTTTCGTTACCGTACACGTATTGAACACGGCCAGATGCTCCTGCCCCTTCGTGAGATTTTTAATCACCTCACTTTCATAGGCATTGAGTCTGCAACCGAAGGTAAAAATTTCCGCGCTCATAGCGTGATACTTCCTTCGAACACCGTCGCGACCGGCCCGGTCATCAAGACGCGATCGTCGTCACGCCATTCAATATGCATGACGCCACCGCGTTGATGCACCGCTGCTTTGCGCCCATCGATAAGCTTGCGTCGTACCGCAGCAACCAACGCCGCACACGCACCCGTGCCACAGGCCTGCGTTTCGCCGGCACCGCGTTCGTACACGCGGAGTTTGATAAGCTGCCGGTCGATCACCTGCGCCACGCCGACATTCACGCTCTCAGGAAAAAGTTTCATCGCCTGAATTTGCGGGCCGTTCTTCTCCACATCAATTTTATCGACATCCGCCACGAAAAATACCGCATGCGGATTGCCCATGCTTACGCCAACGGGGTGCGACATACCATCAATCACGATACCGAGATCAAGCGTATCACGTGGTTCAGAGAGCGGAATTTTTTTCCACTCGAGTTTCGGTTTACCCATATCGACGGTCACCTGCCCGCGCGGCGCGCTATAGGCTTTCACCACACCCGCTTTGGTTTCGATCGACGCTTCTTTTTGCCCAAGCTCGCGCATTAAAATATCGCCGATGCAGCGCGACGCATTGCCACACGCCGCCACCTCGCCACCGTCCGCATTATAAATACGCATAAACGCATCGGCTTTTTTGGAAGGTTCAATGACAATAAGCTGATCGCAACCCACACCGGTCACGCGCGCAGCAACAGCACGCACCTTATCGGGGGAGAATTTAATTTTTTGCGTGCGCCCATCCACAACGACAAAGTCATTGCCGAGCCCGTGCATTTTGATGAAATCCATTTTCATAACGTCTAAGGGTGAAGATTTTCTGCTAACACCCTATTTTCCTTGCATCATTTTTCAAGAGTAGTAAAACGGCTGTTATAAAGCTAATTACCGCTGGGAGCAAGAGGTGACACAGGATCACGGCTATAAACTCTACAGGCCGAAGATATTCAACCTTAGAAACATCGCCATTCTTGCCGTGATCGGCGGGCTTTTGTGGTATTCGCAGGTCTATAACAACCCTACCAAAAACCGGGAATTGCTCACGCAAGCCCAACAAACCATATTACCCCAAATTCGGGTGGTAAATGCCCAGATGATTGCGGCCGCACTTCAGCAATCCGATGCCGTCACCTTTATTTTTGTCTATAATTCCAAAAATATTCTCTCCCGCTATTATTTCAATCAGGCCAATAAAATTGCCGGCCGTTTCAGTGACGAAGGCCTGCGCACTTTTGCTATTTCTACCGATGCCGATGCGCGGGAGCTCGCCGTGTTTTTGTTGCAAAAAGATAAGCTGAATTTTGTACCCCTTATTCTTTCGCCGGGCCAGGAAAGCCTGCTATCGCCCGTGTTAAGCCGCGCGCTGCGCTCTTCTGGCTCCTCTTTTAATGGCGAAGTGCCTTATTTCGCCGCCATTGGCAAACGTGGTATCTCCAGGGAGTTTTCGATGTCTTTTGTTCGCATGTATAATCTTGAAGATTTTATCAACGATCAATACCGCAGCGATAAATATTTCCAGCAAGTAAATTGATATGCGTTACATCCCCATTTTGGCTATTTTGGTTTTCACGCTGGTAACGCCGGCAAAAGCGGAACACAGCTTTCAAACTTCATCGCTAGATATAAAAACATCCCAAGGTGAACAACATTTCACTATCGAGCTTGCGCTTACACGCGAGGATCAGGTGCGTGGACTGATGTTCCGCAAATCCATGCCAAAGGATCATGGTATGTTGTTTGTGTTTGATACACCGCGGGAAGTCTCGTTCTGGATGAAGAACACCTATATTCCGCTCGATATGATTTTCATTCGCGAAGATGGAACGATCGAGTCCATCTTGGCCAATACCAAACCCGAAACCACGTATTCTCTACGTTCGCAAGGCAAAGTAAAAGCGGTGCTTGAAATTAATGCCGGCTTATCAAAAACGCTGCATATCGCAGCGGGCGATCGCGTCGTACACGAATTTTTTACCAAGAAATAATTATTCTTTTTTCTTTTTCTTCTTTTTCTTCGCGGGCTTTTGCGGCTCTTCGGGTTTAGCGCGCTTATATTTATTATATTCCACCCAGAGATTTGGTATCGCGACGATTTTCTCCATCACCTTCATCGACTCATCATTAAGCACAGCAATCGTCGGCACATTCGTATCCACATCAATACCGGGCGAAGAAAAACCCGACAATTTCTCACGGCGGCGCTCTTTATCGGGAATGAAAAACGCAAGATAGTCATCCTGCAAAACATACGCCCATAAAATACCGCCTTTATCTTTTGGCTTCTCCTTCATCATCAGGAAGGTAGTGCCATTGATATAAAGCGTTTTTACCTGGTTATAAATTTTATCCTGGGTTTTATATTCGAGTTTTAACAACCCATCTTTACCTTTCGTAATTTCAATAGGAGCCTTACGGCGCACCGTATGCTCCCAGTGACCGACCAGTGCATCATCCACGATGCCAGCATTCCAATATTCGCCGAAATCCTTCACATTAATACAGCTATTAAGCAAGAAAAGGCACGCTAGAACAGTAAATAGCTTGAGGAATGTAAGTCGTTGCATTACGTTTAAGTCCTTATGAAAAATGCGCATTTTATTCTCACGCTCTCTTGCCCGGATGTCAAAGGGATTGTCGCATCGGTTTCGTCCTTTCTCACTGAGCACCAAGGTTTCATTCTGGAATCGGCGCAATTTGGCGATTTTGCCACGGGCCAATTTTTTATGCGCACGGAGTTTGAAGCGCCGCTTACCGCAGAAAGTTTTGCAAAGAAATTCGCAGCCGTGGCAAAAAAATTCGCGATGAATTGGCAAATACGCGATCTCGCGGTCAAACCAAAATTGGTGATTCTTGTCAGCAAAGCGGAGCATTGCCTGAACGACTTGCTTTACCGTTATCGCACCGGGCAACTGGCGGTGGATATTCCCGCGGTCATTTCCAACCACGAAACGCTGCGTCCCATCGTCGAGTGGCATAAAATCCCTTTCCATTATCTGCCCATCACACCGCAAACCAAAGCCGCGCAGGAAAAAAAACTGCTCGCGCTGATGGGGGATGCCGACATTGTAGCCCTTGCGCGCTACATGCAGGTGCTCTCCCCCGCTATGTGTGAAAAATTGCTGGGCCGCGCCATTAATATTCATCACTCTTTTTTGCCGAGTTTCAAAGGTGCGAAACCTTACCACCAGGCCTATGACCGGGGCGTAAAAATCATCGGGGCGACCGCACACTATGTCACGTCCGATCTTGATGAAGGCCCGATTATTGAGCAGGAAGTTGTGCGCGTGGAACATTCCCATAAGCCGGAACATCTGGTTGCGCTCGGCCAAGATATTGAATCGCAAGTTCTTTCCCGCGCGCTGAAATACCAGGTGGAACACCGTATTTTGCTGAACGGTCACAAAACTGTCATATTTAAATGATAGGATTCTGGCATAGGGAGAGCCCATGTCAGATTTTAAACTTCCAAAAGATTTCACCGCCCCGCAAGGTTTTATCGGCACCGTTTTTTCCGGGCTTGGTGGCTTGTTTAAGAAACTCGAGCCGAACCTCATTTTCATTTTCGGCCATGTTCTTAAACTTAAAACGATTGTGCTGATTCCGGTATTCGCCATCACGGCGATGTTCCTCGCCGGGCTTTCTGATTCCGGTTTCCTGGATACGCTTTTCGGCTTTCTTTCCGATAAACTGGCGATGCTGCAGAGCAGCGCCTATTGCGCCGGCAAATCCCTGCCAAATATGAACGCCTTCATGCGCTGTTTTGAATAGGCTTACGCAATTTTTCCCGGTATTCGCTGGCCGCCACTTTCGTGGCTTTTTTGAACACACGGTTAAACGACGTGAGGCTTGAAAACCCCACATCATACGCAATCACCGTTACCGGTTGATCGGTTTTTTCCAGCAATTCCTTAGCCTCACGCAGACGGTAATCATTTAAAAGCTCATTAAAACTTTTTTTGAAATGATAATTAATCACCTTAGAAACTTGATGCTCCGTCGCCTGCAATCGGTCGGCGAGTTTTGCGCGGCTCAGGCCCATCTCGCGGTAAATTTTCTGGTCGGTAAAAAACACGATGATCTTATCCGCCAGCGCATATTCAACCGGGCTAAGTTGAGCCTTTTTATTAGGTCGCATGTAAGGTGTATGAAACACGCGGAACATCGACGACATCACCAAATAAATAAAGCTAATGCCAATCATAGTATTCACGAAATTAGCCTGATTGAGTTTGATATAATCGCCAATCCGCGCGAGGTTCACCGCGAGCAACAGCACGTTAAAAACAATAATGGTAATCACCAGCCAGTATTGCTGACGGTGCTTCGCCTGATCGCGGCCTACGGCTACATGACGTTTGCTCGGTATCAAAAATAACAATAGCAAAAAGACAAGGGATGTACCCAAAATGCGGTACATCATCAGCGCATATTCGGAGTTAATGCAAGTGTGATCGTTCACGCAAATTTCGGGCGCTTCCGTCACCAGATAAATAAATGGCATACCTCCAATAATCGGCACCGCCAAAATCACCCAATATAAAAAAGACGGCACGCGCATAATGAGAAATTGCATGATGAGCAAAAAGCTCACCGCAGGAATCAAGCTTTCCAAAAACAGCATGCCGCGTGCAAACCCAACAGAATGCTGCAATGCGGGTGCAAACACGCGCAGCGCAGGCAAAAACAACGCCGAAATCGCCAAAAACTGCGCGATAGGCAATAAGGTTAGGCGCGTATGACGTGTCGCAACCAGAAGGTACACAAGCACAACGATCGTTGGCAAAAGCGCCGCCACTTGCAGCGACTGGTTAATGGTCAGAACAATATTATGCATAAAAATAGTATAGAGAATTTTTCCAAAATTAGCCAGATTTCTGGTAAGATTTAGGCTATGCAAATCGCCGGTTTTACGCTGCCTGAACTCAATTTTGTGCAGATAGTTACGCTGCTGGTAACCCTTTATTTTTTGCGTAAAGTGTTTCGCCGCGCGGTAGAATTTGTCAAACAATTACGGGCTTTCAACGAATATCAGCGTTTTCGCAAAAACCAGGAATCGCAATATTATGCGCATTTCTCCGGCGGCGGCGCGACAGATAAAAACAATGTACCCAATCCCTTTCGCAATACGGATGCAAACAACCCTGTCCGACAGGAGCATTTTAAGCACCCGCTTTATAAAAATAAGGATGAACAAATCGTCGGCATGAGCAAGCCGAAAGGTTTCTGGAGTAATATTATCATGAGCGAACGCATGACTTTGATTCGCGAAATGATTCGTATCAGCACTTCGGCCGAAAGCCGCGGTTATTGGCAAGATTTCATGCAAGCACAAAAAGGCGCCGAGCGCACGCGCGACGACCAGCCGCAGCGCTAATTTTTCATTTTTTCCCCCGCTTCGATTACTATCCTCCGCGATGAGACATGGCTCAAGGCTGACTCGGACTTTCTATCCTCGCTCTTACCTCTTGCCACCTGCCGCCCACCGCTTTATATAGCCTTGCATGAAATTCTTTATCGATACAGCCGAAATCGCTGAAATTAAGGATCTTGCTGCCACCGGCATGGTGGATGGCGTGACCACCAACCCTTCGCTCATCATGAAATCCGGTCGCGATTTTATCGAGACGATCAAGGAAATCTGCGGCATTGTGAAAGGTCCTGTGAGCGCGGAAGTCGTCGCTACCGAAGCCGATAAAATGATCGCCGAGGGTAAAAAACTCGCGAAAATCGCCCCGAATGTCTGTATCAAACTCCCCCTCACTTGGGATGGTTTGAAAGCCTGTAAGGCCCTCACCTCCGAAGGCCATCAGGTCAATGTAACGCTCTGTTTTTCGGCCAATCAGGCACTGCTCGCCGCCAAGGCTGGTGCGACCTTTATCTCGCCGTTTGTGGGCCGCCTGGATGATATTTCGCAGGATGGTATGCAGCTCATCGCCGATATCGTGCAGATGTATAAGAATTATCCGAATCTCAAAACCGAGGTGCTGGTCGCTTCCATCCGCAACCCGATACATATTCATAAATCCGCTCTGCTTGGCGCGCACGTGGCAACCTTACCGCCTGCGGTATTGCGCCAGCTTGCACAGCATACGCTTACGGACAAAGGCCTTGCCGCCTTCCTTGCTGACTGGGCGAAGACGGGTCAGAAAATCCTCTAAACTGTCATCATTTTGTAACATTTCCTGCCTAGACTAAAGGGTAGGAAGCAGATTATGACGGAAATTAAAGCAGTTCGTATCGGCACCGCCGAAATCCCTGTGGAGCAGATTCTCACTTATGAGAAATACGAGCCTGAAATACTGGCAAAACCGCACGAAGGCCAAAAAGCAGGCGAACGTAAAGCGATCAAAATTTCCCCCGAACAATTTTTTGAAGAAGGCATTAACAGCCCCGATTATTTCATCACTTACAATGAGCCGGGCAAGGGCGTAGTGAAATCCGCCATCAGCGGCGTGTTACATCGCGCGGCAAAAGCCGAAGAAAAAATCGAACAACCCGAAGCACCCAGCCAAGAATTGGAAACGCGTTGGGGCAAATACATTGATCAGGCCATGAAACAACGCGGCGTCGAAAATCTTTCGTCCGAAGATCGTAGTTTTATTTTGAACGAGTTAGAAAGTTTTGGTGCGAATGCGGATGCCGCCAAGAAAGGCCTCTTGCATGTCTTCCATGACCGTACGGCGGCATTTTTAAAAAGCAATGTCTTGAGCTGCAGCACCGTAGCTGTTCTTGCTACCGCAACCGCTTTGGCTTTTCCCGTGGTAGTAAGTTCCGTCACCGCCGTGACCGCTTTTGCAGGTATTTCCGCGATGACAAATCTTGGCTTGCATGCAGGTCTTTCCCGCGTGGCGTCACAATTATCTCCTTCGCAGGAAACGCATTTGACTACCCACGCAGCGCGTCTTTTGGAAAAACGCACATCCACACCCAAGAACGACGCATCGCTCTCAGCTTAATTATTTATTCAGGAATCCACGCAGTTTACGTGAGCGGCTCGGATGCTTGAGTTTACGCAACGCCTTCGCTTCAATCTGACGAATACGCTCGCGCGTCACGTTAAACTGTTGCCCGACTTCCTCAAGCGTATGGTCGGTGTTCATACCAATACCAAAACGCATACGCAGCACGCGCTCTTCCCGCGGTGTGAGCGAAGATAAAACCCGCGTTGTCGTTTCGCGTAGGTTGGAATTGATCGCCGAATCAAGCGGCAGAATCGCATTTTTATCCTCGATGAAATCACCGAGCATACTGCCTTCTTCATCACCCACCGGCGTTTCCAAGCTCACCGGTTCTTTCGCGATTTTCATCACCTTGCGTACTTTATCGAGCGGCATGGCGAGTTTCGTCGCCAGTTCCTCCGGCGTCGGCTCGCGGCCCATTTCATGCAGCATCTGGCGGCTCGTGCGAACGATTTTATTGATCGTCTCAATCATATGCACCGGGATACGAATCGTGCGCGCCTGATCCGCAATCGAACGTGTGATCGCCTGGCGAATCCACCAGGTCGCGTAGGTCGAAAATTTATAACCACGACGGTATTCGAATTTATCCACCGCTTTCATGAGGCCGATAT
>CAYPXJ010000054.1:0-8650 GCA_964414595.1 uncultured Rickettsiales bacterium
CTATACAGGAGAATGCCTGGAAGTCAAGGAATTCTGGTTATTTGCCGATTTCGGCGCGCGCTTTTTCCAAATCAACACGGTACATTTCGCTCTGGGTCAGCGCGCCGAAAACTAAGAGCGCCATCGCCCGTCCTCCCGCCAGATCATGCGGGTAATGCACGCCGGTGATAATGCGGTGATGCGCCATTTCTTCGGCGCGCGCGCGGAGATCGCCGCGCTTTTCAGGATAAAGCTCGCCGAGCACTTCCGCCATCACGCGTGGGCAGGCCGTATGGCCGCTGGGATACGCCCCGTTGCCTAGTTTCGGCAGACGGCGTTTCACCCGTGCATCTTCTTCGTAGGGCCGCTTTGTTTTCCAAAAATCTTTCGCCGCATGCACCTGCGTTTTGCAATCCGCGCCCACTTTATCGAGCAGCATATAGGTTGCCGGCTTGGTATCGCGCGCGAAATCTTTTCCCAACACTTGCGTCACAAGCTCTGGCCGCACTTTAATTTCATATAGCGCCGCGGCGAAATCCGAAGTTGTAGCTTCCTGCTGCGCTTTGAGGATGGTTTCAATTTCCTGATTCCATTCCTGAGAACGAACTTCAATCGGCGGCGTTAAAAATTCCGGTTTAAGGGTTCCGGGCTTAAGGTAATGCAACTCCTCCGCCTGGGCGGAAATAGCGAAAAAGAAACATGCGAGAAGAAAAATTTTTTTCATACATGCTCTGTATATAAGAAAAAAATAAAATTCGCTAGGGCGAGGCAGCCAGGCAGCGTTTTCGAGCACCGCAGCGGAGTGTACGCTTCGGTACATGAGCAGCGGCGCGCAGAAAGCGCAACGGAGATGCCCGCCCTAGTAGAATTTTTTGATGGCCAAGATAGTAGAATTAAGAAGCTTTAGCGCGCGAATATTTCTTGCGTTCGTTCGTATCCAAAATCTTCTTACGCAGACGCAACGTGAGCGGCGTTACTTCCACCAGCTCATCATCCTGAATATACGCAATCATATCTTCCAGCGTGAGGAGGCGCGGAGGCGGCAGGCGAATCGCATCGTCTTTACCCGCGGCGCGGAAGTTGGTGAGCTGTTTTGCTTTCAGCACGTTCACTTCCAAATCGTTATCGCGGTTATTTTCGCCGATCACCATGCCGTCATAAACGCGGTCGCGCGGTTTGATAAACCAGACGCCGCGTTCGGAAAGCCCTTCCATCGCGTACGCCTCTGCTTCGCCAGTGCCCATGGCGATAAGCGCGCCGGTGCGTCGGCCTTCGAGTTCGCCTTTGAACGGACCGTAAGAATGGAACAGACGGTTGAGCACACCCGTACCACGCGTATCGGTGAGGAATTCGCCCTGATAACCGATGAGCGCGCGCGAAGGTGCGATAAACACAATGCGCATTTTACCGCCGCCGGACGGACGCATATCTTGCATCTCAGCTTTGCGTTTGCCCATTTTTTCCACCACGACGCCGCTATGTTCTTCATCCACGTCGATCACAACTTCTTCATAGGGCTCAAGTTTCTGGCCGCCTTCTTCTTTGAACAACACGCGGGGGCGCGAAACCGAAAGTTCGAAACCTTCACGGCGCATCGTCTCAATCAAAACGCCGAGCTGCAATTCGCCGCGGCCGCTTACTTCAAACGCCTCGCCGCCTTCCGTATCGCGCACCTGAATCGCGACGTTCTTTTCTGCTTCGTGATAGAGGCGATCGCGAATCAAACGCGATGTCACTTTCTTACCTTCTTGCCCCGCGAACGGCGAATCATTCACATGAATCGTGATCGCCATTGTTGGCGGATCGATCGGCGTCGATTTAATCGGCTCGGCCACCGCTGGGTCGCAAATCGTATGCGATACCTGCGATTTTTCTACGCCCGCGATCGCAACGATATCGCCCGCTTGCGCTTCGTTCACCGGCACGCGGTTAATACCTTGGAAACTTAAAAGTTTCGTTAAACGTCCCTGCTCAATCACATTGCCTTTCAAGTCCAAAACTTTGAATGGCTGATTCACTTTTGCCATGCCGCTTTCGATACGGCCCGTGAGAATACGGCCCACATACGGATCGTAATCCAGAAGTGTCGCGAGCATCGCAAACGGCGCATCGAGTTTCACATTCGGCGCCGGCACATGTTTGAGCACCAGTTCCAAAAGCGGATGCAAATTTTCACGCGGCGCTTCAAGCGACGGCGCGCACCAACCCGCGCGGCCGGAGGCATAAAGCACGGGGAAATCAAGCTGCTGTTCACTGGCATCGAGCGCGACGAACAAATCGAATACTTCATTGAGCACTTCGTCTGCGCGCGCATCGGAGCGATCGACTTTATTGATAATCACAATCGGGCGGTGACCAATTTTCAGCGCTTTGGAAAGCACGAATTTCGTCTGCGGCATCGGGCCTTCGGCGGCATCCACCAGAAGCAGCGCGCTATCGGCCATATGGAGTACACGCTCCACCTCGCCGCCGAAATCGGCGTGACCGGGCGTATCAATAATATTCATGCGCACACCTTCCCACTCAATGGCAGTGCACTTTGCAAGAATCGTAATACCGCGTTCTTTTTCCAAATCGTTGGAATCCATGACGCGTTCTTCCACCGCTTGGTTTTCGCGGAAGGTGCCGGATTGCTTGAGAATATTATCAATCAGCGTGGTTTTGCCGTGGTCAACGTGCGCGATAATCGCGATGTTCCGAATGTCTTTCATAATGTCCTAAAAGTTAAAAAGCGGCTCTCTATATAGGAAATTGATATGTATTGCATCAAAATTATCACTTACGCAAACCCTCCAAACCCGTTACAATAAGGCCATGTTGAACTTCGAAAACCACGCGTTTCGCGATCTGGATGAATCGTTTAAGCGCTTGCACGGCCTTTTGATCGGCATGGCGGAGCATATTCAATCACTGACTCAGGTCGTGATTGAAGCGGCGGAAACCAAATCCGATAAATTTGCCCAGGCCAAGGAAATAGACCGCCAGATTAACGAGGCGGAAAAGCAAATCAGCTTCACCGTGGAGCAAATTCTTTCCAAATTCCACCCGCTGGGCGAAGAGCTGCGTTTTGTCATCGGCTCCATCAAAATCGCCGGCATCCTGGAAAGCATTGCCGATAAAATCAAAAACGTCACCAAACGCCTGCCGAAAGTTGAGCATCCGCTTTCCGCCAATATGCAAAAACAGGTGCGGTCGCTTGCCGATATTCTCGATCACAGCCTGCATATCTGCATGCAATTACTAGTGCAATTTGACGCGTCGGAGGCCGATGCGCTCGAACAGGCTTGGGAAAAGGCCGACGCCGCTTATAAGAACATCGTGCAGGAATTAACTCGCCATTTAGGCGAGTCGGATGCGGACGAAAATAAGGCTGATTATTCGCATATTCTGCTACTGGCTAAAAACCTGGAGCGTAGCGTTGATTCCGTGCAGGATATCATCAAAATCAGCCGTTTTATCCACCATCGCTCCTTCTCAAACACGGATAAAGAATAGTCTATAACGCTGATTTTCGGCTGTTTTCCACTACTTTCCTCCCTCTCTAATTTATTTCAAATTTTATTCGTTTTGTCACAAATCTGTAACAATTCCCCCGTAGATTGTAATCAAAGGGGTATGAATTGATATTATGATTGCGTCTGTCACAAAATCACCGCTTGGCGATACGCATCTGCTGGCTGAAATTAACCAGCGGCTGGATGCGTTTGAAAAGCGCATGGGCACGCAAGGCTCCACGCCCACCAATCCGAAAACCGGCCCCATCAAATCCGGTAGCGATCAGGAATATGACGATACAGTAGTTCGTAAGCGCGCGAAAAATGAACGCGGTATGTATAGTACCGTCAACGCCAACCGTACCAATATCGGTGCATCCTTTGCCATTGGTCAAAACGAAGCAACGCAAATCGGTGAATATGCAGGTTATATTACTCCGTACGGCGAATGGTGGTTAGCGATACGCCGAGAAGATGGCTTCCGTGTACAGCGCGTGCCAGGCCACTTGGTACCCGAGGGAACCATTGGTTGGAACGGCGAATCTTTCCGCATAAAGACAATAGGTAAAAATGGCGAAAGTATCGTAAAAGATTATCCCCGCATGGTAGCGCCGGGCGAACTTATGGTATGCGGTTCCGTAAAGGCAGATTATTTAGACTTAACTAAAATTTACCAGCTCTATCATCAACACGCCCTGCACGGCGACATAGACAGCGCGCTGGCACAAGAAGAAGCAGAAAAAGAAAAAAAATTAAGTATCCAGGAAACACATATTTACGAAAAAATTTCGGGCAGCTTGTTGAAGCGCGGATTTTTATATTTGCGCGATGATGAAAAAGTGATTTTCGAAAACCAATCGGAAAAAGATAAAATTAAAATGCTGGAAACCGGCCTAAGCCGGATTCCAAAATCTACAGCGAGTCACCTGTCCAAAATTACGCTCGAAGGCGAATATTACACCACGCACATGGTCAGTAAAATGCCGCGACCGGTCGTAATCGGCGATTACCTTGTGCAGTATAAAAAAGATCTCTCCGGTCATTATCTGGATAAGAACGGCAACATCATCAAAATCAATCCCCAAACGGGTGAATACGATCCGAACGGCACCGAATGGTTCACCGTGGTGAAAGAGGGCGACAAAGTCTATCTCGCCGATCCAAACAAACCTTTCTTGCCCAAAATCATCAACGGCGAAAAAGTGGAAATGAAAGGCGCTGCCGAGATCACTATCGTGCGTGAAGGTTTATACGATGGCAGTATGGGTATTATCGATCCGCGCACAAAATTTTTGGATGAAAAAGATGTTGGCCTTGGCTTCACCTACGAAAATCATTTCTGCATCAACACCTGCCGCGTGCTGCAATTCAAAAGTGAAAAAATAGAACATAACAGCGCTCGTTTTAACGAGATCAAAAAACTTCTCGAAGAGCAAAATGGCAGAGTCGAAGCAAAGCCTCGCGGCTACTTTACCGATCCAAAAGATGGCAAAAAATACCTGATGGTATGGAAGCGTAATTTTGATGTAAAGAAACCCGATAGTAAGGATGACCCTCGCGCGCTTGGTTACGGTAACGATTTTTATTGCTATGAGCTCGATGCGAACAAGCAGCCGATTCCGGAATATAAAATTCCAGAAATTGGTATGAACGCCGCGTTCTATCGTTGGGGGCGCACGTCGGAAAAAGTCTATCAGCACGCACAACGTTTCTTCCAGGCTGGCCGAAGCGATGCACAAAGCGATGGCCCGAGTGAAGTCGCTACATCGGTATTATGGCATGGCCGACTCATCGACCGCGTCTCCGGCGAATACATGCTTAAATATTTTGAAAAGGCGTTTGGGCCGATTCACAAAAAAGACTTCCTGCCCGATACAAAATTTAACGTTGGCCAATTTAATAATAAGGATTGGGGCAGCCTTTTCTATCGCGCCGCTCGCCGCACTTCGCAATACCACAACAAAACCGACCGTCATGGTTACGATACGGATAACATCGTAACACTGCAGTGGGAATATTCGCTCGCACGCGGCCTTGGCGATTTCTTCACCGGTAGCAAACGTCTTTGGGGTGGATTCAAAGAATCTTCGCTTGCTGCAACAACAGGCGCCGGCGTAACAACCGCCGCACTCGCAATCGCAGGCGGTCTCGCTTCGCCTATTTTGATGGGCGTTGCCGCAACAACCGCCTTCCTCTTTTCAGGCCTTGCCTGGTACAGCATGGCGTACCAGCATTCACGTAAACGTAAAGATATTGTCGAGCTCGAAGAGATGGATCGTTACGCCGATACGTCCGGTATTTATAGCGATCACGAAACGTTGATTTGGGATAAGAAAAAAGGCAATCCGAACCATCAACCGAAACAAATGACCAACTTCAACCTGGTCGGTCTGTACAACGATTTATACGCCACTTTCCGCGGCGCATGCGGCGCACTTTATATCTTGAGCGGCGGTGCGGCAGATCTCGCAGAAGAAAAACGCAAAGCCTCCACATATACATACGCCACCGTTCTCACCGGCTCGTTAAGTGGTGCAGCCGTTACAGCAAGCATGACAGGAATTGCCGCGGGCAGTCTTGCGATTGCAAGTGGTATTGGTGCAGCTGCGCTTGGAGCTGCTGCTCTCGGTACAGGCCTCAAGGCACTATGGCATGCGGCGAAATATTCGCTGGCGACGCGTGGTAAAAAATACGCGAAAGACCGCGTCGAAGAATTCCAGGAATTCAAGGATTACCATTTGAGCGTGTACAACGAGGATACGGTGACAGAAAAAGATACGCGCGTGCGTACAGGTTATCGCCGCCGTCCGGGGGCAAAAGGGATCGATCTCGACGAAGTCAGCGCGCAAATAGGTTAAAAATGCTGACCGTCGCACAAAGCACATCTTCGATGTTTATCGCGCGGTCGCGCTCCTTGTTACTCTCGAAATTCTGCTTTCCACTTGCCGCTTGCCTCTGCCATGAAACCACGCTAAGCCGTAAGCATGAAGCTAGAAACATCACCGCTGCCTTACGTTATCCTTGGTGTAAGCATCCTGCTCGGGTGCTGGCTTCTTGGTCACAATTATTATAGCGCGCGGCATGATCTTCGTTATGTCAGCGTAAAAGGCATCGCCGAAAAACAGGTGGAAGCCGATTTTGCCGTATGGCCGATTCGTATCACCGCGGCACACAACAATCTCACCGACGCGCAAAATAAAATCAGCAAAGATACCAAACTCATTGCCGAATTTTTAGGCAAATATGGCGTGCCCGAAGCAGCGATATCCACACAAAGCCCCGAAGTCACAGACGCGCAGGCGCAAGTATACCGTGAGGGCGCTTCCACCAATCGTTTTATCATCGCGCAAACCATTCTCGTGCGCACCGACCAAGTTGCTGCGGTAGCGGAAGCGGCGTCGCAAGTGGGCGCGCTCATTAGCGCAGGCGTGGTACTAAGCGGAAATTATGGGCAAAGCGGGCCTTATTATAAATTCACGAAATTGAACGATATCAAACCAGCGATGATTGCAGAGGCGACGAAAAACGCCAAGGATGCTGCGGAACAATTCGCGCGTGATTCCGGCGCGCGTGTCGGTGGAATACGCACCGCAAATCAAGGCCTGTTCCAAATTCTTGCGTTCGGCGAGGCCCCCGGCATCATGGAAGAAAATAACCGTCAAAAAATTGTTCGTGTGGTAACGACGGTAGATTACGAACTGCGTTAAACGCATCGCCTTATGCAAATTTCTGTTCTGCAACATGTTCCGCACGAAGGCCCCGGTGCGATAGCCAATTGGGCACGCGAGCGCGAGCATACCGTGCATATCACGCATCTTTATCGTGACGATCCTCTTCCGGCGGTGCAAGAAATAGATATGCTTATGGTACTGGGCGGCCCGATGGGCGTGTACGACGAAGCGAAACATAGCTGGTTGTCCGCAGAAAAAATTTTTATTCGCGCAGCTATAGATGCGAATAAATATGTGTTGGGGATTTGTCTCGGCGCGCAACTCATCGCGCATGTTCTCGGCGCGAAAGTGCATAGCAATGCGGTTTCTGAAATCGGCTGGTTTCCTATTGGCTGGACCGACGAAGCGCGCGCGCATCCACTGCTCAAAAATTTTAGCGAGGTGATGACTGTCTTTCATTGGCACAATGATCAATTCGATATTCCAACCGGCGCACTGAAATTAGGCGCAAGCGAAGCCTGTCCGCATCAGGGGTTTTTATGGCGTGATCATGTGCTCGGTTTGCAATTTCATTTAGAAGTCACGCACCAGGATGTGGAGCTATATTTTTCTGATGGTGAAACTTTGCCCGTCAAAACCTGGGTACAAACTCAGACGCAGATTCTTTCGCTCACACATCATACCGCCAGCACACATTTTTATCTGAAAAAGTTGCTCGATAATTGGTTGGCATTACGCCAGAAATAAATACGCAGTAATAGCAATCGCCTGCAGAATTACCACCATGAGAAACTTTCGCTGAAAATCTGCTTTGCGCGTTTTATGCCGAAAAAGACGCTGCGCGATGAAGGCTGCCGGTGTGCCCCCCATGAGCGCAAACAGATGTAAATTTTTTTCTGAAATGCGCCGCCATCCACGCACGCTCGCATATTTATCAGCTGCGTAAAGCATAAAAGTAATCGCGTTGATGAGCAGCAAATACGAAAAAATATCCATGGGCGTAACTTAACAGAATTCGGGCACAAAAAAAGGGGCGGTATGCACCGCCCCTTTTCCATAAAGAGCCAACAACAATTAGCGGGTTGCAGCACCTTTGAGTTTGGAAAGCGCACGCACTTTCACGCGAACCGATGCAGGCTTCGCAGAAGCTTTCATCATTTCGCCGGTTGCGGGATTGCGGATAAGCGCACCAGCTTTACGAGCCGGAATTTTACGCAGCGTAATTTTCAAAACGCCAGGCAGAACAAATACGCCAGCGCCGTTCGGATGAACCGAACCGAGCATCGCGCCTTCAATCGCAGACAGCACTTCAGAAGCCTGTTTACGTGTCAGACCGGTGGTTTCAGCGATGTGATTCAGCAGTGCCGATTTGGTGAGCTGCTGCTTCACCGGACGAATCGGGGCCGCTGCTTTTGCTTTCTTTTTAGCCATGAGAGTCTCCTTTGGGTTGACGTCAAAAGTATGGAATTTCTGGTGCCAGATATCCAACTTCAGCGACATATTACC
>CAYPXJ010000055.1:0-8562 GCA_964414595.1 uncultured Rickettsiales bacterium
ACATTACCCTTACCAAAAATATTCTCCCAATAATGTAAGTCCTTGGATTCGAAAATATCGGTTTTCTTGGAAGCATGGTATTTTTCATTTTCTTCCTGAATCCTTTTTCGGATTTCCTCTCCGACTTGTTTTTTTTGTTCTTTCTGCGTTTTATAAATTTCCGGCGCAACTTTTCGAAGCGCACCTTCATAGAGAGATTTTACTTCAGTGCGAATCCCATTTGTAACAGCGTCCCTTAAGTCGTAATAACAATTTTCTTGGCCTAACTGCGCTAAATAATCATCCATCTCCATCTCAGTGGGGGTCGCAGCTGCGCGGGCAAAAATATCGCGTATATTTGGGGCTTTTTTACCTTGGCCACGCGTCCATTTTTCATAGGTCTGGCATAATTGATCCAACGTGCCGTTATGCTCCTGTCGAATTTTTCTGAGCGATTGCAAAGAAAGCGATTCGCCAAAAATCTCTTCATAACCATTACCTAGTTCAAGTGTATGGCCGGGATTAAAACGCTCTGCTTCGGATAATAAATTTTCTACTTCGGGCAGCTTTGCCATGAGCCAACGATGCGCTTCCATCAGGTAACCATAATCTGCGTGCCTGTAGTTTTGTGCCGTGGTCGCGGCTGCAGCTATGCTTAATTCGCGTATATCATTGGAGCCGTAAATATAATCATAGCTATGTTTTTTGATAACATCTGGATCAATCGTCGCTTTACCCATTTTATTAGCGACGTATTGGAAAAATTCCCAAACACCTTGAAAAGTAAAATGTACTGTGTGAATGCGGTCATCACAATCTTCTGCAACATTTAATCCCGCTAAATCCAGCGGAGATAATTCATCATTATCTTCCGGGATAATTTGCAAAAAAATACCTTTGAGAGCGGTATCGATTTTATTCAAGCGTTCTTGAGCCTGCGCCTCTGGATTAAGCCCGGCAGCTGAGCTAAGCGCGCCTGTTTTTAGAAAATTTCGCCGTGAGATGTCCATGCACCACTCCCTTAAGGAATAATGTACCTAAGAATTATGACAATTTTATGAAACTTGGTAAAAACACAAGATTGGCCATTTGTAAATTCACTTATATATCAAGTGGTTATATATTTCTTTGTTTGTCATGAATCTGTCATATTTCATTATTAAAATGAGAAAAGTAAAGGGAGTTTCATTATGTTTGTCACCGAATTTAAGCGCATTGTTAAACGCGAAAATTTTTTACTGCGGGCCGATGTGTCTTTTGATGCCACTGAAAAAGCTTTAAAACTGTTTATTGAATGCATGAATTTTGTGAATGAAGAAAAAGGATCGCGCCACTATCACTCTCAACCAATCAAATATTTTGCGGATAGAAGCGTATCCAATGGGCATTTTGTTATTAAAGTATGCAACCAAGAGGGGCAATCTATCATCCTGCCGACTAGAACTCCTTGGACGGACATGGCGGAAAAAGAATTTAGACAACTGCAAAAGGACATTAATGAAGATTTAAAAGCGGCTTTCGTAGAGGCAAATCGTAGAGAAAATGCAGCTAAAGAACAAAATAATACTAATGTTCCGCCGCCAATCGATCCAAAAATTGCCACAACGAAATCAGGCAGTATTCAAACGCAAAGAGATCCATCATCCCCCGGGATTTCATGAGCTGGATAGCTTCTGTCGCCTCGAATAAATCTCGCATGTATTACTTCAGCATGCCGCCTACATCTATGTCAGCGGAAGTGTATTATATTCTTAAGGTCAGTTTGATAAATGAGCAAAAGCTACAACAGGTTTTAAAAGCGGGTGAGCCTTTTGAGGCGCAAAATTATGGGGATTTGTTATATTGGGGATATGGAAAATTGCCCGAATCCGTCCGCCAGGAAGTTAAGCAAAAATACAAATTTGACCCTCTTGCCTAATTAATCTGAGCTCCGACATGGCGCATTGTTTCGATAAATCCCGGGAAGCTTGTCGCAATAAATCTCGCGTCATCTACCGTAACCGATTTTTCTGCGGTCAGCCCCAGCACCAAAAACGCCATCGCGATACGGTGGTCCATATGGGTTTCAACCGGCTTACCGCCGCCGGGAACTTTACCGCCCTTTACTTCGAGCCAATCCTCACCCATGACGGCGTCAACACCGCAGGTTTTTAGCCCGTCAAATATCGCTTTTAACCTATTGCTTTCCTTAACTTTTAACTCTTCAAGCCCGAGCATTTTAGTGGTGCCTTCGGCGGTGGCGGCGATGGCTGCCAATATAGGGTATTCGTCTATCATACTAGGCGCGCGATCAGCCGGTACGGTCACACCTTTGAGCTTACTATATTCAATATGAATATCAGCGACCGGCTCGCCAGCGATGTCGCGCTGATTCGCATAGTCGATTTTCGCGCCCATTTCCTTGAGTGTCGTAAACAGACCGGTGCGATGCGGGTTCAGGCAAACATGGCCAATGGTGAGTTTCGAGCCGGGTACCATCAGCGCCGCCGCTATCAGAAACGCCGCGGAGGAAGGATCAGCGGGAACCTGAATCGGTTTTGCTTTCAGTTCTGGTTTGCCGACGAGGGTGATTTTTGTACCCTCTACGCGAATATCGGCGCCGAGATATTTCAGCATGCGCTCGGTGTGGTCGCGCGTTGGCGTTGGTTCGACAACAACCGTATGGCCGGGAATATTGAGGCCGGAAAGCAGCGCCGCGGACTTCACCTGCGCGGACGCAACCGGCAGCGTATATTCAATCGGCATTGCGGGGAAAATCCCGCGCATTGTCAGCGGCAAGGTTCCGCGATCTTCCTTAAATTGCGCGCCGCAAAGTTTCAGTGGCGTTATCACGCGCTTCATCGGCCGCTTGGAGAGCGAGGCGTCGCCGGTGAAGGTAGTTTCGAAAGGGTAAGAAGCGAGCAAGCCCATCATCAATCGTGAGCCAGTGCCCGCATTGCCGAAATAAAGCGGCTCTTTCGGCGGCGTGAAACCGCCAATGCCAACCCCATAGACTTCGTAATGGCTTTCGCTCATGCGGTCGATGCGCACACCGAGTTTTTTCAAAGCATCGGCGGTATGCAATACATCTTCGCCTTCAAGCAGGCCGGTGATAGTGACTTTGCCGATGGTCTGCGAACCAATCATCAACGCGCGGTGGGAAATTGATTTATCGCCCGGCACGGTAATATGGCCTTTGAGCGGCCCAGATTTAGAAGAAGAAACGGGCTGCATTTAATTTAGGAATTTTTTCCAGCGCATGCCGCCGAGGATATAGGAAATTTCCCAATCCTTACCTTTGGCGGGTTCTTTAGCCGCAATCGGTAATAATACCTGACGGTATTTCACCAGCACATCACGCGAATTGCGGAACTCACCCTCATCCACTAGCGGTTTACGCAAGCCAATCATGGCATCGAAACGTTCCACCACACGCTGTGCGCTGGTGGCAATAAGCTGCTCCGCTTCTTCCAAATTGCCGCTATCGAGACCAAATGCTTCCATCAAATCTTCGCCAATATATAAATAGCGATAACCTTTCGGTGTAATTTTGATGAGGAACGCACTGTTCCAATGCTCATCACCAATCGCAACCTGATCGATTTCCTTTTCCAGCGGGAAGGGGCGGCGACCGCGCAGATTCAGCCAGTAGCGCAGCAAAAATTCCACGACACGGCGATTGGCCGTATGTTTTGGATCGATTTGCTGCGGCACTTTCAGCGGATTTGTCGATTTCGATTTTTCAGTCATGGTATGTAACATAAACCTTACCCATAGCGGGTAAGCGGAAGGGAGGCAAGAATTATGCGTGTTCGCGCAGCAAATAGCCTGCCAGATACAGCGAGCCACAGACCAGAACATGGTAAGGCGGCTTGGCGAATTCCGCGATATGCTGGAAGGCCATATCCGGGCTGCTCACCATGGCAACGTCGTCGTGCAACTTTTGTGCTTCCGCATACAAAACACGTGGATTCATTGCCATATCTTCATCGGGAATCGGCGTGCAAGTAATGGATGCGACGCGCGGCGCCAGCGTTTTAAGAAACGTCGTGGCGTCCTTTTTTTCCGTCATGCCAATAATTAAATGCACAGGCACTTGAATATAGTGCAACCAGGCTGAAAGTGCAGCCGCTCCGCCTTCATTATGTCCGCCATCGAGCCATAAATCACAGCCCTCCGGCAACCGATCCTTAAAAGGGCCGGTTTGTATTTTTTGCAATCGCGCAGGCCAGTTCACTTTTTGGAGTCCTTGAAGAATATGCTGCGTACTAATAGTGAATTGCGGCAGTTGGTCAAGGGCAGCGATCGCCGTTCCGGCATTTAGAATTTGGTGCTCGCCCGGAAGCGCAGGTAAAGCGCTTTTTATTTCACGATGTTTTGAGCGATAAATGAAGTGCGCTTTTTCTTGCATTACATCCCAATCGCGGTCGAAAAGATAAAGAGGCGCGTGCACTGCCTCACTATAATCTTCAATGGAGGCAAGTGCGGGCATGGCTTGCGGTGCAATGACACAAGGCACTTCACGTTTCATGATACAAGCCTTTTCATGCGCGATAGCCGAAAGCGTATCGCCCAGAAATTCCATGTGATCCATCGAAATGGGTGTGATGATAGTAAGTGCAGGTTTAGGCAGAATATTGGTTGCATCAAGCCTGCCGCCCATACCGGTTTCGAGCAATACAATATCGGCCTTAATTTGTGAAAATGCTAAGAATGCCGCCGCAGTTGTGCCTTCAAAAAATGTAAGATTGATACCATCCGATTTTTTGCGGCAAGTTTCCAGCACGTCATAAAGCGTGTGGTCAGAAATGGGCTTACCTGCAAGCAAGATACGTTCATTAAAGTAAACAAGGTGCGGGGATGTGTAAGCGTGCACTTTGTAACCTGCAGATTCAAGAAAGGCGCGTAGATAAGCAATAGTTGAGCCTTTACCGTTCGTGCCGGCAACATGCACAACCGGGGGCAGTTTTAGGTGGGGATCACCCAGCCGCGACATGAGCTCCCGGATACGATTCAGACCCAAATCGATAGGCTTTGCACCGAGCGGTTGCGGCCAATGCGGAGTGATGATCATGAAATCGCTTTACTTTCTGCCCAAAATCGCTTAGAAACCTCGCCTCTAGTATAAAGAAATAGCCCAAAAGGGCAATCTAAGTATTTGAAAGGATTATAGAATGGCTGCTAAAATTCGTCTCGCCCGTGGTGGCAGAAAAGGTATTCCCTTCTACCGTATTGTGGTAGCGGAACGCACCTCTTCGCGCGATGGTAAGTTCATCGAGAGAATTGGCCATTATAATCCGCTGTTGCAGGATAACGACCCGCAACGTGTGGTGGTTAAAGAAGATCGCCTGAAATACTGGCTTGGTGTGGGCGCGGAAACCAGCGGCCGTATCGATAAATTCATCAGCAAAATCGGCCTTAATGTAAAAGAATTGCGCAAAGAAGGCGCAAAGGCCGCTCAAGCTGCTGCTAAAGCTGCTAAAAAATCGGCATAAGCCAAACCAGCGTGAGGCTGGTGCATGAAAAATCATAAAGAAAATTTGATCTGTGTCGCGGAAATCGGCGCGCCGTTTGGCGTGCACGGTGAAGCGCATTTGCGTAGTTTTTTGGAAGATACCAAGCTGCTGGCTTCGATTTCTGAATTTACCACCGAACGTAATCAGACATTAAAACTGACGATTCGCCAGCAGAAAAACGGTGATTTACTGGCAAAAATTGAAGGCTATCCGCAGCGCGAGGACGTAAAAAAACTCTCGCGCGTAAAACTTTACGCGCCGCGTGCGATTCTGCCACAGCTCAAAAACAGCTATTATTTTGAAGATTTAAAAGGCCTTGAAGTCCGTGCGCCGAACGGCAAAAAATTGGGCAACGTGCAGGCCGTACATAATTTCGGTGCCGGCGATATTCTGGATGTAAAATTTGAAAATGGTGCAGAAGAAATGTTGCCCTTTACCAAAGAATTTGTGCCGGAAATTTCTATTGAAAAGGGCTATCTCATTCTCCATTTGCCTGAATTTACCACCAGCCCTGAAACCCAAAACCTGACACCTGAAACCTGATATGCGCCTCGATATTACCGTTCTTACGCTTTTTCCGGAAATGTTTCCCGGCCCGCTCGGCGCCTCGCTTGCCGGCGCAGCACTTAAGAAAAATCTCTGGTCACTGAACGCGCTGAATATTCGTGATTTTGCGGAAGATAAGCACCAAACGGTGGACGATAAACCCTATGGCGGCGGTTCGGGCATGGTGATGCGCGCGGACGTGATAGCAAAAGCCGTCGATCATGCGCTGGAAACTGCCGAAAAACCGCTACTTATTTACCCATCTCCGCGCGGTGAATTATTTACGCAAAGCCTAGCCGAAGAGATGGTGAAGACGCCAAATTGGCTGTTTTTGTGCGGCCGCTACGAGGGGGTAGATGAGCGCGTTCTGCGCCATTACCGTTTCCGCGAAGTGAGCCTGGGTGACTTTATTCTCTCAGGCGGAGAAATCGCCGCTTTGAGCATGATTGACGCTTGCCTTCGGCTCGTTCCTGATGTAATAAGGGGGGCTCATGCGCTTGAGGAAGAAAGCTTTTGTTCCAAAGCTGATGCAAACGGAACGGAGCTTCAAGGCCTTCTTGAATATCCTCTCTATACGCGCCCGGCCGAATGGCAGGGGGCGAAAGTGCCGGAAGTTCTGCTCTCCGGTCACCACGAGGAAGTGAAGAAATGGCGGCTTAAGCAGGCGCAGGAGATAACCAAAAAAAACCGCCCGGATTTATGGGCAAAATACAAAGGATGAGTGCCATGAGCGTGGTGAAAAAATTTGAACAAGAACAAATCGCGCGGTTGACCGCAAGCAAGAATATTCCGGCTTTTGGCCCGGGTGATACGGTTGCCGTTGGCATCATCATTAAAGAAGGTGAAAGCGAACGCGTGCAGCTTTTCGAAGGCGTATGCATTGCAAAGAAAAACCGCGGTATCAACTCCGCATTCACCCTGCGTAAAATCAGCCATGGTGAAGGTGTGGAGCGCGTGTTCCCGCTATATTCACCGCGTCTGGATAGCATTAAACTCATTCGTAAAGGCGATGTGCGCCGCGCGAAACTGTACTACATGCGTAACCTCACCGGTAAAGCAGCACGTATTACGGAAAAGCGCGATTTCGAGCTTGAAGCTAGCAATCAGAACGATGCAAAAACTGCAGAAGTGAAGGAAATTAAGCCTGCTGTAAAAGCTGAGAAGCCCGCAAAAGCTGAAAAACCCGCAAAAGTTGCAAAAAGCAAATAAGCGTCATTGCGAGGGCTTCATTTCGAAGCATCCAGCACTAAATAATAGAATGTATTGGATCGCTTCGCAGCAACTCGCGAGGACGGGAAAGTTATATGTCCGCGAAAACACTCTACGATAAAATATTTGAAAGCCACCTTGTTCACCAAGCAGAAGATGGCACCTGCCTACTTTATATCGATCGCCATCTGATTCACGAAGTCACCAGCCCTCAGGCCTTTGAAGGTTTGCGCGTGGCGGGCCGCAAAGTGCGCCGCCCGGACGCGACGCTCGCGGTCGCCGATCACAACGTGCCGACAACGCCCGATCGCAAGCAGGGCATTAAAGATGAAACCTCGCGCATTCAGGTGCAAACGCTGGAAGATAATTGCGCCGAATTCGGCGTGACCTATTACAAAATGGACGATAAACGCCAAGGCATCGTGCATATCGTGGGGCCGGAGCAGGGCTTTACGCAACCCGGCATGACGATTGTGTGCGGCGATTCGCATACTTCGACGCATGGCGCGTTTGGTGCACTCGCGTTCGGTATCGGCACGAGCGAAGTGGAGCACGTGCTCGCAACGCAAACGCTGATTCAAAAACGCGCGAAGAATATGTTGATTCAGGTCGACGGCACATTACCGCTCGGTGTGACGGCAAAAGATATCGTGCTCGCGATTATCGGTAAAATCGGCACGGCCGGCGGCACAGGTTACGTGATGGAATATGCCGGCGAAGCGATTCGCAATCTCTCGATGGAAGGCCGCATGACGGTCTGCAATATGTCCATCGAAGCAGGCGCGCGCGCAGGTCTCATCGCGCCGGACGAAAAAACATTCGAGTATATCAAAGGCCGCCCGCTTGCGCCCACAGGTGCGGATTGGGAGAAGGCCGTTGCCTATTGGAAAACACTACCTTCCGACAAAGGCGCGAAATACGATAAAATCGTCACGCTGAAAGCGGAGGAAATTATTCCACAAGTTACGTGGGGCACGAGCCCGCAAGACGTTCTGCCGATTACGGCGGCGATTCCGGATCCCGCGCAATCGAAAGATGAATCGCAGAAACGCACCTACGAACGCGCGCTGGAATATATGGGCCTCAAGCCCGGCACCAAATTGCAGGATATCGCGATTGATAAAGTATTCATCGGTTCTTGCACCAATGGGCGTATCGAGGATTTTCGTGAAGTGGCGAAGCTCGTCAAAGGGCATCACGTATCTAAAAGCGTGAAGCTGGCGATGATTGTTCCCGGCTCTGGTCTCGTCAAAGAGCAGGCGGAGAAAGAAGGCCTGCATAAAATTTTTACCGAAGCGGGTTTTGACTGGCGCGAGCCGGGGTGCTCGATGTG
>CAYPXJ010000056.1:0-8446 GCA_964414595.1 uncultured Rickettsiales bacterium
TTAGTCCTTCGTTTTTCTTTGCTGCGCTCGGTGCTGTGATGGCATTTTATGGGCTTTATTATGCACTACGCGCGCGCGATCTGCGCCAATGGATTTCTTATATTATTATTCTACAAATTGCAGGCGCACTTTTATGGCATAGCGTGGACACTCAATCCGCGGGGGGTGGACTTGAACTTCATACTATCCGTTTTCTTTTTTATTACGAACTTAGCCAGATGTTTGCATTGGCAGCACTTATGCTCGCTGCGGGCTATATGGAGAAATCATCTCTTCCTGAGCTTGGGGGCATTTTGCAAAAGCACCGCAGCGCTGGCATATTGATTCTGGTAGCGCTTGCTTCGCTTGCCGGCTTTCCGTTTACATTGGGTTTTGTGACCAAGGCACAATTATTCTTACTACACCCCACATTTGATGCCCGATCTTTGGGCACTTATTGTATCAGTGCCGCAACTCTTATTAGCTTTCCATGGCGTATTTTTTTACCTGTAAAAGCACCGCAAAATTATGCCGACTATCGTTTTCGTATTCCGGCTTATCTTTTTATTTTCTTGCTCATCGCACCTGGAATCTACTTAACTTTTGCGCATTGGCATGTAAGCATTTTGGTAAAAGCGGCCATAAGTATTGTAATCATTTCTCTAAGTCTAGGCATCGGATGGAAATGGCTTAATCTCCTTTTTTCGTGGCGTAAAGATGTGAGAGATGTGGATTGGCTTTATCGTGTGGCCCTGCTGCGTGTTTGGAATATTTTGCATAATGGCGTCGCGCTGCAATACGCAAATGCACAGAAATTATTTCTGCTTCTCTATCATCAGGTTGAAATACGATGGAAAAACTACAGCTTTTTTACGCATGTTTTTTCCACAAGCTTTACCCTGCTATTACTCGTAAGTTTACTGGTGATGTTGTTAGTGGTAGCGCTCTAGATAGCGGCAAGAATTTTAAGAATTTTTTGATGTAGTTTTTTATCGCCACACGCAAGAACGCGGCCATCTGAAGAACTAAGCGTTAACGGATTACCCTGCCAATCGGTAACAACCCCACCCGCATTTTCAATAATAGGCACGAAGGCACAATAATCATGAGGCTTTAAGCTTGCTTCAATAACGACATCCACTGTGCCGCTCGCCAGTAACCCATAATTATAACAATCGCCGCCATATATCGTGTCGTGCACTTGCTTGCGTACATCGTTGTACACTTTGGTCTCTTCGCGCGAAAAAAGATGCGGCGACGTGGTGCACATCACGGCATCCTGCAAATAAGGGCAGGCGCGCACCTGTGCATCGCGATTATTAAAATAGGTTTGATGACCATTTACACCTACCCAACGTTCACCCAGTATGGGCTGATCAATTATGCCTAACACGGGCTTGCCTTTATGGGTCAAAGCAATCAATGTGCCAAAAATCGGGCGGCCGATGATAAAGGATTTCGTTCCGTCGATAGGGTCGATAATCCATACATATTCCGCATCCACATTTTGATCGCCAAATTCCTCTCCCATCACACCGTGATCAGGGAAAGTATTGCGAATCATGGCACGCATCGCACGTTCGGACTCTTTATCAGCCTGGGTTACTGGCGTGGCATCCGGCTTTAGCTCCAACTCATAGCGCTGTCGAAAGTAGCGGCGCACCACTTCCCCAGAGGCGTTGGCAAGCTGTTCTGCGAAGGGAATAAAATATTCAGTCGAAAGTCGCGGCATGGAATTGCAAAATGAAATGAACCTGATAGATTCTACCATATCATTTTATGCATGTCTGTATTTTAGGCGGCGGTGTTATTGGGGTTACGACCGCGTATTTGCTCGCGGAGCGGGGCCACCGCATCACCTTAATTGAGCGCAAACCCGCAGCGGGGATGGATACGAGTTATGCCAATGGCGGCCAACTCTCTTATTCGCATGCAGAGCCTTGGTCAAATCCTGCGCTTTTTTCTAAATTAAGCCACTGGATATTCCAAAAAAATGCGCCGCTGGTTTTGCGGCCGAATCTTGATTTCCGTATGTGGAAATGGAGCCTGCAATTCCTGGCACAAGCCACCCAAAAGCGCGCGGATGAAAATACCAAAAACATGCTGCGCCTTATGCTTTACTCCCGATCGATGACACAGGAACTCGTGGCGCGCACCAAGGTAAATTTTGCGTATCGCCAAACAGGTATTCTGCACATTTTCCGAAATCAGGCGATGCTGGAAGGTAATCTACGGCAAGCAGATTTTCAGGCAAAACTTGGCTGCCCTTATGAAAAATTTTCTACAGAGGACTGTGTCGCACGTGAGCCGGCGCTTAGCCAATCAGCAAGTCAGCTTGTTGGGGGCCTGTTCTATCCACTCGATGAAAGCGGTGATATTCATATTTTTACCCAAGGGCTTGCGCATTTACTTTCGGAACGTTTCAAGTCGGTGGTTATTCAATACAATACCGAAATTGAAAAGCTCAATATCGCAGGCCGAAATGTTATTTCTGCGATTACCTCGCATGGTGAATTCAAGGCGGATGCGTTTGTAATGGCACAAGGCTCTTATAGCGCTAAAACCTTGCGGCAGGTGGGTGTGCAGGTTCCCATTTACCCTATGAAAGGTTACAGCATTTCTGTCCCTGTGGGCGATACAAGCAGCGCTCCCATGATGAGCCTCACCGACCAATCGCTGAAAGTAGTATATAGCCGTTTGGGTGGTGTTTTGCGTATGGCAGGAACGGCGGAGTTTGCTGGTTATAATCACTCTATTAAAGAATCGCGCATCGCACACATGAAAAAATCCGTGCAGGAATTATTTCCTCACTGCCCGGGCGTCGAACAGGCTGTACCGTGGGCTTGTCTTCGTCCGCAGACACCTGATGGGTCACCGATTCTTGGTCGCTCGCCTCTGGAAAATCTTTACCTCAATACAGGCCATGGCACACTGGGTTGGACCAATGCTGCAGCCAGTGCGCACATCGTTGCCGATATGGTAGAAGGTAAAAAGCCGGCGATTGATTTGACGGGGCTAGATATTTCGCGGTTCTAAGCCGCTTTACGATTTTCGATTAAAATGTTCAAGAATTTTTCGGCAGCTTGATCAGGTGTCGCGAGTTTATTCTGATCCTCACCAGGAAACGCTTGTTTGCGCATAGCGGTTGCTACCACACCCGGATCCACCAGCTTGACTTGTATGCCTTGTGTTTGGACTTCGGCGGCATAGGTTTCCGCCATTTTTTCTAGTGCGATTTTAGAAACGGCATAGGGCCCGTAAAAAGGAAATGTCGCCTGCGTAACGCCTGAAGTGGTGAAAATCACCGTTCCTTTTGCTGCTTTAAGTAGTGGATGCAGCGCGGTCAGCAAACGCCAGTTTGCGGTGAGATTCACTGCCAACACCTCCTGCCACATTTTGGGTGTGAAATCCGTAAGCGGACGCAAGTCGCCCAAAATTGCTGCATTCCCAACTAATATATCCAGCTTGCCGAATCGTACGGCCAGATGTTTCGGCAGTTCGTCGATTTTATCGAATTCTTTTAGATCAAGCGGTACAAGCGTGACATTACCGCCGAAAGCTTTGATTGCGTCATCCACTTCTTCCAGCGCAGAAATTTTGCGCGCCACCAACACTACATGCGCGCCATGCGCCGCATAAAGTTTTGCAACCGCCGCGCCAATGCCGCGCGATGCACCGGTGACGAGTGCGACTTTGCCCTCGAGTAATTTAGTGGTGACTTGCTTGACCATTTTTTAACTTCTTTGCCGGGCGAACTAAGGGCTCAATACCTTTGCCGCCATCCGTTAGCGCAATAGGGTAATCTCCGGTAAAACACGCGTCACAATATTGCGGAGATTTATTATCGCGTTTCGTTTCACCCACTGCGCGGTACATGCCATCTACACTTAAAAACTTCAAAGAATCCGCGCCAATAAACTTCGCCATCTCTTCTATTTTCATATGCGAAGCAAGCAGCTGGTCGCGGTCAGGCGTATCTACACCGTAGAAACAACTATGCGTAGTCGGCGGCGAAGAAATGCGCATATGCACTTCTTTTGCACCCGCTTCTCGCACCATATTCACAATCTTTTTTGAGGTTGTGCCGCGCACGATGGAATCATCTATCAATATAACTCGCTTACCGGCAATCACACCGCGATTCGCATTATGTTTCAGTTTCACACCCAAATGGCGAACCTGATCGCTTGGCTCAATAAATGTACGGCCCATGTAATGATTACGGATAATTCCCAGCTCGAGCGGCATACCTGATTCCTGCTGATAGCCAATCGCCGCTGGTACGCCCGAATCCGGCACCGGGACTACGACATCAGCATCTACATGATTCTCGCGCGCCAATTCACGGCCCATATTCTGACGTAGCGTATAGACATGCTGATTTTCAATGAAACTATCCGGCCGCGAAAAATATACATATTCAAAAATGCAGAAGCGTTGCTTCTGTTTGGTGAATGGGAAAATACTCTGCGCAGGGCCATGTCGCGGCAAGGTAATAATTTCACCCGGTTTAATATCGCGCACATACGTCGCACCAATAATATCCAGCGCGCAAGTTTCTGACGCCAGAATATGCGCATCGCCAAGTTTGCCCAACACAAGCGGCCTCACGCCATACGGATCGCGCACGCCAATCATTGCATCAGCGGTGAGGACAATCATCGAATACGCGCCTTCGATTTGCTTCAGCGATTCCACCAGCGCATCCATGAGTGACGCCCCACGGCTGGTTGCAATCATGTGAATAATCACTTCCGTATCCATCGAGGTGCGGAAAATCGAACCACGGCCAACAAGCTGCTCGCGCAGCATTTTGGCATTCGTCAGATTGCCATTATGCGCAAGCCCAAGCCCCCCAAAATGAAGCTCGGCAAAGAGCGGCTGAATATTGGCATAACTATCTTTGCCGCTCGTGGAATAGCGATTGTGACCGATAGCGGCGAAACCTGAGAGACGCTCCATCACCTCTTCAGAGCCGAAATTCTCACCTACTTTTCCAAGCGCCAGATGCTGATGAAACCGCGCACCATCTGTTGTGACGATACCGGTTGCTTCCTGCCCGCGATGTTGAAGCGCATGCAAACCCAGCGCACAATGTTTCGCCGCATCTTCCATGGGACCGATAATGCCGAAAACGGCACATTCTTCCTGCAGATGGTCATCATCATAGGGGTGCAGAGAACGCTCCATTATTCTTCACCTCGATAGCCGCTGCCAGGTAGGTCAACTTGCGGCAAATCCTGCATTTTTTCCATCGTTTCTTGTGCTTTTTCTTTCACTTCTTCTGGAATTTCGGGAATATTTTCACCCAGACTGTTAGGATCAGGCGTAATATCTTCTACATCTTTCTCTTTCAATTTCTGTAAGCCAGATTTTACATCTTCGCTTTGCAATATTGGTGCAATCCAGCCATCCAGCAATTCCGCGCTGGCTTGCGAAAGCCCATATGTCTGCGAGGCTTTAAGCCAGGCCGGGTCTTCCCCGTGTACCACACGTATGGAGAGATGAATAAACGCAACGATGAGCAAACCGCGCAGCAAGCCGAACACCAACCCGAGCGAGCGATCCACCGGCCCGAAGCGCGAGCCTTTCACCACTTCCAGTATCAGCGCATTCAACCCCGCAATCAGCAGGAAGGAGGCGATATACGTCATCACGACAGAAATAATAATTACCGCAATACGGTTTTTGAGCGCCTCGTCGAGCACATCGGCAACATACGAATAAAGTAGGAACGTGAGCACCGCCGCGCCAAGCCATGCCACCATCGAAAATACTTCGCGCAGCAGGCCGCGAAACAGTGCCAGCAGCGTGGACATCACAATAATAATCAGCGCAAAAATATCGTATTCGTTCATAACCCTGACCTCAGCCTACGAGAATATGTTGCTATATTCGCTGACATGCTGCCGAAAACAGCATTTTCGAGAACCGGAGCAGAGCGTACAAAAAAGTACGTGTCACACCGGAAGCACAGAAAATGTTGTTTGCAGGCCATGTCAGTAGAATATAGCAGCATATTCTAAAGCAGCTGCCTTATAGCGCGTATCTCTTGCAAAATAAAGCCTTTCGATGCATTGCCCGATTTCCCCGCGCGCGGTACAAAAGCGCCTTGGAAACCTAGTTTTTCTGCCTCGCGAATGCGGGTTTCGGCATGCGAGACTTGGCGCACTTCCCCCGAAAGGCCAATTTCGCCAAAATATACCTTATCGGCGGGTAGCGCTTCGCTGCGAAGCGCGGAAATCAGCGCCGCCGCCACGGCCAAATCCGCCGCCGGTTCGGTAATACGCAAGCCACCTGCTACGTTCAAAAACACTTCTTTATCATAGAATTGCAGGCCGGCACGGGTCTGCAACACGGCTATCAGCATCGCCAGACGATTCGCATCCCACCCTACAACCGCGCGGCGTGGCATCGCCATCGGCGAGGGCGAAACCAACGCCTGAATTTCGACCAAAATCGGGCGCGTGCCTTCCATTCCCGCAAACACGGCCGAGCCACTCGCGCGCTCATCGCGCTCTGAAAGGAATAGTGCGGAAGGATTCGGCACTTCCTTAAGACCCTCGCTGGTCATTTCAAATACGCCGAGTTCGTTCGCCGCGCCGAAACGGTTTTTCACTGCGCGCAAAATACGGAATTGATGGCCGCGCTCGCCTTCGAAATAAAGCACCGTATCTACCATATGCTCGAGGATTTTCGGGCCCGCAATCTGCCCTTCCTTCGTCACATGGCCGACAAGGAAAAGCACCGCACCGGCCTGTTTCGCATGCGTAATCAATTCATGCGCGGAGGTGCGCACCTGCGTCACGGTTCCCGGCACCGACTCCACATTATCGACAAACATCGTTTGAATCGAATCGATGATAATCGCCTTCGCGGAAGATTTCGAAAGTGTGGAAAGAATATCGCGCACGGACGTTGCGGTTGCGAGTTGCAGCGGTGCGCCGGAAAGTCCCAGCCGCTGGGCACGAAGCCGCACCTGATCTATCGATTCCTCGCCAGTGATATAGGCCGTTTCATGGCCTTCGGAAGCAAGGCTTGCTGCGATTTGCAGCAGCAACGTGGATTTACCGATGCCGGGGTCACCGCCAATTAAAATCGCCGAACCGGGGACAAGTCCACCACCCGTCACGCGGTCCATTTCGGCATTGCCGCTCGGCCAGCGTGTGAGATTTTTTTCTGGAGAAGTGAGGCTTTCAAAGGAAATAATTTGCCCTTTGTCTCCTTTAGAAATTTTTGTGAAACCGGCGGATTTCGCTTCTTCGCTGATGCTGTTCCATTCTCCGCAGCTCACGCATTGACCGGACCATTTGTTGGAAACCGCGCCGCAGGATTGGCAGATATAGGAAGCTTGGGGTTTTGCCATGCCCTCTTTCTAAAGGGTAACTAGGCTTAAAACAAGTTCGTGAAATTATATTTCATGCCGAGGGTGCCTTGGAAATAGCCATCGACACCATTGAAATCGGTTGCCACATAACGGCCCATACCGCGTATAGCGATTTCGGGCGTTGCGTTCCATTCGGCGCCCAAACCAAAGCGCACCGCGCTCACGCCATTTTCCGTTTCGTTGTCAAATGTTCGTCCTGGACGTACTTCGAGCGATTCAAATTTTGCCGTAATATATTCATAACCAAGTGAACCAAGCAGATTCACCTGTGGTGAAACAGGATAAATTCCTACGACATCACCATACACACTCCAATATTGCGCATCAGAAGAATAATTCGTCGTACCTTGCGATGCGGATTTTGATTCGCTCAAGAAACCGCCATAGCCGACTTCAATCGCTACATTTCGGTGAAAGCGGTAACCAATATAGGGCGAATAGCCATTAAAATTTTTCTCGAGCACATCTTCTGTTGTTAGATTTGCGCCAATTCTGCGTTCATCATATTGAAAACTACTAAACGTATAATCCGCACCGAGATAAGGGTACGCGCGGAAGCCATCTTTATAAGGCTTAGTCGGCGGCGGCGCATAGGCTGCTTGCTGTGGCTGCGCCATATATTGCGGTTCATAAGGACGATCCGGTTGTGCCGGCAGCGGAGCCATAGGACCGGAAGAAGGCTGAGCCATTTGCACCGGCTCACCAATCGCATAAGTCTGCGAAGATTGCCAGGGATAAACCTGCGCCATCGCCGTGTTTGCACATAAAAATACCAGGATCAAAAATACAAAACGCACACCACTCTCCATAAACCAATGGTTGTGCTTTTACACTAAAGTCGCTTTTTTGGCAAGAAAATAAAGAGTTTCTTAATAATTACATAGCCTGTTAAGCCAATTTTCTACTTATTAGTGATCTTGCAGTTTAATGGCGATTGGCCCATGGGCTCGGCCGTGAATAAACTGATCTACATACTCATTATTGCTTTTATCCAATTTGGCAATCGGGCCGTCCCAAATAATGCGGCCTTCGTAAATCATGGCAACCCGATTAGCAATTTTGCGGGCGGAGGCCATATCA
>CAYPXJ010000057.1:0-8201 GCA_964414595.1 uncultured Rickettsiales bacterium
GTCCGTCACACTGGCTTCTTTCGTGATATCAAGACCGAAAGATTTTGTTTCTGTTACCAGAATTTCTTTAATGCCCGCGCCCTGCAACGCTTCTTTAACGTCATCAAGCTTGAAAGGTTTTATAATTGCTTCAACTTTTTTCATAGTCGAAGTAGAATAAGATATCTCTTTATGCGACACAAGTTGGCAAAGCTTAATCGGTTCTTTTTTCGCGATAAGAAAATCCTTATCGTGACGGATCACCGTATTGTTAATATCCCGCTTAGCGGCAGATTGCAGAAATTGCTGCTGCTGGTGGTCGGTGTTATGCTGACATGGGCTTCTTATTCCAGCGGACGCTATGTGGCTTACCGCGAGCTGGTAGCGGAGAAAGAGCGGCAAGTGCTGCAAACGGCCAACGCGAATGAAGAATTAAAAGCGCTCTACGCATCGCTGCAGACAGATTTGATTCAGCTATATGGCTATTTAGATATGATGGGCGCGCAGGTGCCAGAAGCCAAAACGCCAACACCCAATGCAAAAGCGCGAAAACCCATCGCGAAGCCTACTGTAAAAACGCAGCCTGCACCGGAAGCCAAAACGCAAGTGCCTGTATCGGAAATTGTGATTCCGGAAGCTTCCAAACATGCAGTAGCCCAGCAGACGCAAGATATAGTACGGCAAGTGGATGGAAAACTAGGCGCAACTATTCAGAAATTTGAAAGCACCATAGCCGCAACAGGCCTTAAGCTTTCTGAACTCCTGAAAGAAGATCCGATTCAGTTTAACAGAAGCGCGAAATTACCGATGGGTGGGCCGCTCATTCCTGCGGCGGCGCCTTCTAATCCTACCAGTGCACAGAATTTGGCTTACGAATTTGCTTACCTGCTCAAATTGCACTCGGTGGCAAATTCAATGCCACTTGAGCTTCCTCTCAAAAATCCGAAACTTTCCAGCTATTTCGGCATGCGTATTGACCCCTTTACCCGGCGTTGGGCGGCGCACTATGGTTTGGATATTTATGGTGCTTATCGCACCAATGTATTCGCCACGGCGCCCGGCATTGTGCGTCGGGCGGGGCGTTGGGGATCCTATGGCAAAATGGTGGAAATCGCGCATGGTTATGGCGTCACCACGCGCTATGGACATATGGATAGGGTGGTGGTCGAAGTTGGCGATATTGTGGACGTAGGGCAGCCGATTGGTGTACAAGGGAATACAGGGAGAAGCGCAAGCGACCATTTGCATTACGAAGTGCGTTTCCGTGATGAGCCAATGGATCCACTACAATTTATATGGGCAGGGGGGCATGATATTTAAGCCGAAATCAGATAAGCCGGGTGAAAGTAATTACCGCGCGGAAGCTGGTATCCCTTCTATTATTGCCGGGGATATGAGCATTCTTGGTAACCTCATCAGCGAGGGGGCAATCGAAATCGCGGGGCGTATCGAAGGCAATATCAAGTGCGGCAGCCTCAATGTATTTAAGGACGCTATTATTAAAGGCGATGTGATTGCGCGCTCCGTGAAAATCAATGGTGAAGTCAACGGCGTGGTGAAGGCTAAAAATGTGATTGTGGCTGAGTTCGGTAAAGTTCACGGACATATCATTTACGAAACCATTACCATTTCTGAAGGCGCAACAATTTTTGGTCAGATGAAGCAAATCGAACGCAATGAATTGCACCAGGGCGATCATCGTCGCGTTACGGACGCTGTGGCCTCTAAAATAAAGCTGATGCACCAGCAAAACGACGATTCAAATCAAGAATAGCTATAAATAGATGCCAAAAGAAAAGGGGCGCTTTTCGCGCCCCTTCCTTGACGTTAGGAACTTAAAACTATTTTGAAGCCTTTTTGGCCGCGCGGTCCATCGCGCCGGCAAATTGCTCCTGAATGGGGTCCAGTACGCGAGTATATTCACTGAAAAGTTCTGCCATACGCAGCGAATTGTTGAAAAGCTGATCGCAGCTTTTACGAATCAATTCATTTTGCAGATTCCAGATATCGCTTGCCGAACGGCACTTCATGAAATTTTCAAACGCACGGGTTTGCTCGGAAAGCAGTTTGTTAGATTGGTCGTTCAGCTCTTGGCTGATATCGCGGGAAATATCGGCAGCCAGATCGCCAGATTCGGTGATGGCTTGCAGGGTTTCCTCGTTTTCATCCATAAGAGATTCCAGAGCTTCGCTGGCTTTTGCAATAGCTTGCTGTGCTTGCTCGGCGGATTCGTCGAACGCTTCAAAAAACTGATCTTGCAAAACATTCGCTTGTTCTTCCGATGCGGAGAAAGCTTCATCAATATTTTTGCGCAGCTCATTTAGGGCATTTTCAAACATTTCATTAGCTGCGGAGTCTTCCAGGAATTTCCACGCCAGCGTGCTGGACTCGGCTTCCTCTGATTTTTCTTTACGGATTTGCTGCGGCAGAGGCTTGTAACCCGTTGTTTGTGTGCGGCCAAAATTAGGCTTTTTGGTTTTTGGTGCTTGTGGGGCCGCTTTCTTTTCTTGCTTTGCTTCGGCTTTTTCCTGTTTGGCTTCAGCCTTTTGTGGCGCTGCCTTTTGCGGTGCAGCCGCCTTAGCGTTAGCTTGCTGCGCTTTATCAATTACCGCTGGTAATTTGAGCTGTTTTTGCTGTTGTTGCTTTGCTGCTGTGTAATTTGCTGCCGCCGCCGAAGGCGCGGCCGGGGCCTGGCTTGCTTTTTGTGGCGCTACAAAGCTGGCGCTTGCCGCCGTAACATTAGAAGAAAGGGGGGCAGAGGAAATGGGGGCTGAGGTAGCTTGCACAGCTTTTTGGGGTGCCTGCGTTACTGCTAGTGCAGCCTGCGCTACCTGACTTTGTTCGGAGGATTGAGACGCTTGCGTTTCATTTTTTTGAATAGTTTGATTCATTAATATCCTCCTAGTTTTTTTCATCAACTAAACCTTTGGTTGCATTTCGCAAATACGAAAGCAGCCGAGGAATGTTGCGCTGCACAATGGGTAAAACCTCTAGTTCGCGCGGAGTTTAGACCTGAGATTTTTGAAAGTCAATAACCGACTAAGCTGCCCGTAGCGCATCAATACGAAAGAGATGGGCGTAGGCTTTTTCACTCTCATAAGCTGCATGAAAAGACCATGGATATTCATAAGGTTGCGATGCGTAGTGGCGCAATAGCCGCACTGTTTGATCAAAAAATAAGGGGGCTTGTTTCTGGTAGAGATCGGGGTAAGGCACGATCTTTGAACCGCTGCCATGCAGTGAAATTTTCCAGTAGCCCAATGTAATGGGGTTTTTTGTATAAGGTTCGTAAACCCAACCCAGCACCATCGGCTGAACAGCCTTACCCTTTTCTATATCTTTGTCGGTAGGAGGCTCTCCCGTTTTGTAATCAAATATGAAGGTTTGGCTTGATTGCCATTCGATGCGATCGATGCGCCCGCTTAATGTATAAGTGGCCTGATCAATTTCTATATTACGACGGTATGTTTGCTCGGCCTGAATTTCTTGGCAATCGGCACGGCGTTGTTCGTCATCCAGAATAAAATTATCTAACGCGAATTGCAGCTTTAGTTGCCACCAATAGCTGAAAAGGGAGGATGTCATCTGCTCTCGCGATAGCACACTATTTAGAGCCTTATCTTTTGCATCAGCCGAGGAGAGGGACATGTTTCTCGCCTGGGTGTATTCTTCCAACATATTATGTGCAGCGCTGCCAAGATGGGCGTTGTTTAAGGGAGCATCTACAGGTTCCAGAGGCCTTAATTTCAAAATCTGTTCTGCATAATATTTATACGGATTATTAAGCAGGCTTTGCAGCGAAGACGCAGATAATTCGCGCGGGCGGATTTCAGCAGGCGGGTTTGGATACGTAAACGGGGATGCTGGTTGTGGCGCGCTTGGAGAAAATAAGGAAAGCGCTAAAGGTTTAAGATCAATTTTTGTAACCCGCGTTTCAAGAACCGACTCCAAGCGATGCAACCAAGTGGAGTGAGGCGTTACTTTATTGCCCGAAGTTTTTACCGAGGTAATTAATAAATGAGGTGAGTGTAGTAATTGCAGAAAATCATGCGCCTGCAAGGATTCATGTGCATGAATCGGCGGTAGTTCAAGCAACTCGCGCATGGCAGGACGAATCCATGGATGGGAAGCGCGCTGTGGCCATTCAGCTTCATTAAAACGCGGGATGATAACGTAGTCGTATTGCGTTAACCGCGCTTCCTGTGAGGGGAGGATAGTAACCAGCGGCGCCCGCTGTGTTTTTTGATATATTGAGGTGTGTTCCAGCCATTGATTAAATATTTCCAGATATTCCGAGCCGCGCAGTTCCAGCAAAATAGTGGGAAGATTGGGTATAAGAAGATCCTTTTCCGCCAGCCTATATTCCGGCGCATACTTGGCCAAATTTTGTGCGGCACGCATATGTATATGCAACCATTCCTGAAGTGTGTGCTTGCGGTTTGCCGCAAAAGCTTCCTGCAAATCTTTTACGGCGGCGAGAAAAGTTTCCAAACCTTGCAATAAAGCTGGTTCTTTCTGCGCAACGTAATGGTGCAAATTTTCGGCATTATCGTAATGGCGAACACCGCGCAATATACGGATATCCATATTTGCCGCCCACGTACCGCTATCTTCTACAGGTTTGCAAAAAGGATGGTGGAGTAGGGTAATAATGGAGGTGGGAATAAATTGGTGATCGATTGCATCCAGTATGGCGTGGAGAAAACTACCGACCTGATGTTCAGCAAGTGTATCATTCATGGTGGATCTCGCGGGAATACCCAGTATCTCAAAATGCAGTTTGAGCAGATGGGCTAAGCGGCGATCCGATGTCACGATAGCGGTAAGGCCCGGCTTGGTTGCGAACATGTGATGCACATGTCCTGCGATAATAGAAGCTTCTTCTGCGGGGTGCTCTGCTTCTGAGTAATAAATGTGATCCGCAGGTATTTTTTGCGAAGACCAGGGGTTTATCACCGTAGAAGCATCTGCTTTTAAGCAAGGCCAGGGAGCGGCTATCGGGGCAGTTCGATGGTGGTGAAAATAAGGTAAGGATGTTGCATCACCATAGCCTGGAAGAATAACTTCGCCATCGGGCAAAGCTGCGATCGTTTGCAACAACATGCGCGTTGTCGGCACGGAACCAACAGAACCTGCTGCTACGAGAGAAAATTTAGGGGGCGATTTTTTCCAATACGCGGCGGCGCGTTGAAGCTGATGACTGCGATAATATTCAAGGGTTTGCTGACCCGTTTGCTTGAGATGGTTTGGCCAGCTTTCTGCAATTTTGCAAAGAAAGGAAAGCGTTTGTTCCTCATGCTGTGCAAGCTCAAGGGGAATAAGTTTTTGAAAATGCTGAAAGGGAATATTTTCACGCGTACACTCATTGAAAAGTTGGTTGAGCGTTTTTGCGAGCGTAAAAATATGGCTTAAACGCATGTCTGGATTTTCGGTCCGTATATGCTCAGCCAGCGCTAGCGTTTGCGAAAATCCCTGTAGCGGCTTTGGGTTTGATTCAAGGCATATTTCTGGTGCGAGCTGGGGTAACCAAGCCTCAATTTGTCCAATCGGAAAAATGCGCGGTAGCAAAATAGACTCTTTGTCAGAAACGCGTAACAACGTTTCTTCGAGATGGCGACAACTACGTTGGTTGGGAAGAAAGAGGGCCGTTTGTGCTAATGCTAGGGGATCGGGAAATTTATGCAGCAAACCCTTCGCCAGTGTTTCAATAAAAGGCAGCGAATCCGGAATAAAATAAAAATGAGGCGCGGACATCAGGCCGCGATCTTACCCTTCTTTAGCAGTGGAGCAAGGTATTTTCCGGTAACGCTTTTACTGTTGGCGGCAACTTGCTCGGGTGTGCCTTCTGCAACAATTTTGCCGCCTTTGTTGCCCCCGCCCGGGCCAACATCAACAATCCAATCGGCAGTTTTGATGACATCCAGATTATGCTCAATCACGATCATCGTGTTGCCGGCTTCAACCAGGCGATGCAGTACGGTGAGCAGTTTTGCGACATCGTGAGCATGCAAACCGGTGGTCGGCTCATCGAGGATATAAAGTGTGCGACCTGTCGAGCGTTTCGAAAGTTCTTTGGCGAGTTTAATACGCTGGGCTTCACCGCCTGAAAGTGTGGTGGCGGACTGACCGATGTGCATGTAGCCCAATCCAACCTCTGAGAGTGCCTGAATTTTTTCACGAATGGCAGGTTGGTTCTGGAAATAGACAAGGGCGTCTTCCACCGTCATATCCAGCACGTCGGCGATGGATTTATCTTTATACGTAATCTCGAGCGTTTCGCGGTTATAGCGTTTACCTTTGCATTGTTCGCAGGTGACGTAAACATCCGGCAAGAAGTGCATTTCAATTTTGATAACGCCATCGCCTTGGCAAGCTTCACAGCGCCCGCCTTTGACGTTAAAGGAGAAGCGACCGGCCTTGTAACCGCGCGCTTTTGCTTCCGGCAGGCCTACAAACCAATCACGAATGGGCGTGAATGCGCCGGTATAGGTGGCGGGATTGGAACGCGGTGTGCGACCTATCGGCGATTGATCGATTTCAACAATTTTGTCGATATATTCGAGTCCGGTAATATCGTCGCATTTATCGGAAATAATTTTTGCACCGTTTAATTTACGCTGCGCATAATTATAGAGCGTTTCGATGATAAGGCTGGATTTGCCGCCGCCGGAAACCCCGGTGACGCAGCAGAATGTTTTAAGCGGAAGTGAGACGGTGACGTTTTGCAAATTATTGGCCTTCGCGCCTTTAATGGTAATGCTGCGCTTCTGACTATCCTTGCGGCGATTTTTGGGAACGGGAATAAATTTTTCGCCGGTGAGATATTGCGCGGTGAGGCTTTTTTTCGATTTTTCTACTTGTTTTGGTGTGCCGTGCGTGATGATCTCACCACCGTGAATGCCCGCGCCTGGACCCATATCAATCAAGTAATCGGCAGCGCGCATGGTTTCTTCATCATGCTCTACAACAAGCACGGTGTTACCCAGAGTTTTGAGATGTTTTAGCGTTTCCAACAGGCGTTCGTTATCGCATTGATGCAAGCCGATGGAGGGTTCATCCAAAACATAAAGTACGCCGGAAAGCCCTGATCCAATTTGTGACGCAAGGCGAATACGCTGGGATTCACCGCCGGAAAGGGTTCCGGATTCGCGATCGAGCGTAAGGTAATCCAACCCAACATTTTTCAAAAAACCAATGCGGCGAATAATTTCGATCAGCACGCGCTCAGCGATTTTCTTTTGTTTCGTATTGAGTTTTTTTGGCAGCGTATCAAACCATTCGTGTGCGGCCTCAATGCTCATTTCGCATACCTGGCCAATGTTTTTATCGCCGATGCGTACGCAGAGCGCTTCCGGCTTAAGGCGGTAGCCGCTGCATGCTTTACAATCCGTTACGTTTTGGTATTTGGCGAATTCTTCATGCACCCAATCGCTCTCCGATTCGCGCCAGCGGCGTTCCATATTTGGAATTACGCCTTCAAACGGTTTGTGCGTTTTATAAGTGCGGAAACCGTCATCGAAAAGCAGTGTCAGCGATTCGTCGCCGGAGCCGTAAAGAATCACTTGGCGGGCGCGGTCTGGCAATTCGGCCCATGGGGTATTAAGTGAGAAATGAAAATGCCGAGCAAGACTTTGCAATGTCTGAGCATAGTACCGGCTTTGAGAACCAGACCAGGGTGCAAGCGCGCCATCGACCAATGTTTTCTTGTGATCTGGAACAATAAGATCCGGATCCATAAACATTTCGGTGCCAAGGCCATCGCAGACAGGGCATGCGCCGTAAGGGCTATTGAAAGAGAAGAGGCGCGGTTCAATTTCACTCAGTTGAAAACCAGAAACCGGACAAGCAAATTTTTCAGAGAATACTAATATCTCGCCTTTTTTCGCTTTTATTTTTGCGCCTTCTGGTAATTCAACGATTTCCACATGCAGCAGGCCTTCACTGAGTTTGAGCGCGGTTTCGATGCTATCGGGGAGGCGGTTGCCGAGTTCTTTACTTACCGCAAGGCGATCAACAACAACTTCAATCGTATTCTTTTTATTTTTATCAATCGCGGGAACCTGATCAATTTCATAGAGTGCGCCATTCAGCTTTACGCGCGTATAACCTTTTTTCTTGAGCTCCAGAATTTCTTTGCGATGCTCACCTTTCGTGCCGCGAACGATGGGTGCAAGAATATAGATTTTCGTCGCTTCTGGCAGTTCAAGAATGCGATCCACCAT
>CAYPXJ010000058.1:0-8199 GCA_964414595.1 uncultured Rickettsiales bacterium
GCCTTATATCTGTAGAGACTTACACTCTTAGGTGGTGATAAGTGTAGGCTTAGTAAGCGCGTCTTCTTTTTGCTTTTCTGCTGCAGTGCTATCATAAACAGCAATGTCATCCGGGTTGGGGAATCTGCCAAGTGCTCTACTGTATGATACCCATTTCCCGGCAAAATTTGATAAAGCCCGTTTGTTATAGGCAGTATTGTGCTGCCTCTAAGCACAGTGGGCAACTGCTCTTCTGCATCAAATTTAGCCATCAACCGCGGTTCGCGGCCGCTAATTGCCTTTATTTGGTCGGCCGATATTTTAATTGATTCGCCTTTACTTAGACGCAGTCGTATATCAAATTTCTTATCAAGTGTTTCCCAAGCTTTTTGGGTTTTTCCTTGCTCTTTGCTCACTAGGCAAATACTGCTAGTACTTCCGGCGCTTTGGCCCTAGCAGTCCCATTACAGCTAATAAAACGTTGAACCTCAAAAGAGAATATCTTTGCATAAGAATAAGCAGAATGAATGAACTCTGTATCATGGTTAGAAATGACCACCGTAATACCTTTCTGTGCTAATTTCTCGGCCATTTGCGCAAGTTGCTTTTGTTGCTCCATAGAAAATCCACCAGTGGCATAACTAGTAAAATTGGCTGTAGCCGAAAGAGGCACATAGGGAGGATCGCAGTACACTACATCGCCCTTTTGGGCTTTCTTCATAGTGGTAAGAAAATCACTGTAAACAAACACCGCATTACGAGATTTTTTATGAAAGAATTCCATTTCTTGTTGAGGGAAATACGGTTTTTTATAACGGCCAAACGGTGCATTAAACTTCCCTTTAGCATTATATCTGCATAAACCATTGTAACAGTGCCTATTCAAATAAAGAAATAAGGCTGATTTCTCTCTAATATCCTTAGTTTTATTAAATATATCGCGGAAGCGATAAAAAGCTTTCTCATTATTATATTTGCTATCAAAAAATGACTCGCAATATTCAATAAATTTAAGCCCCTCTCTTTGAAGAGTTGAGTAAAGCGCTATGAGATCCTGGTTAGAATCCGCCACTAGAAAAATCACCAAAAAGTCTCCAATCATATACTTGTGACAAACAGAACATATAAAAATCTGTTTTTTGGTTAATTTTTAAGCTGATAATTTTTGTTTCCTCCGACAATTCAAAATCTGTAGTGGTTAGGCCGCACGAACTTTCTTGCGTTCAGAATGAGCCAGTTGTTTCTCGATCACGTCTGGATCAAAGAGGCCTGATTCGTTGATAATCGTGGAAGCAGTCGCGCGGAAACCGTGAACGGTAGCACGTTTATGATAGCCCATGCGATACATCGCGTAGAGCATTGTGTTATTGCTCATCGGCTTAAGACCATTGGTTTCACTCGGGAAAAGTAGTTTGTAATTTCCTGTTAAATTACGCAATTCTTCCAGAACAGCGAGCACCTGGCGAGAGAGTGGCACGATATGTTCTTGCTTCATTTTCATGCGCTCTGCTGGGATACGCCATTCCATCTTCTCAAAATTAAACTCATCCCAACGCGCCCCAATCACTTCGGATGTGCGTACAAAAGTCAGTACTAGCAGTTTAAGTGCCAGCTTGGTTTGCAAACCACCTTGATAGTTTTCGAGTGCACGTAGGAATTCTGGCAGCTCCATTTCTTTCATGCGGTTGAAATTCTTTTTCTGGGGAATTTTTAATGCCCCCACCAGGTCGGCAGCAATATTGCGTTCCGCTTTACCAGTGGCAATCGCATAGCGAAACACTTCTCCGCTCACCTGACGACAACGCTGCGCCATTTCTAGGGCACCGCGTTCTTCAATCTTACGAAGCGCTGCCAAAAGCTCCGGCGCAGTAATTAGGTGAATGGGCCTGTGGCCGATCTTGGGAAATATATCGCCTTCCAGTCGGCGAATGATGTTCTGTGAATATTTCTCGTCCCAGCCATGACTCTTCATTGTGTGCCACTCACGCGCAATGGACTCGAAGCTATTATGTGCTTCGGCCATTTCCGTACGCTGGTTTTCCTTCTTCACTTCACTGGGATTTAGGCCGTCTCGAAGCTGTTTACGGGCCTTATCACGCTTTTCGCGAGCCTCAAGCAGACTGACTTCCGGGTAGACACCAAGAGCCAGTCGTTTCTCTTTTCCTTCATAACGAAACTTTAAACGCCAGTACTTGCTTTCGTTCGGCATAACCTCAAGGTACATGCCCCCACCATCCGAGAGCTTATACGGTTTAGCCTTAGCCTTGGCTTTTTGGCATTGAATATGGGTTAACTTCATTTGGGGGCACAAGCCTTTCCGGCTTTTCACGATGCCCCCGCATATGCCCCCATTTTGGGTGGATTCCACGAAACAGCATCGGAATAACCTGGACAACTACTAGCCAAAGAACGGCAGATTATCAAGGCTATTATGGACTTCTGTGGATTTTTTTGGACCTGAGACTGGCTGGGGTGCTAGGATTCGAACCTAGGGATGGCGGTACCAAAAACCGCTGCCTTACCACTTGGCTACACCCCAGCAAATATCCTCACGCAAATACGCGGAAGGATACAAAAAAATGTGGTGCATTTATCGCGAAGGAACCCTCGCCTGTCAAGCGTAAGAATCGAAATCTTTTTGCAGACCATAAACTTAGCCCCACACGCCAATCCCCCAGAAACTTCTTGCCAAATTGTTAACATTGTATTAAATTGCCGCGCTATAAACAGCCCGACATTTTTGTTTTGTTTACATTTGTAACTTAAGCGGGACCCATGACGACCTATACCTATATCAACCAGCTTCAGGGCGCGAGCTTTGCCAATTTGCAGTCGCGCGATTTCGCCATCGCGGTGGTGGATGCGGATAATTCCCGCCTCACCCGCGCGCAGCTTTCGCAATTTCACTCTGAAGATCGCGCCGTTTTTGCCTATGCGAGCGTCGGCGAAGCGGAAAGTTTCCGCGATTATTGGCAGGATAATAACTGGTCGACGAATCCGCCGGATTTTCTGCTCGGTGCGAACCCGGATTTTGCCGGCGCCTACCGCGTAAAATTCTGGGATGCGGATTGGCAGCAAGTGGTGATTGATCGCATTACGGGCCTCGCGCAGCAAGGTTACAAGGGCGTGCTGCTCGATGTGGTGGATGCCTATAAAATCTCGCAGGTGATTTCGAATTACGACGGCATTTCCGGCAATATCCGCCTGGATATGCAGCGTTTCATCGAGAAGATTTCCGCCGAGGCGAAAGCCATCAATCCGGAATTTCAGATTATCGCCAATGGCGGGATTGGCCTGCTCAATAATTTCGAGCCGATGTTTGGTGCGGCGAGCCCGAATACTTCTTATCTGGAAGCGATCGACGGCGTGAATAAGGAAAGCACCTGGACAATTTTCGATACGCCGAATCCGGCGCTGCAAAATGAACTCAATTACCTCGCGATTGCGAAGAACGCCGGCAAATTTATTCTCGCGATTGATTACGCGAGTCAGGATACGCTGCAGGCGGAATTTATCACCAAAGCGCTTGCGCAGGGCTTCATTCCTTTTGCGGGCAATATCGCGCTCGATAACAATATCGATGCGGCGAATCTCGCCGTGGCGCAAACTATTTCCCCGGCGCTTGTCGAGCAAGTGCTGCAAACCGACACGCTCAACCAAACGCGCGTCAGCAATGAAAATCCGCAGGTGATTATCACCAGCGCGGGCAATGATCGCCTGTTCGGCAATGGCGGCGCGGATACGTTATTCGGTGCGGCGGGCAAAGATACGCTCGATGGCGGCAACGGCAACGATATGCTTTTCGGCGGCACGGATAACGATTTGCTCTCCGCGGGCTTCGGCAATGATAGCGTCAGCGGCGATGCGGGCAACGATACGGTCTATGGCTGGTACGGCAATGACCTCGCAGAAGGCGGCGCGGGCAATGATTTGCTGCTCGGCGATTTCGGCCACGACTCACTTTACGGCAATGCAGGCGATGACAGTCTTTTCGGTTGGACCGGCCAAGATTATTTATATGGCGGTGAAGGCAACGATCTCATGGTTGGCGAAGGCGGCGACGATACGATCGATGGCGATGTCGGCAACGATGTGATGTTTGGCAGCGATGGTTTTGATTCTCTCGTCGGCGGCGAAGGCAATGACTTTATCGGCGGCGATGGCGATGCGGATCTCGTGCTCGGTTTTGACGGCAACGACGCACTCTATGGCGGTTCGGAAAACGATACGCTCGTTGGCGCAAGCGGTAGCGATTTCCTCGGCGGCGACGCGGGCGATGATAGCCTCGATGGCGGCCTGGGTAGCGATGCGCTTTACGGTTTCACCGGCAATGACGCGCTCTACGGCGGCCTCGATAACGACCTGCTTTCCGGCGAAGAAGGCAACGATAATCTTTACGGCAACGAAGGCGATGATTCGCTTTACGGCGGCGCGGGCATTGACCGTTTCCATTACACACGCGGCGACGATATCGATACGCTCTACGACTTCAACGCGGCGGAAGATAAAATTGTGCTACATGGTTTCACTGGCACGGCAAATGCCGTTATCGCACAATACGCCACGCAGGAAATCGGCCGCGTGGTTTTCACCTTCGATTTCGGCGAGCAGCTCATTGTGCTTGGCGCAAATGCGGAATCGCTAAACGCGAATAATCTTCTTCTCGCATAAGGCTTTGCATCGCGCTTGGGGTGCTGTATCTTCCGGCCTCCATGTCTGAACAAAAACATTTATTCCTCATCGATGGGTACGGATTTCTTTTCCGCGCCTACCATTCGCTGCCGCCGCTCACCAACCCGCAAGGCACGCCGGTTGGCGGCGTGTATGGTTTCATCACGATGCTGATGAAATTGCTGCAAAAACTCAAAAGCGAAAATGATCATCACCATTACGCCGCGGTGATTCTCGATGCCGGGCGCGAAACATTTCGTCACAAGATCGATGCGAATTACAAAGCGAATCGTCCGCCGCCGCCGGAGGATTTGATTCCGCAATTTCCGCTTATTCGCGATGCGGCGGAGGCGATGAATTTGCCGGCGATTGATCTGCCTGGGTACGAAGCGGACGATCTCATCGCCACCTATGCGAAGCAAGCGCGCGCGGCGGGATACGAAGTCACTATCGTTTCTTCCGACAAAGATTTGATGCAGCTCGTCGCCGATGGCATTTGCATGTACGATGCGATGAAAGATAAACGCATTTGCGCCCCCGAAGTATTGGAAAAATTCGGCGTATCGCCGGCGCAAGTACGCGATGTGCTCGCGCTCATGGGCGATAGCAGCGATAACGTTCCCGGCGTGCCCGGTATCGGCCCGAAAACGGCAGCGGAACTTATTCAACAATTCGGTTCGCTGGAAAAAGTTTTGGAAAATGCCGCCAGCATCCCGCAGAAGAAAAGATCGGAAGCATTGCAGACGCATCGCGCCGATGCCGAGCTTTCGTATCAGCTCGTCGGTTTGCATGACGATGTGCCGGTGCCCACGCCGCTTTCCGCGTTGGAAATTCATCAGCCTGATTCCGCGCGACTCGCAAAATTTTTAGCGCTGCATGGCTTCAAATCTTTGCTTGCGCGTCTAGGCCATGCAGCTGAAAACGCTGCACCCTCACCTTCTATCCCTTCTGCCCTGCCGGTTGTTGCTGCTGTCCCTTTGCCACAAACCTATACGCCCGGTACGGTGATTACAGTCGATACGCTGGAAAAATTTCGTGCCTGGCTTGAGCGTCATACGCCGCTTGAAAGCGGTATGGTTGCGCTGCTCGTTGAAGAAACGAACGAACATCTCGCGCTGCGGATCGCTACGAACGAAAAAGAAGAAATACTGCTCACCGTCACAGAGCAGGATTCTATTCCCGGCGATCTCTTTAGCGCCGCACCGCAAGGTGCGATTGCGCTTGCCGATGTGCTGAAGGATCTGGCGCGCTATCTTGCGCTGCCGGGTGTGGCGCTAGTGGGTCATCAGCTTAAACCCTTCATCAAAAAATTACAGCGTGCGAACATCCTGCCCAACGCGATAGAAGATATCACGCTGCTCTCGTATGCGTGCGATGGCGGCTTGCACGATCACGCGTATGCAGGGCTGATGGAGAAATATTTGGGCATGCAAAATGCCCTCGTTTCCGCCAGCTTGTTGCTCCTATTGTATCAAAAATTGCGGGCGCAAATTCAAGCGTATCGTGTCACCACGGTGTATGAGCGCATTGAGCGTCCGTTACTGCCGGTGCTTGCGAAAATGGAACAGGCGGGCGTGAAGATCGATCGCACAAAATTGCAAGCGCTCACCACCGATTTCAATACGCGCATCGCGCAACATGCGAAAGAAATTTTCCAACTCGCGGGTGAGGAATTTAACATCGGCTCACCGAAGCAACTCGGCGAAGTGTTGTTCGATCACATGGGTATTCAGGGCGGCAAAAAAAGCAAAAGCGGCGCGTACGGCACCGATTCCGGTGTGCTGGAAGAAATTGCCGCGCAGGGCCACACGATTGCCGATAAAGTGCTCGCCTGGCGGCAACTTTCCAAACTTGTCAGCACCTATACCGAAGCGCTGCAAAAAGAAATCAACGCAAAAACCGGCCGCGTGCACACCACATTCGAGATGGCGCTCACCACCACCGGCCGTCTCAGTTCCAATCAACCAAATCTGCAAAATATTCCGATTCGCACCGAGGAAGGCAAAAAAATCCGCACGGCATTTATCGCCGAGCCGGGGCATAAACTTATCAGCGCGGATTACTCGCAAATCGAACTCCGTTTGCTTGCACACATGGCGACTATCGCACCACTGCGGGAGGCTTTCAAACAAGGCCTCGATGTTCACACTATCACGGCGTCACAAGTATTCGGCATCCCGATAGAGCATGTGGATTCCGCGCGGCGGCGGCAGGCCAAGGCCATTAATTTTGGTATTATTTATGGCCAGTCTGCGCATGGGCTGGCGATGAATCTTGGCATCTCGCGCACCGACGCGGCGAAATATATTGAGGCCTATTTCGCACAATATCCGGGTATTCAAACCTACATGGAAAAAACCAAAGAGTTTGCGCGCGAGCACGGCTATGTGCGCTCGCTTTACGGGCGGCGTTGTTACGTGCCGTTCATCAACGATAAAATTCCGGCGCGCCGTCAATTTGCTGAGCGCGCGGCAATCAACGCGCCGCTGCAAGGTACTGCCGCCGACATCATCAAGAAAGCGATGATCGCGCTTGATGGAAAACTGGCGCAGAAAAAATATGCCAGCCGCCTCATCCTGCAAATTCACGACGAACTACTGATTGAGGCACCGGAAAACGAGGCGGAGGAAATCGCCACACTCACCCGCAAGACGATGGAGCAAGTGGCGTATCTCTCTGTGCCGCTAACCACCGACGTAAAAATCGTAACCCATTGGGGCGAGGCGTAAATTTACGCCTGATAGCTTAACTTTTTCTTAAGCTTTCCGCCCTATACTTAAGGGTATGACAACAGAAAAATATATCAATCATTTGTCCTACTCGATCAACAATAGCTTGAGCGCTCTTGGTGATTTGCTGAGCGATGTGGTTCAAATAAATAAAGAAAATATCGCGCGCTGGCTTACAAAGCGCGACCCTGCCGCGTTTGAGAATCTGAATGAAGCAGAGATGCGCGCGTTGCTACGTAACGAAGTAAAAAATCTGCAGCACATGCGCAATCAATTTGAAACGATTGCCAATATTTTAGAAATAAATCTCGATGCGCCGGCATTTGCAGAAAACTCCTTAGTACGCCATACACAAATACGGAATACAGTGCCTGCAGCACTCGCTTTTGGCTTTATCACGCAAAATGAAGGTTTATTTCAAATGGCGCTAGATACCATTGCGCTGCTTTTTGAAATGCAGACCATTTCAAAAGCCGGGAAGCAAACACCGGAAATTATTCAAGCCGGCGCATGCTTGGCCCGCGAATTTGAAGATAGAGCGATAAATCAAATCTCGCTTATCTACAACGGTAACTTGGAAAGCCTGCGCCACAAACTCTCGGCGCATTACGCACGAAAACTCTAACTCTTTTTAATAGAGCGATTGATTCATGGTGAGCGGGCGCGGCATCACCTGTTCATCCGGCATGGGATACGCCACCGGCATTTCCTCTTCGATATCGCGCGTTTCCTTCATGCGGCGCACCAGCATATCATTGCGGCGATTCGCCACTTCGAGCTTCGTATCGCAATCCAGAATATCGTAAATACGCTGCAGATA
>CAYPXJ010000059.1:0-8107 GCA_964414595.1 uncultured Rickettsiales bacterium
TTCACCAGCTTCTTGCGCTTCTTATCCCGTTCGATCATGCAGGTTTTTGCCATAATAGTTCCTTATTTACCAATGAAAGGTAGGTTAAATGCTTTGAGCAGCGCTTTCGCTTCGTTATCATTTTTCGCCGAAGTGACGAACGTAATATCGAGGCCGCGAATCGAATCCGTCTGATCAAAATTGATTTCCGGGAACACGATTTGCTCTTTCAGGCCCATCGAATAATTACCACGGCCATCAAAGCCACGGCCAGACACGCCACGGAAGTCGCGTACGCGTGGCAACGCAATATTCACCAGGCGATCCAGGAATTCATACATCTGATGACGGCGCAGCGTTACTTTGCAACCAATCGGAATCGCTTTGCGCAGTTTGAAGGTCGCAATCGACTTTTTGGAGTAGGTCACGAGTGGTTTCTGACCCGAGATGCGGGAAAGATCCGCCACCGCAAATTCAATCACCTTGCCGTCGGAAGCCGCTTCGCCCACGCCCATATTGATCGTGATTTTCTCGAGCTTCGGAACCTGCATTGGGTTCTTATAGTTAAATTCTTTTTGCAGCGACGCGCGGATTTTCTGCTCATACGCATCTTGCAGGCGCGGCTTATAATTTGCCGGTGCAACGAAATTTTTCGCCGCTTCGGTTTGCGCCTTGGTTTCTGCTTTCGCCGATTTCGCCGCTTTTGCGGATTTCTTTTCGGCTGCAGCCTTTGTTTTCTTTTCTTCTGCCATTTTTTTATCCAACTATTTTCTTATCCAATTTATTTAAGCCAGTACTTCGCCGGAGCGCTTCGCATAGCGTACTTTGTCGCCATTTTCCAGGAATTTGTAGCCAATGCGGCTTGCTTTACCCGATTTCGGGTCGAGCAGGCTGACGTTAGATACGTGGATGGACGCTTCTTTGCTAATAATGCCCGAATTTTCGCCCATTTTACGCGCTTTTTGATGGCGTTTGATAATATTCACGCCTTTCACGATAACGCGGCTTTCTTCGCGCAGTACTTTCAGCACTTCGCCCTGCTTGCCCTTGTCCTTACCGGAAATGACGAGCACTTTGTCGCCCTTTTTGATTTTCAAACCTGCCATAATTAAAGCACCTCCGGTGCCAGCGAAACGATTTTCATGAAGTTTTTCGCGCGCAGCTCGCGGGTTACAGGCCCGAAAATACGGGTACCAATCGGCTCATTCTGCTTGGAAATCAGCACCGCCGCGTTACGGTCGAAACGAATCGTTGTACCGTCCTGGCGATATACTTCTTTTGCAGTACGCACGACAACAGCGCGGTGCACTTCACCTTTTTTCACTTTACCACGCGGAATCGCATCTTTGATGGAAACCACGATAATATCACCTACGCCCGCATAGCGACGCTTACTGCCACCAAGAACCTTGATGCACATCACTTCCTTGGCGCCGGAATTATCGGCTACAGTGAGGCGTGTTTGTTGCTGAATCATAAAATCCTCGCTTAGCCTTTCGCCGCCTGGCCGAGATTTTCAATCACGATCCAGCTTTTGCTTTTGGAAATTGGACGCGATTCTTCTATACGCACCACGTCACCTATTTTGCAGGCATTCTTCTCATCATGCGCATGGTATTTCTTACCCTGGCGCACGATTTTGCCGTAAAGCGGATGGCGGAAACTGCGCATCACCCATACGGTAACGGTTTTGGAACGCTGATCGCTCGTCACGGTTCCTTGTAAAATACGCTTAGGCACTTGCTGCCTCCTTTGCTTTCTTCGAAGATTTCGGCTTAGCGACCGCCTTCACGCGCGCCGGTTTAGACTGCGCATCGATTGGCTGGTTCAGCAGGGTATTAATGCGCGCAATCGTGCGACGTACCACGCGGACACGCGCCGTATTTTGCAAGGCGCCCGAAAGCTTTTGGAAACGTAAGTTAAACGCTTCTTTTTTCAATTCGAGAAGCTGCGCTTCCAGTTGATCAGGGGTCTTCCCTTTAAGTTCACTCAGTTCCATACGTTTCTCTAGTGTATGCGTTTCACAAATTTAGTTTTTACTGGCAGCTTCGCTGCAGCGAGCAGGAATGCTTCACGCGCGGTTTGCTCCGGCACACCCTCTAATTCAAAGAGAATGCGGCCCGGCTTCACGCGCGCAGCCCAGAATTCCACACCGCCCTTACCACTACCCATGCGTACATCGGCCGGTTTTTTAGAAACCGGTACATCTGGGAAAATACGAATCCACAGACGACCCGCGCGCTTCATATGACGGGTAATTGCTTTACGCGCCGCTTCAATCTGGCGGGAAGTAATACGCTCAGGCTCGAGCGCTTTCAAGCCATACGCGCCAAAATTGACCGCCGCACCACTGGTCGCACGGCCATGGATACGGCCTTTATGGGCCTTTCTCCATTTGGTTTTTGACGGCATTAACATGGTCTAATCTCCTGATTTCCTTATATTATCCTATGCAGCCTTCGCCTCAGCGAGTTTTGCGTCCATATCGGGCTGCTCGGTTTTACTCAAAATTTCGCCTTTGTAAACCCAAACTTTAAGGCCGATAATCCCATATGCGGTATTTGCTTCCGCTGTACCGTAATCAATATCCGCACGCAGGGTATGCAAAGGCACGCGACCTTCGCGGTACCATTCCATGCGCGCAATCTCTGCACCGCCCAAACGACCCGAGCAATTAATACGAATGCCTTTTGCACCCAGACGCATAGCCGATTGCATCGCGCGCTTCATCGCACGACGGAACGCCACGCGGCGCTCGATCTGCTGTGCAATATTTTCGGCAATCAGCTGCGCATCGATTTCCGGCTTACGGACTTCGACAATGTTCAAATGCACTTCGTCTGACGTAATGACAGCGAGTTGCTTTTTAATTTTTTCGATATCCGCACCTTTTTTACCAATCACAATACCAGGCTTGGAAGTGTGAAGCGTAATGATTGCCTTTTTCGCCGGGCGCTCAATCACAACTTTACTGATACCTGCATTCACCAGGTTTTTACGGAAAAATTTGCGGATTTTAATATCTTCGAGCAGACGTGTTGCGTAGTCGTTGCCCGCAGCAAACCAGCGGGAGTCCCACGTGCGAATCACTTTTACGCGCAAACCAATCGGATTAGCCTTCTGACCCATAATTTATTCTTCCTCTACTTGTTCAAGCACAATGCGAATTTGACTGAAGGATTTTTTCACCGGTGCGGCGCGGCCACGGCCACGCGCATGGAAACGGCGCAGAACAAGGCCCTTACCTACGGTTGCTTCTTTAATGTAAAGACGATCCACATCCAAATTATGGTTGTTTTCTGCATTCGCGATAGCCGATTGCAGACCTTTTTTCACATCCACCGCCACACGTTTTTTAAGGAACGTGAGCTGAATCAGCGCCTCGCTGGCTTTCATGCCTTGGATAAGGCCGGCAACGAGACCAAGCTTGCGCGGCGTCACGCGCAGACCCTTGATGATCGCAATCGCCTCGTTATTCGCCAAAAAACGCTCTGCTTTTTGCTTGCTCATAATTACCTTCTCTTAAGCCGCTGCTTCGGTTTTCTTATCCGAACCGTGTGCGATGAAGATGCGGGTCGGTGAAAATTCACCGAGTTTATGGCCCACCATCTCCTCTTTCACGAGGACGGGAATGAATTTTTTGCCGTTATACACGCCAAACGTCACACCGACGAATTGCGGCAGAATGGTCGAGCGGCGCGACCAGGTTTTAACAATCGTATGTTTACCGGAAGCCTGCACCTGCTCCACTTTCTTGAGCAGATAACCATCGACAAACGGGCCTTTCCAAACGGAGCGAGACATAGTTCTATCCTATTCCTGTGATTTCTTTTTCGCGTGACGGCTTTGAACGACAAAGCGATCCGTACGTTTATTATGGCGAGTATGTTTACCCTTCGCCGATTTACCCCATGGCGAAACGGGATGACGGCCACCGGAGGTTTTACCCTCACCACCACCCAACGGGTGATCGACCGGGTTCATCGCCACACCACGAACGGAAGGCTTACGGCCTAACCAGCGTGAGCGACCCGCTTTACCAATTTGACGGTTCTGGTGATCCGGGTTGGAAACCGCGCCCACCGTTGCCATACATTCCGTAGAAACTTTACGCACTTCGCCGGAGCGCATACGCAGCACCGCAAAACCCGCATCTTTACCCACGAGCTGAACATAAGAACCAGCAGAGCGAGAAACTTGACCGCCTTTGCCTGGTTTCATTTCAACGTTGTGCACAATCGTGCCAACCGGAATATTTTTGAGCGGCATCGCGTTGCCCGGCTTAATATCAACGGCCTGGCCAGAGACGACTTTATCGCCTTCTTTTATGCGTTGTGGCGCCAAGATGTAGGCAAGCTCGCCATCTTCATATTTAATCAGCGCTAGGAAACCCGAGCGATTCGGGTCATACTCAATGCGCTCAACCGTTGCCGTAATATCAAATTTTTGGCGTTTGAAATCGACCACGCGGTATAATTTCTTATGACCGCCGCCGCGCCAGCGATTGGTGATGTGACCATTATTATTGCGACCGCTTGTACGCTGCTTACCTTCAACAAGGCTTTTCTCCGGACGGCCTTTCCACAGACCTTCGCGATCGATCGCGACATAACCGCGCATCGAATTCGTGACTGGATTGAAATTCTTAAGACCCATATTATACCCCTGCCATCACGTCAATGGATTGACCTTCCGCCAGCGATACGATGGCTTTCTTATAGCCAACCTGGCGACCCAGACGACCGCGGAAACCTTTCAGTTTACCACGTTTGTTGAGCGTATTTACTTTTACGACTTGCACGCCAAAAACCGCTTCCACAGCTTGTTTAACGTCCTTTTTGGTCGCATCGTCGCGCACACGGAACACAACTTTGTTAAACTGGGAAAGATTGGTAGATTTTTCCGTCACCAGCGGCACACGCACCACATCATAAAGCACCGGATTCGTCACCGCACCCTTCGTGGTTTTTTCGGCCTTCGCCTTCTCGGCTTTCGGCTTTGCAACCTTGGTTTTCTTTTCTTTTTCCGCCATGGCTATTTCGCCCCCAGACGTTGTTCAAGCTGCTTAATGCCTTCTTTGGTAATCAGAAGCTGATCGTGGCGAAGAATATCCAGTACATTCGCGCCGACCGTAGGCAGCAGTTTAATGTTTTTAATGTTACGCACCGCTTTTTTGAAATTTTCATCCAGCTCGTTACCATCGACGATGAGCGCCTTTTTCGCGACCACACCCGAGAGCGACTTGCTGAGATTTTTCGTTTTCACAGCGCTAAGTTTTGCGTCTTCAATGACTATCAATTTACCTTCCGCCTGCTTCACCGAAAGCGCCACTTTCAAACCAAGTGCGCGGATTTTTTTCGGCAGGCTGTAAGCATGGCTGCGCACAACCGGACCAAAGGTGGTTTGACCGCCGCGCATGTGCGCCGAACGTAAGCTACCTTGACGAGCGTTACCCGTACCTTTTTGTTTAAACGGCTTTTTCGTCGTACCGCTGATTTCGCTGATCGTTTTGGTTTTATGCGTACCGCGCTGCGCTTTTGAACGCTGCCAGTTTACCACGCGTGCGAGAATATCCGGGCGCGCTTCGAGACCGAAAATCGCATCGGAAAGCTCGACGTTGCCAACCGTTTTATTGTCCCAGTTTTTAATATCGACTTTCATAATTAACCTTGCGCTTCAGCCGTTGGAGTTGCCGCTGGTTGCTCAGCTGCTTGTTCAGCCGGAGCTGCCGCTTCCTGTTTCGGAGCTTCCGCTGCCGGAGCCGTTTTCAGACCCGCCGGGAACGGCAATTTTTCTTTCGAAGGACGCTTCACCGCATCGCTTACGAGCACATAACTACCTTCTGCGCCGGGAACTGCACCGCTTACCAGAAGCAGGCCTTCCGCCTCAGAAACCGCAGCGATCGTGAGGTTTTGCACGGTAATGCGCGCGTCACCCAGATGACCAGCCATTTTCTTATTTTTAAAGACGCGGCCTGGATCCTGGCGGTTACCGGTCGAACCGTGCGAACGGTGCGAAATCGATACGCCGTGAGAAGCTTCAAGACCCGCGAAATTCCAGCGCTTCATTGCACCGGCAAAACCTTTACCAATCGAAGTACCAACCACATCTACATATTGGCCGGGAAGGAAATGGTTCACGGAAAGTTCAGCGCCTACAGGCAACAAGGCGTCAGCAGGCACACGGAATTCAGCAAGCTTTTTCTTCGGCTCGACCTTTGCTTTCGCAAAATGGCCGCGCATCTGCTTGCTGACATTCTTTACTTTCGCTTTGCCTACACCGAGTTGAACCGCGGTATAACCATCTTTTTCTTTGGTTTTTATGGCAACAACCTGGCAGTTTTCCACTTGCAGGTAGGTAACCGGAATATGAATGCCGCTTGCATCAAAGTGGCGGCCCATGCCGAGTTTTTTAGCAATGATACCGGTACGTGCGCGAAGATTGCTCATTATGCAGCCTCCATCACTTCGATATTCACATCTACGCCAGCAGCCAGGTCAAGTTTACCCAGCGCTTCCAGCGTTTGTGGCGTGCTTTCCAGAATGTCGATAAGGCGCTTGTGCGTACGGATTTCGAACTGCTCACGCGATTTCTTATCGATATTCGTGCTGCGGTTCACCGTGAAACGCTCAATACGCACCGGCAGCGGAATCGGGCCGCGCGCGACCGCACCGGTGCGGCGCACCGTGCTAACGATCTCGCGGGTGGACTGATCCAGCACCCGGTGGTCGAAAGCGCGTAAGCTGATACGAATTTTCTTATTATCCATAAATGTAATCCTCTTACGCGCTTTGTTGCCTTATTTCTTAATCTTGCCAACAACGCCCGCGCCGACGGTTTTGCCGCCTTCACGAATTGCGAATCGCAGACCTTCGTCCATGGCGATTGGCGAGATGAGTTCCACCGTAATTTTGGTGTTATCGCCAGGCATCACCATCTCGGTGCCCTCGGCGAGTTTCACCGTACCGGTAACATCGGTCGTACGGAAATAGAACTGCGGACGGTAGTTGTTAAAGAACGGGGTATGACGGCCACCTTCTTCTTTGGTGAGTACGTATACTTCCGCTTCAAATTCAGTGTGCGGGGTGATAGTGCCCGGCTTCGCCAGAACCTGACCACGCTCCACTTCTTCACGCTTCGTACCGCGGAGCAGTACACCCACGTTATCGCCTGCCTGACCTTCGTCGAGCAGTTTGCGGAACATTTCAACACCCGTACAGGTGGTTTTGGTGGTCGGCTTGATACCGACGATTTCGATCTCTTCACCCACTTTAACGATACCCTGTTCCACACGGCCAGTGACTACCGTACCACGGCCTTCAATCGAGAATACGTCCTCAATCGGCATCAGGAACGGTTTATCAACCGGACGGGTCGGCTGTGGGATATAGGTGTCTACTTGGTCAAGCAGCGCGCGAATCGATTTTTCACCGATTTCCGCATCGCGGCCTTCCAGAGCAGCCAGCGCCGAACCTTTAATGATCGGGATCTTGTCGCCAGGGAAGTTATATTTGGAAAGCAGATCGCGCACTTCCACCTCAACGAGGTCCAGAAGTTCCGCATCATCCACTTGGTCAACTTTATTGAGATATACAACGATTGCAGGAACGCCAACCTGACGAGCCAGCAGAATATGCTCGCGCGTTTGTGGCATCGGGCCGTCCGCTGCGTTTACAACGAGAATCGCGCCGTCCATTTGCGCGGCACCCGTGATCATGTTTTTCACATAATCCGCGTGGCCCGGGCAATCTACGTGTGCATAGTGGCGTTTATCGGTTTCATACTCCACGTGTGCGGTATTGATGGTAATACCACGTGCTTTTTCTTCCGGAGCGCTATCGATTTGGTCGTACGCACGAAATTCTTTGGAGAAATATTTAGTAATTGCCGCTGTGAGCGTCGTTTTACCATGGTCAACGTGGCCGATCGTACCAATGTTGCAGTGCGGCTTCGTCCGTACAAATTTTTCTTTCGTCATATGTCTTCCCGTTAGTAAATAGGTTATTCTTTGTGGCCGATTCTCACACCTGCTTGCCCTGATAGCGTTGCCATCCGAAGCCGAGTGGCGAAGGATGGAGCGGGTGAAGGGAATCGAACCCTCACAACCAGCTTGGAAGGCTGGGGCTCT
>CAYPXJ010000060.1:0-7758 GCA_964414595.1 uncultured Rickettsiales bacterium
CACCACAGGTTTTTGACTACGCACAAATTTATGCGCTGCATACAAAAGCATCGCATCATGAATATACAGATGACGCAGCACTTGTCGAAGAAGCGGGGATAAAAGTGATTGCGGTACCGGGGGAAGAACGTAATATAAAAATAACCACCGCCTATGATATGAAACTCGCCGAAGCTATGTGGAAATTATGATACGTACTGGAATGGGGTTGGATGTGCATGCCTTTGGCGCGGAAGTAGATCCGACAGATGGTCATGTGCTTATTAAAATCTGTGGGGTAGAAGTACCTTTTACGAAGCCTGTGATAGGGCATTCGGATGCAGATGTCGGTTTACATGCTCTGACTGATGCGCTTCTCGGCGCTATAGCGGCAGGCGATATTGGTGACCATTTCCCGTCCAATGATCCGAAATGGAAGGGTGCGGATTCAACATTGTTTGTAGAGCATGCAGAAACGCTAGTACAACAAGCGGGTGGCCGCATTCATAATGTGGATATTACTATCGCCTGCGAACTTCCTAAAATTGCGCCCTTTAAGATGGCCATGAAAAAACGGGTCGCTGAAATTCTTGATCTTAAAGAATCGCAAGTGAATATCAAAGCAACGACAACAGAAAAGCTTGGATTTCTAGGTCGTGAAGAGGGATTAGCAGCCATGGCGATTGCAACGGTGGATAGTATATGACGGCAAAAAAATCAGCTCGTAAAAAAACAAAATCTAAATCAAAATTTCGCCTTATCAAGCCACCGAGTAAAGCAAAGCGCCCTCCATTTTGGCGTGCTAGCACACTTATTTCTACTGGTTGTGGCGTCGGCTATTTACCTGGACCTACGGGAACGTGGGGAAGTTTATTTGCCCTGATTATTTTTTATCCGCTGATGTATCAGTTTTTAAAAATTCACTTGGCGGCGTTCTTACTGCTTCCCTTAGTAGTTGCGCTTGTGGGAGTATGGGCCGCAAAAAAATATGTCGCGTTCACGAAGGAACATGATCCTCGCACCATTGTGATTGATGAAATTGCGGGGCAATTTATTGCATTAACTTTATTTATCATTCTTAACTATCTTCTGTTTCCCACTATATGTCCGCCTAATTCTATGGCGGAACCTGGTTTCGCAGAACTTACATTAGCGATTTCCAATATTACTCTTGCACCGTTTTTAGCATTCCGTTTTTTCGACATTGTAAAGCCCTGGCCTATAAGCTGGATTGACCGGACTATGAAAGGTGCGGATGGAGTAATGCTGGACGACATAGCAGCGGGGATTGCAGCCGGGTTAACAGCACCACTTTTTATTCTCCTCTTTAAGCTTACAAGCTGGTGTTGATGGCACAAAAGCACTTTGAGAAATTATTTCAAATATTAAAACTCAAACATTTGAGATTGGTAACGGCAGAATCGTGCACAGGTGGATTAGTTGCCGCGGCAATAACAGAGATACCCGGGTCATCTGATATTTTTGATCGGGGTTTTGTGACCTACTCGAATGAGTCAAAGGTACAATTGCTCAGCGTGCCTGCTACTCATATAAAAAAACATGGCGCGGTGAGTAAACAAGTGGCGATGGCGATGGCAAAAGGTGCCATCAAACATTCGCAAGCCGATGTCAGCGTTGCTATTACCGGCATTGCAGGGCCCGGCGGTGGAAATACTAAAAAGCCAGTCGGCCTTGTGTATATTGCGACAGCGTACAAAGGTGAAATCCGGTGCGCAAAACTTATTCTAAAAGGTAATAGATCGGGCATTAGAAGGCAAGCCATTGAAAAGTCGGTAGAATTTCTTCTCGCGCGGATCCGGTAATTCTGCTATAAAATAAGAGCAGGGGAGTTTTATGTTTATACACGCAAGCGATTATTATTATACTTGGCTCGAAATGTACCGTGCGGCAATTTGGCCTGTCAATTTCGCGGCGAAACTTGCGGGGAATGTACAGGGCTCACCATTTAACCCGCTTAATTATTCTGATGCAGGCCGTGCACTAGCGGCAACATTTGAGCTAACAGAGCGCCTCACGCGCAACTACGGCGAACCTGAGTGGGACATTCCAAGTGCAAAAGTGGATGGTCAGGAATACCCTATCAAAGTCAAAACGATAAAATCTAAACCCTTTTGCAAACTGCTGAACTTTCAAAAGCAAGGTATTAATAAGGAGCAACCACGATTACTTATCGTAGCTCCGCTCTCTGGCCATTATGCAACGCTTTTGCGCGGTACTGTGCGTGATACCCTGCCGCACTACGATGTTTATATTACGGACTGGGAAAACGCGCGTGACGTACCTGTGACTAAAGGTAAATTCGATTTGGATGATTACATCGACTATCTTATGGAATTTATGCGTCATATGGGGAAGGGCTATCATATGATGGCAGTATGTCAGCCTTCCGTGCCCGCTTTCGCGGCTGTTTCGCTCATGTCAGCCGAACAGGATCAGGCAGTGCCACATTCGCTCATTTTGATTGGGGGGCCGATTGATACGCGCATTAATCCCACGGACGTAAATCATACGGCGGAGTATCGGCCGATTGAGTGGTTTGAGCGTCATGTAATTTCGGTTGTACCTGCAAATTATCCCGGCTTTATGCGCCGCGTATATCCTGGTTTTATTCAGCTGACAGGATTTATGACCATGAATCTTGATCGCCACTTAGGTGAACATTTTAATTTATTCCTGCATTTGACGCGAGGAGATGGTGATAGTGCCGAGGCCCATCGCAAATTTTATAATGAATATCTCTCTGTGTTGGATTTGACGGCGGAATTCTATCTACAAACGGTGGATATCGTGTTCAAACAGCACGCCCTGCCGAAAGGCACGTGGATTTCGCGCGAACGCCCTGTGCGTCCTGATAAGATTACCAAAACAGGAATTATGGCGATCGAAGGTGAGCTGGATGATATTTCCGGTGTAGGTCAAACAAAGGCTGCATTAAAGCTAGCGGGCCATTTGCCAGATAGTATGAAATGCTATCATAAGCAAAAAGGCGTAGGCCATTACGGAAGTTTTAATGGGCGCAAATTCCGCGATTTGATTGTACCTGAAATTGTGAAATTTACCACGGCGATGGAAAAGAAAGAACCGACCCAACGCCGCGTCACGCCGCTCTTTAGAGCCGCGCAATAATTAGAATTTTAGCATTTTTGCTTTTAGCACGCTTGGCAATTTCGAGATTTCTTCGAGTTGCTTTGCGCTAACAGGCTGATCTAATTCCAGCAGCGCCACCGCGTCGCCTTTTTTCTTATCGTTACGGCCCAGATGGAAATTAGCGATGTTAATTTTTGCGTTACCAAGATACGTGCCTAACGCTCCAATCAAACCCGGTTTATCTTCATTCTGTACATAAAGCGTATTGGAGCCAAGTGCTGCTTCCAGCTTCACGCCATGAATTTCGACAATACGTGCCTGCGTACCAAATACAGTGCCCGCGCTTTCGCGTGTTTGTTTATCAGTCACAAGAGTGAGGCGGATAAGTGTTTGATAGTTATCGGTTCGTTCATTTTTGGTTTCACTGATATCGATTCCGCGCTCTTTTGCGATCACCGGTGCATTAACCATATTCACGGATTCGACAAGCGGAGTCAGCAGGCCTTTGAGTATCGATGCCGTTAATGGCTTGGTGTTCAGTTGAGAAACCAGACCCTGATATTCAATTTTCACACTCTTAATGCCAGTTTCGGTAATCTGGCCAGCAAAGCTGCCGAGTTGATCTGCAAGCGTCAAATACGGCTGCAACTTGGTTGCATCTTCCTTCGAAACGGAAGGCATGTTGAGAGCGTTTGTAATGCCGCCGGTAGTTAGGTATTCCGCAATTTGTTCAGCAACCTGAACTGCAACATTTTCCTGTGCTTCATTGGTAGAGGCACCGAGGTGAGGCGTACAAACCACATTTTCCATACCGAATAGAATATTTTTAGTGGCGGGCTCTTCTTCGAATACATCGAGCGCCGCTGCTGCTACATGGCCAGACTCAATCGCGCTCTTAAGCGCCGCTTCATCAATTAAACCACCGCGCGCGCAATTAATAATACGTACACCTTTCTTGGTTTTTGCTAGCGTATCCTTATTAAGAATATTGCGCGTACCTTCTGTCAACGGGGTATGGAGCGTGATAAAATCTGCACGCTTTAAGAGATCATTCAACTCTACTTTTTCCAAGTTAAGTGCTTTTGCACGCTCCTCGGAAAGGAAAGGATCATAGGCAATTACTTTCATTTTTAGCCCTTGGGCGCGGTCGGCCACAATCGAGCCGATATTACCGCAACCAATCAAACCGAGTGTTTTCATCGAAACTTCAACACCCATAAATTTATTTTTTTCCCATTTGCCGGCATGTGTGGAAGCATTCGCATCAGGGATTTGACGAGCGATAGCAAACATCATTGCAATGGCGTGTTCAGCAGTGGTAACCGAATTACCAAACGGCGTATTCATCACGATGATACCGCGCGCGGTTGCCGCTGGAATATCAACGTTATCCACGCCAATACCCGCACGACCGATAACTTTTAAGTTTTTAGCTGCAGCAAGAATATCTTTGGTGACTTTGGTGGCCGAACGAATGGCAAGACCCTCGTATTCGCCAATGATTGCTTTAAGCTCATCTGGCTTCAGGCCGGTTTTCACATCGGCTTGCACGCCCGCTTGTTTGAAGACGTCAATGGCTTGCGGGGAGAGTTTATCGGAAATGAGAACTTTCGGTTTAGACATATTAAGCTGCTTTCGCCTTTGCTTGGAGTTGTTGGAATGCGTAATCGAGCCATTCGGTGAGGATTTCTAAATCAGCGGTTTCGACCGTTGCGCCGCCCCAAATACGAATGCCTGCAGGTGCATCGCGGTAGGCGCCGATATCATAGGCCACGCCCTCATCTTCGAGGATTTTTGCAAGCTGCTTAGCAAGCGCCGCTTGCGTTTCCTTATCTTGCGAAGTGTACCAAGAATCAACGATTTTAAAACAAATTGAGGTGCAGGAAATGGTCGCTGGATTTTCGGCGAGGAAAGCAATCCATGGGGATTTCTTCAGCCAGTTTTTGAAGACGCTGAGATTGTTTTCTGAGCGTTGAATCAGCGCTTTCAATCCGCCGATTTTTTCTGCCCATTTGAGTGCGTCGAGTTGATCTTCTACGCAGAGCATCGATGGCGTATTGATGGTTTCGCCTTCGAAAATACCGTCGATTAATTTGCCGCCTTTCGTCATGCGGAAAATTTTCGGCAACGGCCAGGAAGGTTTATAGGATTCGAGACGAGCCACCGCGCGCGGCGAGAGAATCAGCATGCCGTGCGCTGCTTCGCCGCCCATGACTTTTTGCCAAGAATAGGTGGTGACATCGAGTTTCTTCCATGGGAGATCCATCGCAAATACAGCGGAGGTTGCATCGCAGAAAGTGAGGCCTTCGCGATCGTCTTTAATCCAATCGCCATTCGGTACGCGCACGCCGGAAGTGGTGCCGTTCCAGGTGAAAATCACATCGCGCGCAAAATCGACTTTAGAAAGATCGGGCAGTTTGCCGTAATCCGCCTTCATCACGCGTAGGTCGGAAATTTTGAGCTGCTTTTCAATGTCCGTGACCCAACCATCGCCAAAACTTTCCCAAGCAAGTGCGTCAATGCCGCGTGCGCCGAGCATGCTCCACATTGCCATTTCAAATGCGCCAGTATCGGAAGCGGGTACAATACCAATCTTGTAATCCGCGGGCACGTTAAGAATTTTTCGCGTAAGGTCGATAACCTCCTTTAATTTCGCTTTACCAACTTTAGCTCGATGCGAACGGCCAACCGGCGTGCCTTTTAGCGCATCAAGTGTCCAGCCAGGGCGTTTTGCGCAAGGGCCAGAAGAAAAGCAATTATTTGCAGGTTTCTTAGTTGGTTTTGAGGTCATGAAAGTTCCATTAGAAGTAAAATTAAAAACGGCGCGCAGCATAAATTTGCACTGCGAGTACGTCAATCAAAAATGCAAAAAAATCAGAAAACTGCTTGCAGCAGATGAGAATAGTTCTTAAAATGTTGCAATATTAACCATACTTTCAGGAATCATGCAGACAGCGGAGCAAAATAAAGAGCAATTAGCCTTTGCACCAGGCGATTCGGTACCGTGGTTTGCAACTGCAACACATGTTCGCAAAGAGTTTCATTTTGATACGGTGGCAGGACGTTATCTCGTTTTGTGCTTTTATGGCTCAACAAAATTTGAAGTAAGCCGGAAAATCATCGAGGAATTTTACAAAGTAAAAGGTGTTTTGACGACATAAACGCTGCCTTTTTTGCCGTGTGTCTCGACAAAGAAGATATTGAGAAAGATAAAATAAAGCAAAAAATTCCAGGCTATCGCGTTTTTTTTGACTTTGAAGGTCGTATTAGTAAAGGGTATAAGGCCTTGCATGAAGGCTCAGAATCCCTGCGCCCCTATACGCTACTTATTGATCCTAATATGCGTGTGCTAAAGGCCTGGAGCTTTGATAGCCCACGTACGCATGTAAATGAAGTCGTTGAGTTTATTAAAAATCTTCCCCCCATGAAAGCGACCGAAGTTCCCGCGCAAATGCAGGCTCCTGTTTTGGTTTTACCGCGTATTTTGGAACCTGAACTTTGCCACGAGCTTATCGCTTATTACGATAAAAAGGGCGGCTATGACTCAGGTTTTATGCGCCAGCAGGGTGAAAAAACTGTAGGAATTGTGGATCACGGGTTTAAACGCCGCGACGATTGTATGATTGAGGAGGAAGAACTTCGCAAGGTTATCCGGGATCATATAACGCGCCGTCTCACACCTCAAATTCGTAAAGCTTTCCAGTTTAACGCCACACATATGGAGCGCTATCTTGTGGCCCGCTATGATAGTGTATCTGGTGGGTTTTTCCGTGCGCATCGAGATAATACGACTAAGGCGACAGCTCACCGCAAATTTGCAGTTACGCTTAATTTAAATGCGGAAGATTATGAAGGCGGCGATTTAATGTTCCCCGAATTTGGGTGGCAACGTTACCGAGCACCAACGGGTGGATGCGTTGTATTTTCATGTTCAGTTCTGCATGAAGCTATGCCGGTGACGAAAGATGCGCGGTATGCGTTTCTACCATTCTTGTATGATGAAGCTGGCGCAAAGCTGCGCGAGGAAAATATTAAATTCCTTGCGACAGAAAGCACTAAAGAAAAAGAAGAATACGTGAAATAGTTACAGTCGCTGCGTTAGGCGGAAGAAAACTCTAGGGTCTTCGCCATCCTGGCCGTTCGCTTGCACATCGCGCGTTAGCGGTACAGCGAATTCCAAATATCCCGAAGCGGTATCGGTAATATTGAAGCGCGAACCAATGCCCCATGAAGCAAGTGCCGCGCTGGAAGCTTCACCCGGAAAGCTATCCTTGTTCCAAACTTTGCCTATATCGTAATAAGTGTAGAGTTGGTAATCAGGCAGATATTGCCAGCTAGTAACGTCGTTGTATCGCAGCTCCAATTTTGTTGCCACACCTTGGTCACCACTAATTTCTGATGGATCGTAGGCAAGACCGTAAGTTTCGCCGCCAATACCAAATTCTTCTGATGCTAGTAGGGCATCGTGTGAATATTGGCCTGAAACACCAAATAATGCACTGAAATGTTCGGAAAGTGACTGTAAACGAACAAACTCTGCATTGTGCTTTAGAAAATCTTCGTCACCATTTGCGCGTGAACGAATCCCATTATCCTGCACGCCGAAAATATCGAGACCTTTTGAAATATCATACGATAGCTGATTTTCGCCACCCCAGGAATCTGCACGGT
>CAYPXJ010000061.1:0-3086 GCA_964414595.1 uncultured Rickettsiales bacterium
GGTGCGGCAGGATTTGCCGGAAGATGATACGACATTGATCGATATCGTGCTGGCCTCGGATACCGAGCGCGCCAGCTTGTTGCATGAAGCGGAAACGGCCAGCGATCCGGATCGGATTGGGTATATTTATACGCGTCTGGAAGAAATCAGCGCTTACGATGCGCCGGCGCGCGCGGCGACGATTCTGGCCGGGCTTGGCTTTAACGATCAGGCGCAGAACAGCCCGATTTCTTCCTTCTCCGGCGGTTGGCGAATGCGCGTGGCGCTGGCCGCGGCGCTATTTTTGCAGCCCGATTTACTGATGCTCGATGAGCCGACCAACCACTTGGATTTCGAAGCGATGGTGTGGCTCGAAAACTATTTGATGCGCTATGAAAAAACGCTCGTCATCATCAGCCATGATCGTGACATTCTGAATAAAACGGTCGATCACATTGTGCATCTGGAAAATAAGCAGCTGGTTTCCTACACCGGTAATTACGATGAATTTGAGCGTCGCCGCGCGATCAAGATGATTAATCAGCAAGCCTTGCACGAAAAGCAGTTAGCGCAAAAAGAAAAAATGATGAAGTTTGTGGAGCGCTTCCGAGCCAAGGCGAGCAAGGCCCGCCAGGCGCAAAGCCGCCTCAAAGCCATTGAAAAGATGGATATCGTCGATGCGGTAATTGCGGATCGTGTGACGGCGTTTGTGCTCCCTGACCCTGAGCCGCTGGCCTCGCCGCTTATCACGATTGATCAGGTGGATGTAGGTTACAGCAAAGATAAGCCGGTATTGCGCAATCTCGATTTGCGCATTGATATGGATGACCGTATTGCGCTGCTCGGTGCGAATGGTAACGGTAAATCAACCTTGGTGAAGCTGATTTCAGGCCGCCTGGCGCCGCTTTCCGGCGTCATTGATAAGCCCAAGAAACTGCGCGTGGGGTATTTTGCCCAGCATCAAAGTGAAGAGTTGGATACGTCGCAAACGCCGTATGAATTGCTCAAAGCGATGGCAGGCAGAGAAGCGCCCGAACATAAAATGCGCGCCGCATTAAGCAAATTTGGTTTTGATAAACACAAGGCAGATACACGCGTGGCGGAGCTTTCGGGCGGTGAAAAAGCGCGATTACTGTTTTGCCTAATGAGCTATCACGCGCCGCATATTATGCTGCTCGATGAACCGACGAACCATTTGGATATCGATGCGCGTGAAGCGCTGATGCAGGCGCTAAATAACTATAACGGCGCGGTGATTTTGGTGAGCCACGATCCGCATTTGGTGGAAGTAGTGGCCGATCGTTTGTGGCTGGTGGCAGATGGAACTTGCAAGCCATTTGAAGATGATCTGGACGCCTATCGGTCGTTGATTATTCGCCAGCGCCGCAAAGAGCGCGAAGAAGCGCGCGAAGCAAAAAAGGAAAATAAAAGCGAACCGAAAGAAAATAAAAAATCGTCCGGCTCACAAAAAGCCGCAAAAAAAGCGGAGCAGAAATTTGAACGGCTCACGGCGCAAAAACAACAGTTAGAAAATGATATTATTCTTGCTTCGCAGCAGGGGAAGGGCAGGCAAATCAAAGACCTCAACATCGCGCTCGCCCAGCTGCAAAAAGAATGTGACGACGCCGAAGCCGAATGGTTAGAGGCGCTTGAAAAATCCGCATGAATACGATTCTTACCAAATAAATCAGCATGTTATTTTTTATAACGAGCCGGTACCCAGATGCCGCATCGTTAGAGGCATGCTTGGTTGTTGCTTGAATCTCGGGAATAACTTGAGTAGGCTAATTACATGCGCCGATTTTCTTTATTAATATGCGTTCTTTTTTCGCTACTGGTCACGCCCGTTATTCAAGCGGCAGGTGCGGATTGCAGGGACGGCGAGTGCCCCATTGAGCAGACACAAAAGAATAATAAGCAAAGTAAATATGATCACCTATGCTGCTGCCATCATACGGTGGCCGAACGTAAAATCTTGCCAGAAATCAGCACCTATATTCAGCTAAAAAAGGTTTCGTATCTTCTGGATAAAACCTTTGTGCATTCTCTAAATATTGGCCCTCTTTTACAGCCTCCCTCCTACGCATAATCACATTCGTTAAAACGTAACGTCCAGGCTTGCTTAAAACCTGGAGTACTTTCCCTTTTGGGGAAGAAAATTCATTTAAGGAGAATTTATGCTTAGAAAATATGGTCTCGTGGTACTTATGCTTCTTGCGGCTTCACTTTTAGGTGTAGCGGAGGCAAAAGATCTCAAAACAGTGCAGGCGGAAGACAAAGTGCTTGGTCATCCGCGCGCAAAAGTAACGCTTATAGAATATGCTTCGCTTTCTTGTCATCATTGCGGAGATTTCCACACCAACGTGCTGCCGATTATTGAGAAAGAATATATTGAAACGGGAAAAGTGAAATGGGTGTTTCGTGATTTTCCGTTGAATGGCCCGGCGCTTGCCGCGGCTAAACTAGCGCACTGTGCGGGAAAACAGAATAAAGATAGTTATTTTTCGGCACTGAAAAAATTGTTCGCAGAGCAAAAAAATTGGGCGTTTAATGAAAATTTTAAAACCCATCTGGAGGAAATCGCAAAAACTTTCGGCATAGATGCGGCAGCTTATGCGGCATGCCTGGAGGATCCGGCGCTTGAAACACAGGTTCTGACTTCGCGAAAAGAAGCCGCGGATACGCTTGATGTGAAATCAACCCCGACTTTTTTCATCAACGGTGAGAAAGCGCAATTTCGTACGGTAGAAGATGCCCGAAAGGCGCTTAACACCGTTCTTTCAGGCAAAACGCTAGGTCAGGAAGCGAAAGACAAAGCTAAGAAATTATTGCTAGCGCAACCAGACGACCAGGTTCTTGGCAAACCCAAAGCGAAATTGACCATCATTGAATATGTGAATATCGGTTGCCCGCATTGCGGAGAGTTTCACAACATGCTGATAGAGACGTTGCGGAAAGATTATATTGATAGCGGCAAAGTGAAACTCGTGTTTCGCGAATTTCCGATGAGTCCCCCAGCATTTCATGCGTATATGCTAGCGAATTGCAGGGGTAAGGAAAGTTTCTTTGATACGATTTCCTTGCTGATTCAAGAGGGTAGTACATGG
>CAYPXJ010000061.1:3096-7748 GCA_964414595.1 uncultured Rickettsiales bacterium
GTACATGGACAGGTGAGCAAGTTTTCTTTGGCCCGTTACGCGCTATTGCTGAAAAAGCCGGAATGACGAAGGAAGCCTTTTATGCCTGCATGGAAAATCAGGAAGTGGCGACACGTGTTGCAAACCGTATGCGTGATGGAGCTGAGGCATTGGGCATTCACCACTCGCCTACATTATTCATCCAAGGCGAGCAGGCGGAGAACTTAAATAGTCCGGAAACGATACGCCAAGCGGTGGACGCGGCTTTAGCAAAAAAGCGATCGCTGTGGTAGAGGATGGCCGTTCGGTGAATGCGCTGCCCTTAGATAAGACTAATGTGGTTATCCAGGGCATCGCATTTACCTAGGCCATTCGCAGATAGCAAATGTGTGGGTTTTGGTGGCGAAAACATTTTTAACTCTTACGGAGCAATGTTTTTACTAGATTTTTGAGAGCTCACGATACGCGCCTCTGCCAGCCCTGATTCTAAAAACGTTTTGGCAATAATATCGAGACGTACTTGCTGCAGGCGCGGATCAATTAATACAATAGGTTTTTCAACGGGTGTTACGCCCCTCACAGAAGATGGCAACGCCTCTTTGCGATCGATATGAAATTGGCGAATTTTGGATAAATCCGTTACCTGATGGCCATTATAAAGAGTCTTTTTCTCAGGCTCCTTAAATACATATTCCGAAACGCCGTTGGCATTCCGTTTGAATACGGGCTTTAGCAATGGTGTATATCTATCATAAGAGGGGAAATCGATTTGTGTTTTGTTATCGTGTAAACTAATTGCTCTCTTTCCTGCCAACAGCGGCTCTATATTTTGGGCTTTGTCTAAAACAATATCGGCAACTATTTGATTGTTGCGCCAGAGTCTAACAATATCCAAATCTTCACCCGGTATGGAAGCTTTCGAAGAAGGTAACGTGGGATCGGCTGAGTTGAGACCCGCCACTTTCATTGTAAGTTCCATAGGTGTTTTTAAAGTCGACGATAAGGAAGTAGATGCTGCCTCATGCGCGGATACTTTATATACGCCGCCGCGAAAGGGACCCGGATTTTGAAGTTCGGTACCAACACCGTATCCTAAAATATTTGGGAAGGGACAGTTATCCTCTTTCAGGCTGATAGCATCCAACTCGCGACGAAGAGCGAGGATCTTTTTCTCATCCAATCCATCCGTCATATATATTTTTGTATCCGCAAAAATCGCAGGATAAGTTTGTTTTGCCTTTTTCAATTCGTTATGCGCATACCAAGCCAATTCTACAAGATTGCCGGAATCCAGCCGCATACCGTCTAAAGAAATGCCCATTGCAATCGCCGCTCTGAGGGCATTGCGAATACCTTGTTTCGGCTCATAGGTATCCACAAGTAGAATAGAATTATTGGGCATAGATTTTAAAAATGCCTTGAACGCAATAAGCTCCGTTTCAGAGTTTGGTTTTCCATGTTCCTGGAAATTCATAACCCAGGCATGTGCCATTGTACCGCTTGTAGGGATACCCAGTTTACGGCCGGCGTCAACATCTGCCACTGCGTTGCAACCGCCGATATATGCAGAGCGCGCACTACCCAAACTTATTTCAGAAGCGCGTCTTAAACCGAAGGCAGCTAAAGGTGCTCCATCTATGGCGTCATGTAAAAGAGAAGCGCGAGTGGCAATAATGGAATTACGATTTATGATGTTTAGAAGCGCTGATTCAACAAGTTGGCATTGATAAAGCGCGCCCCGAATTTTTATTACCGGACCAGGGGTTGTTTGAATTTCGCCTTCCGGCAAAGCGTCAACATCCAATTTAAGTGGTGTGCTTCTTAAGAAATTTAAAAATTCAGGCGTAAAGAGTTTTTGCCCTTTTCTTTCTTCCGATGCGAGATACGCAATATCATCATCGCTAAAATGGAATTTTTTTAGGAAATCGATTGCCTCTTCTAAACCGGCAACAACGGAATAGGAAGTGTTTGGAAAAGCCGGAGTGCGCCAATGAAGATAATAGGCAGTTTCTCTTTCTGCTATCCCCTCATTATAAAATCCTTGAGACATGGTTAGCTGATAGAGATCCGTCGTGAGCGGATTCAAACGTTCATCATTCTCAGCGTAGCCCATAAAGACTCCTGCAGTGATGATACGAGTATGGCGCAGAACATTTAATAAAGTGTTAACAAATAAGCGCTTTTTATCTTCACGAATCGTTAATAATTAGCTGCTATACTATGCCGATTGGGGGCACTATGGCCATAAAACTAACGGACGCACAGCGGGAAGCATTGGACGCGGTAAAAGCAGCGTTTCCCGATACGAAAGAATTACAAGCGGCAATCGCGCAGATATTGTTGATAGAAGTTCGGCCATTACCGAAATATTCGGCTCGAAAAGACTATCAGATTACGGATGTTACCACGGTTATGGCCGGGAGTTTTGCATGGGCATATGGGGTGGATAGTGCCGTTCGCAATGCAGAAACCGGCAGAATGGGCGATGTCGTTGTGGCTCTCGTATGCCGTGGCGATACTGGGCCGAATAAGGAAATGCGCTATGGCGCTTTAGGTGGATTTACCAATCTGGATTATGTGGAAATAAATGGTGTTAAAGATTGGAGTAAAGGGGAGCAACCGAAAGAGGGGGCCGCTCGGGAATTGCGCGAGGAAGCCATAGATGACAAGGGTAAACCTATACTCACGCCTACGCCGGATCGCATGGAGTTATTGATAACGGGCCATGATTATCGCCGCCGCCCGGCAACCAATTATTCAGGACATGCGTTGGAATTAACTGGGAAAGAATTGGCCGAGCTTAAGCAACATTCGCAAAAGCTGGCGGGGGACGAAGCCTATCGCCGCGCGGCTCAAGCAGCAAGCCATGGGGAAGTCACCCTTATTGAAGTAAAGCCACTGCAAGAAGTTTTGCAAATAAGTCGCGAGAGCTTTAGCCATCCGCATGAATGGGACGCTCTCTCTGTTTTGCAAACGAGATTGCAAGCGCGCGAAACGAGCGTTAAACGGTAAGATAGTCGGGGGACTCTTATGGTGCATACATCGCATAAAGCTAAAAAATTGGCCGTAGCAAATGCGCCAACCATTGAAGCCGTCACCGGTGAAATGTTGCGCCTTGCCAATGAGCAACAGGCGATTGAATGGCTAGAGGCGCTTGAAAAAAGTTTTATTGTTTCCAAACATCAAATCGATGAAAAAACAAAACGTAAATCGCTGATTTTGTGGATACGCGGTTATGAGGTGACGAAGGAAGAAAAAGAGAAGGGTTATCTGGGTAATTTCGCCGCGATAACGTATAAACCCGCAGCAAATAGATGGACGTTATACCCAACAAAAATATTTCTCGATCTCGCAAAACATCCGCAGCGTAAATATGTGAATGATGCCAAGCACCCGAATTGGGGGCACCCGATTTTGCGCACTATAAAAAAGAAGAAAACCTATAGCACAGTGGAAGAAGCAGAAGCCGATTTACAAAAATTGCATGAGCAATTCCCGATGGCTTCCATTCCTGCACTCAAGCGTTTTTATTTGATGATTTACAGCCGAGAAAATAATTCGGAAAAACCTATTAATAAATATGTGTTTCGAATCAAAGTTTTGCCAGAGGGCGGCTTTTATATTGATTATAAAATTAACGAGTATAAACCGAAGCTGCCAATAAAGACCGATAGCAAGAAAGCGGTGGTACAGACAAAAGAAGCCGTTACGAGTGCGGTTGCACAACCGCAGACACCAGAAAATCCAAAAGGTTTCTTCGCCTCCAAAGAAGAGTTGCGCCGCAAGAAAAAGCGCCGTTAAGCACCTGATATTTACATAAAATTTGCCTAAAATTGCAGGAAATATTTACCTTTTTTTAATCATTTTTCTTTATACTTAAGGTGATCCTTGCTGTTTTCCGATTGGAGTCAATCGGCAGCTATGGACGGTTCAATACGGAAGTATTGAACTCCTGTTTTTTAGGATGCCCGCCGTGCCACGGAGGGCTAAACGCAGAAAGGGGCCTGATATGGCTCGTTCTCGTACTGTGGTCGACCTTTTAGTGATCGACCCGCAAGTTGACTTCATGGATCTCCCCGGATCGGCACTTCCAGTGCCGGGCGCAGATCAGGACATGAAGCGGGTAGCAGCGATGGTGGATCGGATTGGAGCGCGTCTTCGTGACATTCACGTCACGATGGATTCGCACCACCCAATCGACATTGCGCACCCGGGGATGTGGCAGGACGCCAAGGGGAATTCCCCTGCACCGTTCACCATTATCTCCTCTAAGGACATCGAGGCAGAAATTTGGCAGCCGCGTCATGCGCACGCCAAACTTTCAGGACTCGGTGGGAAAACGCTCGGGCAGTATATGCTCGACTACGCCAAGGGTTTGGAGTCGGCAGGCAAATACCTGTTGATGATCTGGCCGGAGCATTGTTTGATCGGTTCTGCCGGTCATGCGGTGCAGGCGGATCTTTTCAAGGCCCTGTGCCAGTGGGAGAAAGACAGTTTCGGCAACGTGGACTTCGTGACTAAGGGTGTAAGCCCATTCACGGAGCACTACGGCGGTTTGATGGCTGAAATCCCACTTCCAAGCGACCCGAGCACCGGTCTCAACACCCGTCTGCTTGAGGTTTTGCAATCCGCCAACATTGTGGCGATCGCCGGTGAGGCTTTGTCTCACTGTG
>CAYPXJ010000062.1:0-5469 GCA_964414595.1 uncultured Rickettsiales bacterium
AAATCAGACGAAGCTGCCTATGATGCGCTTGTAAAAAAATATACGTCTGAGACGCAAAGCACAGAGCTCGGCTTATCTCCGGCACCTGCACGCCAGCCAGATATGCCAGATGCTCAACTGGATTTGGCCGGCCTTCGCAAGGCATGGGAAGATATGCGGGATACGCATGATTTCCATATTATTCTAAAAAAATTCCGCGCAGGTCGTGTTCAGGCTTTGCGCCTTGTTGGTAAAGACCTCTCTTACCAAGTGAAAGCGGAAGCTTTCCGCGAAGCGCTTAATAAAGCCGCAGCTAAAGAATGCGGTATCATGGTATTCGTTGGTAATCCGGGTTGCATTCAGATTCACAGCGGTACGGTAAAAAATCTGAAAGAAGTAGGCCCTTGGTATAACGTGCTTGATCCAAATTTTAATCTGCATCTGCGTGAGGATCATATCGCCAGCGCTTGGATTGTAAAAAAACCGACAACAGATGGTGTCGTTACCTCGCTTGAACTCTACGATAAAGACGGCGAGAACATCGCATTGCTCTTCGGCGAACGCAAACCCGGCATTCCCGAGCTTGAGCTCTGGCGCGAGATTGTTGCCGAACTTCCGCACGCATAAGGTTCCCATGCAATGGTTCACAAGCTTGGGCCTGATGGGCTATCCGATGGTGCTGCTCTCCTTTGCAGCGCTTGTTATCATTGCCGAAAGAGCGCTTTTCTTTATGAAGCACAGGCGCCTTACAGGGCCTGAGATTCTAGCGGGGTTTGAACGCCAGGCCAGCGCTATTAAGCATAAAGATTATGCCAGACTAAGTGCGCTACTGTGGGAAAATAAGAAATTACAGAAAGCATCCCGCGACGAAGTGCTTTCCCTTGCCGTTCAGGAAACGCAGAAAAAATATTTTCTGGGCACACATACCTTGCGTGTTATTTCTGCCATGAGCCCATTGATGGGCTTACTTGGAACAGTTCTGGGAATGATTCATTCTTTCCATAGTCTCGCCAGTCATCAAGGGCCTGTAAGCCCCGCACTCTTGGCCGACGGTCTTTCAGAAGCCATGTACACCACTGCGTTTGGCTTGATTATTGCTCTACCTTGCCTACTGGCGGCACATGTTTATCAGCGGCTGGCCGAACAGCATGTTGATACTCTTACCCATGCGCTAAATAATCTGAGTCTTTCGTTTGAAGGCGCATCTTTGGGCGCTAACGATAAAGAAGATCCAAAGCCTTCGCTTAAAAAAGTAGCGTAACATGATCCACTCTTCCACTGCGCGTAAAAGTAGCCTGACGGATTTTTTTGTCGATACCACGGCAATGGTGGATATGATGTTTATCCTCACGTTTTTCTTTATGCTAACGGCGCAATCTTTGCCCTTTGGCATGGAAGTGAATCTGCCGCAAACCGGCACCAAAGCCATGGAACAAAAAGAAAAACAGATTACGCTTTCCATTCCCAACAACGCCAATGAATGGCTAATTGATGGCACGCCCTATCAGGATTTCGGCGGCGCCAAAGCCGCCATTCTTTCTCGTATCCAAGCCCAGCCTGGTTTGCAGGTTATTATCGCAGGCGATAGTAAAGCCCCGATTGAAAAACTATACCAAGCTATGGTTTTTTTGAGTGAAAATAACATCCCAACCGCCAGTATACTCATGGAAAGCGAAGGTCGTTAATGCGTATTCTTATTCTTTTATTCTGTTTGTTTTTTACTTTCGAAACGCAAGCTCAAGATATCCGTATTGTTTCGGTAGGTGGCGGCCTCACAGAAACAATTTTTACCCTCGATGCCGGCGATAAAATTGTGGGTGTTGATACCACAAGCACCTATCCTGAAGCAGTCAACCAATTACCAAAGCTTGGATACCAGCGTCAGCTTTCTGCAGAAGGAATTTTGGCGCTTCGCCCTACTCATCTGGTGGTTACACAAGAAGCAGGCCCAGCTACAACCATCGATCAGGTGCACAAAGCGGGTGTAAAAATTATTCGTATTCAAAGTTCACCCAACCTTGCAGATATTACCAAGCAAATAGAAACCCTCGCAGATTTAACCGGTCGTCAGCAACAAGGCAAAGAGCTCATTGCGCAGGTAACTAAAGAGTATAAAGATTTGGCATCCATAGTGGATGGCCAAAAGCGCCCTAAAGTACTTTTTCTAATGAGCGCTGGTCCGGGTGGCATGTTAGCAGCAGGCCGTAATACTGCAGCCGATACCATTATTTCTCTTGCTGGTGGCACCAATGCAATTACCGCTTATGACGGATACAAGCCTCTTAACGCAGAAGCCAATCTCATCATTGAACCAGAAGCTATTATCACCACGTCACAAACCGTGCAGATGCTGGGAGGCTTAGAGCCCATTGTAAATATGCCCGGCATAGCTGGCACACCTGCAGCTCAGGAAAAACGCTTCCTTATTTTTGATGGCCAATCGCTCCTCGGTTTTAGCCCGCGCACCTCCGTTACACTCAAGGCGCTTTTCCACCAACTGCATCCAACTGCAAATCTCGCCAGCCAAAAATAATATGCCACGTATCGCGCTGATTCTACTTTTAGCGGTTCTTGTTGTTAGCGCGGTAGCTTCCTTATATTTTGGTGCAGCCAATATTGGTTTTGATACATTTAAAGGCTGGCTGACTTCCGACCCTTCCTATATTTCGCAAATTCATATCCTCGAAAATCTACGTCTGCCGCGCGTATTATTAGCCATACTTGTTGGTTTTGCGTTAGCAGGGTCAGGAGCGGCATTACAAGGCTTAACCCGCAACCCACTTGTTGAACCCGCACTTATTGGTGTTTCCAGCGGGGCAGCGTTTGGTGCGGTATCCTATCTGGTTTTTGCCGCCGCTTGGTGGCCTGGTCTTTTGCAGGAAGCTCGCTATTTGGGTTTACCCTTATTCGCCTTTGCAGGCGCCCTCTTCACCAGTTGGAGCTGTTACCGAATCGCCCAATTTTCCGGCATCTTAAATAATACAACCCTTTTGCTTTGCGGCATCGCTGTAAATGCCATTGCGGCAAGTGCCGTCGGGATCGTGCTTTATTTGAGTAACGATCAACAGCTGCGTACCTTTATTTTCTGGAGTTTGGGTAGTTTGAGTGGCGCAAGCTGGCAGATTTTCTGGTTAGCATTACCCTGGGTGTTACTTTCTTGCCTGGCACTTTTTTACGCCGCCTACAAACTTAACATCCTATCTCTGGGCGAACGCGAAGCTCTCCACCTAGGCATCGATTTGGCCAGACTGAAACGTTATGTCATCCTATGGTCTGCTCTTGGCGTGGGCGCGGCCGTTGCGGCATCAGGCATGATCGGGTTTGTGGGCCTCATGGCACCTCATCTCGCCCGGCATTTCACCGGTGCAGACTACCGTTATATGCTACCGGCGTCCTGCATAACAGGCGGCATATTGGTACTTTTTGCCGATAGCATTTCGCGCACGATTGTTGCCCCGTCTGAGCTACCTATTGGTATCCTCACCAGCTTGATTGGCGCACCCTTTTTCCTTTTACTTTTACAACGGCAAAAAACATGACCATTACAGCAAAAAATATTTCCTGGTCAGTGAAGCAGAAAAAGATTTTGCATGATGTATCGCTAAAAGCGGAGCCCGGTAAGCATGTGGCTATCATAGGGCCAAATGGTGCGGGCAAAACAAGTTTGCTGCGTATTTTGGCTGGCGAGTTTTCTCCGAAAGAGGGGGCAATTCATTATGGAAAAAATACTCTTTCATCGCTTTCTTTAGATGAACTGGCGAAAACCCGCGCCGTGATGTCACAACATACGGAAATGCACTTTCCCTTCACTGTTGCGCAAATTGTAGCGATGGGACGTTTCCCCCATGGCAAGCAACCGAGTAAAGACGATTACACCATTATGGATCAGATGATGAAAGCTTGTGATATCTATCATCTACGTGACCAAAACAGCCAAACACTCTCCGGTGGCGAGCAACAACGCATGCACGCGGCACGCGTGCTCACCCAAATCTGGAGCAACGAAACAAAATCAAAACCACGTTATCTGTTTTTAGATGAGCCGGTGGCAAGCCTCGATATTCATCATCAACTCATGTTGCTCAACTACCTTACCGCACTTAAAAAAATGAATGTCGGTATTATTTCCATTCTGCATGATCTAAACCTCGCCGCACGTTACGCAGATAAAATTTTGCTGCTCAAAGATGGTAAATCCTTTGCTTATGGCAACCCTAAAACTGTGCTTACACATGAAAACATTCTGGCCAGTTTTGCCATTGATGCTATTGTCCAATTGCATCCCACACGCAACCATCCTTACATTTTGGCCGCCTAATGGACTATCGCAAACTTGGAAATACCGACTTACGCGTCAGCCTTATCTGCCTTGGCACGATGACCTGGGGTGAGCAGAATACAGAAGAACAGGCGCACACCCAAATGGACTTCTCGCTGGAACGCGGTGTGAATTTTTTTGATACAGCCGAAATGTACCCGGTTCCTCCCCGAGCTGAAACACAGGGACGCACAGAAAGCTATATCGGAACATGGTTTGCCAAGCGCAAATCACGCAACAAAATTATTCTAGCAACAAAAGTAACCGGAAAATCTGAAGGATTTAATTACATTCGCGGTAGTATGACACGCCTGAATCGCGAACATATCACACAGGCACTTGAAGCAAGCCTAAAACGATTACAAACAGACTATATTGATCTTTACCAACTCCATTGGCCGGATAGGGATACAAACAACTTCGGCAAATTGGCTTATGAAGCACCTAAGCAGGATAACAGCATACCTTTAGAAGAAACACTGGAAGTTCTGCAGGATTTTGTAAAGCAGGGCAAAATTCGCCATGTCGGTCTTTCCAATGAAACGCCATGGGGACTAATGCATGCCCTGCACTTACATCGCACGCAGGATTTGCCGCGAATCGTGAGTATTCAAAATCCGTATAGTCTACTTAATCGCACCTTTGAAATCGGCCTCTCAGAATGCTCCATTCGGGAATCATGTGGGCTACTTGCCTATTCGCCGCTTGGTTTTGGTGTTCTCACGGGAAAATATATGGAAGAACAAAAGCCGGCGAACGCACGGCTTTCGTTATTTAGTCGTTTTCAGCGTTATCAGGGTGCTAAAGCAAAAGAAGCTACGGAACGTTATGTAAACATTGCCCGGAGACATAATCTTGTTCCTGCACAAATGGCGCTGGCTTTTGTGAACCAGCAGCCTTTTGTGACGAGCAATATTATTGGCGCAACAACGATTGAACAGTTGCAAACCAACATCGAAAGTATCTACGTCAAATTATCGGAAGAAGTGATAAAAGAAATCAACGACGTGCAAACGGATATCCAAAACCCCTGCCCTTAAGCGGCCGCGGGCGCCCAGGCGCGCTCAACCTTCGGCTCACCAAAATAATATCCTTGCAGAAAGTCGATATTCATATCGATAAGAATTTTTGCAACATCACCGGTCTCTACGAATTCTGCGATAGTCTTAAGG
>CAYPXJ010000062.1:5479-6544 GCA_964414595.1 uncultured Rickettsiales bacterium
TCTTAAGGCCATAGCTACTGGTGAAATCGAGCAGCGTTTTCACAAAAAGACGGTTATCTGAATTATTCACCAAATCCCGAATAAACGCGCCATCGATCTTAATCATATCAACCGAAAGAAGTTTCAGCTGTCGGAAAGACGTATAACCAGCGCCAAAATCATCCAGCGCCACCTGACAACCCAGGCCTTGCAACGAAGCCACGAAATAGGCCGTTTGGCGTAAATCACGCTGCGCCGCCGTCTCAGTAATTTCTACAATAATGCGCGAAGCCAGCTCATAATGATTAAGCAGTTTCGTGCACATTTTTAGCCAATCCGCATCATCCGTAGTCAGATTCGAAATGTTGAAGGAAAGCTTCAGATTTGGAAATTGCCGCAATTCCAACACCGCATTTTCCAGCATGATACGGTCGATCATTTTGATAAAGTTCATTTTCTCTGCCAACGGAATTAATGCCGAGGCAGTGGTGTATTTTCCTGGAGAAGCTTCTACACGCAGCAAGCTTTCGTAAAACTCTACATGTCCTGTCTTTGAACTCACCACAGGCTGATAGGCTGTACGAAATTTGTTATTTTCAATAACATCCTGAATATAATGCGCCATGCGCGCAGGGCTCTCCTCCTCACTCTCTTCCTGCGTAATATTTTTATAATTTGCATAGAAAAGTTTAGAGGGGTTTTTAGCGTCGTTGAGCGCAATATAGGATTTATAAAAAGCATCGCGTGCATTGGTAGCCGTAGCTGGAAAATCTACCACTCCAAATGAAGCAAGCACATGCATGGGCTTCTTGAACTCCGGCGTTTCAAATTCCGAAATCACATCGTTAATTTTGTGCAGTATGGCTAGCGTTTCTTCTTCTGTTGATTCAGGCAAAACAATGGCAAAATGGTCAAGATTAAGCTGATAGGTTACATGGTTTTGACCCAGCTCCTCTTCAATCGCCGTTAGCAATTTTTGCATCAGCGCATCGGCAAACTCGACATTATACCAGCTGATAATGGAACAGAGATTATCAATCGCAAATGTCAGATACGCGCCCGAAGTGCCGTTTTGCTTGGCATTTT
>CAYPXJ010000062.1:6554-7606 GCA_964414595.1 uncultured Rickettsiales bacterium
CAATAACACCTTCCAGATAATCGTAAAAATTATCCTCCAGGTCATAGGGTGCGGATTGCGGTTTTATTTCTGCTTTGGCCAAGTTTTTTACCTCGTCCGGAAATTCTAGCATTTTCCACCATCTCAGGCAAAATTCTTTTATGTATTTTCAACATGGTTGAGATTGATTTTACGCTCCTTTCCCGATATAGGCGCATTATGAAACACCCGATTTCGCATCCCCATACAAATTGGTACGGACTTTGGACGCTTTACGAGCGGGAAGTCGCGCGGTTTATCAAAGTTTACAACCAAACATTGATTGCCCCTACCGTCACCTCACTTTTATTTCTGGCCATATTCTCACTCGCACTAAATGGCCGCTCACATCACATCGGCGACGTTCCCTTTCAGGAGTTTATGGCCGCTGGCTTGATCATGATGACAATGATCCAGCAAGCTTTTGCGAACACGTCCTCCTCTTATACTTTTGGTAAAGTACTGGGAACGATTATTGATTACCTTATGCCCCCATTAAATAGCGGGCAGATTCTTTTTGCGATGGTGATGGCCGGGTTAACGCGGGGGCTCATGATTGGCGCATTGTGCGCTGTTTGCATTTCTTTTTTCGTGCCTCTGCATTTGCACCATTTCGGGCATTTGCTTTTTTATGCCATAGTCTCCTGCCTAGTGATGGCCTTATTTGGCATGGTTGCAGGGATTTTTGCCGATACGTTTGATCAGATGGCGGCGATCACCAGCTATATCATTACCCCGCTCGCGTTTCTTTCCGGCACATTCTATTCCATCGAAAATCTGCCAAGCTTTTGGTATCACGTGACGCATTATAACCCGTTTTTCTATATGCTGGACGGGTTTCGTTACGCCCTCACCGGCCATGCAGATAGCGATATCCATGTAGGTATGATATATCTTTCTAGCCTGGCCGTGTTATTGTGGCTTATCTGCTACCAAATGTTGCGTACAGGTTATCGCATAAAATCCTAACGCATTGAAATTTGACAATTTATTGTCTTTTTTGCATAATGCTGGGCTTTCCCGGGGTATAAACA
>CAYPXJ010000063.1:0-7461 GCA_964414595.1 uncultured Rickettsiales bacterium
GATTATGGTAATCACTGATCGTGGTACGCGCCTAAGTTATCTCGGCGCGCTGTTTCGGTATTTCTCACATCTCGTAAATTTTTTAGCAGGGTACATTGTATTACTATTGCTTATGACAGTTTTCAGCACGGTGGGAAGCGCACTGGTAGGCTTTCTCGTGATAATCGCTGCGGTTGGCTTTCCTTTTTATCCTTACCTGCTGGTAGCATGGATGCCCGAAAAAACAGGGCTTCACGACCTTATTGCGGGCACGCGTGTTGTTGAAGGAAGGCCCGATGTGCCGTTCTCTTTTTCACGCGGCGGTATGCAGTATTCGAATCAAGGCTTGCCGGGCAACAATTTTTAGGGCAAAAACGCGGCATGACCGAGCTGCCTCAAAGCCCTCTCGTAAAAATAAAGCGCCGCGGATTTATGTTCGTGCTTTCTTCGCCATCGGGTGCAGGGAAAACAACGCTTTCCCGTCTTTTGATGCAGCGCGATAAATATCTGACGATGTCCATTTCCTGCACCACGCGCCCGAAGCGCCCGGGTGAAAAGGACGGCGAGGATTATCATTTCGTCAGCAAAAAAGAATTTCAAAAAATGGAAAAGAACGGCGAGTTTTTAGAATCCGCCGAAGTGTTCGGCCATTTTTACGGCACGCCGAAAGAAAATGTGCTCGAGGCGCTGGAGCAGGGGATTGACGTGCTTTTCGATATCGATTGGCAGGGCACGCAGCAGATTTCTAATTTAATGCCCACGGATGTGGTAAGCGTTTTTATCCTTCCCCCTTCGATGGAAGAATTGGAATTGCGCTTACGCAAACGTGCGCAAGATGAAGAAGAAACCGTGCGCTACCGTATGTCACGCGCGCTGGAAGAGATTTCGCATTGGCAGGATTATGATTACGTCGTGGTGAATCAGGATCTCGAGGAAAGTCTGCAGAAAGTCTATGCGATTCTACGCGCCGAGCGGCAAAAGCGCATTCGCCGTGAAAAAGGCTTGAAGCAGTTTGTCGGCAAATTGCTGCGCGGATAATGGCAGAAAAAATTGTATTAAATTTGGCTTTGCAGGGCGGCGGCTCGCACGGTGCATATACCTGGGGTGTACTCGATTATTTACTAGACCAGGAGCATGTTCATATTGAAGGCATTAGTGGCACCAGTGCTGGCGCCATGAATGCCGCGATTTATGCAAACGGGCTGGTTATGGGTGGCCGTGAGGGCGCTAAGAAAAAATTAGCAGAATTCTGGCGCGAAGTTGCAGAAGCCGCACGTTATGCCAATGGTTTACTCTTTGCGTGGGATCAAATTTGGGCAAAATCTTGGAATCTGGATAGCTCGCCTATTTATCAAGCTTTTGAGGCGATGAAAGATTTTGTGGCGCCTTATTATCCTACGACGCTGCGTCATAATCCGCTCGAAAAAATTCTGAATAAAGTATTAGATGTTGATGCCCTTCGTACGTGCACGCTTACAAAGATTTTCATTACCGCAACGCGTGTGCGCGATGGCCAGCCGCGTATATTCGGGTGCGATGAAATTACCGTGCCTGCGCTTCTTGCGTCCTCATGCTTACCGCAGCTATTTCCTGCGGTAGAAATTGACGGTGTAGCGTATTGGGATGGCGGCTATATGGGCAATCCGGCGATTTGGCCGTTGATTTATCACTGCAAAAGCCCAGATATTTTACTGGTGCAGCTTAATCCGCTGGTACGCGAAGAAACGCCAAGAGATTATGCCGAAATTACCAATCGCCTAAATGAAATTACGTTTAACTCGAGCCTGATTGCTGAAATGCGCGCGATTTATTTTGTCAAAAAATTACTAAGTCAGCATAAGCTGGATGAAGATCGCTATAAGGATGTACTGATGCATATGGTGGAGCGTCCCGCGGAAATGGATAAACTCGATGCCTCAAGCAAGATGAATGTCAGTTTGGATTTTTTTGAATATCTACGGGATTTGGGGCGCGCTGCAGCAGCGGAATGGTTTAAGAAAAACGCAGGCCATATAGGTCAAAGAAGCACTATTGATATTCAAGATCGCTTTCTCACGAAAGTGGCTCACGCGCCACATAAGTCGGAAATTAAGCCCCTACCCAAAAAACTACAGGCGTGATGCCAGTGCGCGCGCCAGGGAGCAAAAATTTTCCAACGTCAGATTTTCAGGCCGTGCGGTAGGATCAAGCCCTGTTTCCGACAGCACAGCTTCGTAATCCGGGGTAAAAGCGCGCAAACTTGCGCGAATCATTTTGCGGCGCTGATGAAAAAGCGCCTGCGTTGTTTTTTCAAGCGTTGCCAAGTCTGCAGGGTAAGCAGGCACTGCGCGCGGCGTAAGCTTCACCACGGCAGATTCTACTTTTGGTGGTGGATTAAAAGCCCCTCGTGGCACGGTAAATAAAAATTCCGTTTGGCAAAGCCATTGAGCCAAAATGGAAAGGCGACCATACGCATCGCTATCAGGCTTTGCCACAATGCGTTCGCCCACTTCTTTTTGAAACATGAGTATCATGCTTTCAAAGCGCGCTGCATCATGTAGCCAGTTTATCAAAAGTTCCGTTCCTACATTATAGGGTAGGTTGGCCACGATTTTAATTTTTCCTGCGGGTAGTTGTTCATCGAGCGAAATTTTCAGCGCATCACCAGAGATTATATGCAACGCCTCAGGATAGTGACGACGTAACGTTTCCAGCGCATCCAGGCATCGTGTATCTTTTTCAATAACGTAGAGCGAGGTGGCGCCGGCCTCAAGCATGGCGCGCGTGAGTACGCCCAGGCCAGGGCCGATTTCGAGTAGCGGCGTATTCTTTAAATCACCGGCGGCGCGAACAATACGTGATACGATGTTGGCATCGTGCAAAAAATGCTGACCAAGAGATTTTTTAGGTGCAACCAAGTCTAACGCCGTGTTTCAATATACGCGTTTTTACGCAGGTCGCTAACAAAGCGCCGCGTTTCCACTTCGAGTTTTTCGCGCTTCAAAACTTCTTCCACTTTTTTAGTATCCAGCGGTGCTGGCTCGCTGCCACCTTTTTTCTCACAAATCATGAACATGGCAAGCTGATTACCAAGCGGGAAGAAGGATGTTTTATCACCCGCATCCAAGCCGCTTAATTTTTGTTGAAGCTGCGCGCTTAGTTCCGTGAGCTTTACTTGGCCGAGGGAGGTAACGCCAGATTGGGTAACGGTGTTAGCGGGCGCGTTCTTTTTTAATTCTGATCCTAGTTTTGCAAAGCTATCGCAGGTATCTGCGGCATGCATAGCGCTCTCAAGCCCAGCTACAAGCGCTGCTGTTGCTGCGCTCTTTTTTACAAAACTCACATTGAGTTGAGAAACATTCAAGACCGTATCTTCCGGTTCAAAACGGCGATTCATACGATAAATAATAAATCCAGCATCGGTCTCGATAGGCTGAGAAATCTCGCCCGGTGCTAGCGTGGAAATTTGCTTGAGCACATGCGATTCCATGCGATCCACCGAAACCCAACCAACATCACCACCCAAAGGAGCGGTGCTGCTGATAGAAAATTGTTGTGCAATTTTACCGAAATCTGCGCCACCTTGAATTTCACTCACCAATTTTTCTGCCAATGATTTTACTTCCTGGCGATTCGTTTCGCCCGCAAAGGGCAGAACGATTTCAGATAAGTTATACTCAATTTTATCGCGGCGTGTTTCGACGCGCGTCATCGCCTGTGAAATTTCAAACTGGCTGACGGCGACATAAGGCAGAACCGCGCGGCGAATAATTTTCTGCATTAAAACGCGCGCGCGCAGCTGGTCCATCGCTGATTCAATAGGTACGTTTTTAGACTTGAGCGTTTGCTGAAAACTACCAGGCGGGATGTTGTTTTGCTTTTCCAGGTCTGCAATCATGCGGGTGAAGTCAGCTTCCGTGACTTCAATTTTATTTTGCTTCGCATATTGCGCCTGTAGCGTTTCATCAATCAGGCTTTGCAAAATTTGTGGGCGGAGCTTGGCGCGAACTTCAGGTTTATCCGGCAGGCCAGACGAGCGCAGTACAACATCAAGCCGCTGTTCGAGGGTATAATTTGTAATGGCATCCTGATTCACCAGCGCCACGATCTCAAACTGATACGCGTGAGCGTTACTTGCAAACGCACACATCAGAAAAACTAAAAATATGCGGAAAAGGGTCATTTCGTATTTATGCTGGCGAGATATACGCGCACGGTGAAAAAGGTTGAAGGTTCGATATCGCGGTCACGCGTGTAATCTCGCCCGAAAAGAGTTGAAAGCCGGAAACATTCGTCCTCGTACAATAGGCCGCCCGCGGCGGAAATCAAGCCCCCATCATCACCGAGATCCCGACGGGTATAGCCTTGCAAACTCCAGGTATTGGTAAGCCTAAAAGTGCCATCGCTGCTAATTTCGTTAAAATCCTGACCGGAAGGATTAGAGCTTGTTTCCTCCTTGGCATCAAAATAGGCGTAATTAAGACCGAAAGACAGACGGTCAAGAGTAAAGCGGGAAAGCACCTCGCTTCGGCCAATATCCAAATCTGCTTCATCCAGGCGGAAACGGTAAAGAATATCAAACCAGTCATCGTAACTGACTTGGGTACGGCCGACAATGTTGGAGGCGTTATCATCCAAGCCGCTATCAAGTGCAAACTGATGGTCCTCTTTCACGCGGTAGCTTTGGCCAACGAGGAAAGATAAGGCCGTTTTCCCGACATCTGCCGAACCACGTACGCCATAATTAAAACGCGGCCCGCTTTCCACACGGTCAAGGCCAGTGAATTTATGTTCTTCCATCAGGTTGGTATCAGAAATTTCTATATACTGGCTATCTTCATTGGGGATTTTATCGGGGTTGCCGCCATAGGGTGAAAGCACAAAGGCTGCCACCGGCTCTATCACAATCGTGGAAGAGGTGGCTTGACGCACAAGCGGGTAAGACCATTCGAGCGAAAGCGAAGGAATAGCGCGGCCCGTTTCACCGTTTTCAAATGTGGGATCCTCCAGGCTTTCTACATCACCCACATGATAGGCGTCGCCACGCAGCGCGGCACTAAGTTCCAGCACTTGGCCGTTATCAAAAATATGGGGAATTGTATAGCCGCCATCTAAGGAAATTCGGCGGCTTTTAGGGCCCACACTTCGATAGACACTCATCATATTACTATCGAGCGTGAAGCGCGCACCTTTTGGACCATAAGGCATTTCATAATGCGCATCGGCCAGCGGTAACACCAGCGGTGTGCGGCTAGGGTCATCTTGCTGATTAAGACCCTGGAAAGTAATACCACGTACACCAAGATAATTACGGTTACGAATTTGCTCGGCATAGAGACTCGAAGTAAGCAAATCTTCATCGCCAAAACGATAGCGGCGAAGGTAAGTATCGTCGCTGGCGCGCTTACCGTAAAAACCCCAACTCCAATCATTTTCCAAATTAAAATTTCCTGCCCCTTCGATATGGCCTCGAAGTTCTTGACCGTCGGTAGGATTACCCAAATCATCACGTTTATCCGGGTTGGTCATACTACCTCTAAGTTGGTAGGCGCCATTTTGCGTGAGATGGCGGAAAGCCCCAGAAAGTACAGGCCCTTCCTTAGAGGTATAAATAGGAGTAATCGTCGCATCCATCTCAGGTGCTATGTTCCAATAATAGGGCGCCTCCACCATAAAGCCGAGAGTGCTAATACTGCTATAGGAGGGCGCCAGGAAACCGCTCTTGCGCCTCGCGTCAGGCGTGGGATGTGAGAAATAAGGCGTATACATTACCGGCACGCCATACACCTCCATCCGCGCATCTTTGTAACTCATTTTTTCTTTGGCTTCATCAATACGAACTTTGCGTGCTTTAATTTGCCACAGCGGCGCTTTAGTTGGATCTTCGGCACAGAGTTTGCAAGGAGAGTAAACCGCATAACTCAAATCGGTAGTAGTGGGATTGGGGCGAACAGCCTGCCGTGCAGCTACCAATGAATTATTGCTAAGCCTCACGCGAAAATTTTGAATCACGCCGGCTTGCAAATCGTCTTTCAGCCGCACGTCCTGTGCAAAAAACACATCGCCACTTGGTTCCATCAGCGTTACTTTGCCCGGCGCTATAACTGTATTGGTGTTTTGATCATAAATAATTTGTTCGGCCAGAAGAATGCGTTCACCGTGAATGATTTCTACATTGCCCTGCGCGGCAACTTTACGCTCTTCTGGAAAATACTGAAGGCTGTCTGCACGCAGCTGAACCGGGCTATTTGCATCAAGCGTCAGATTGCCGGGTGCTGCTTGCGCACGCGCAGCGCACAGCGCTAAAAACGCTGAAACGGCAAAGATAGTGGCGCGGCGGTGATGCACAAGAAATTCCCCCCATCTCTTTTAGCAAGATTAGGGCAGGGATGCCAGTTAGTTATCTTCAAAATGAAGTAAGGCGGCTGTGCCGGTGAGAACAAGAATAATCATGGGTATCCATGCGGCCATCCCAATGGGAATTTTTCCCGAAAGACCAAACGCCCCAATCACATCATTAAGCACGTAAATGATAAAGCCCGAAATGAGCGCAAGCATTATCATAAGACCCACTCGTCCTTGGCGCGGAAGCTGCATAGAAAACAGCGCGCCGATAAGCACCATTCCAGCCAGATACACTGGTAGCGCGAGCGTTTGATGCCAATGCAGTTTATGACGCAAGGCTGAAAATCCGGCTTGTTCCAGCACACGAATAAAGCTTGGCAACTCCCAGAAGGAAATTGTTTCCGGTGAAGCGAAACTATCCTGTAGGTTGGCAAGCGAGAGATCGGTTTTTATACGGTAATTATCCTGATGTTGCGGCAGTGCGTCCATGGCGCTGACCATCGCGCCGGAAAGCAGCCAGTCTCCTCCATCCAGTTTGGCGTCCTGCGCGTCGATACGGCGAACAAAATGCTGATTCTCATCAAATTCCAGCATAGTCACTTCATAAAGAATAAGTTCGTTAGAGGCGGTGCGGTCTGCGTGAATCAGGATATCGCCGTCCGTTTTTACGCCATTTTCATAGCGTGCCTGCCGAAGCCATAACCCACTTGAAGAAACAGTAAGCAAGCTCGCACGCCCATGAAAATATTTCGCTTCCATATGCTCAAATCGCATAAGTAGCACACAAGCGAGCGGGTTAATTACCGTGACCATTAAAAATCCCATCAGTAATGCGCTCATAAGTGAAGGCATTAAAAACTGTGCGGCAGAAACGCCGGACGCGCGTGTAACAATAAGCTCATGCGTGCGGGTCAGTTTCGTGTAAGCCATCACGGTGCCAATAAGCGCGGTGAAAGGAGTTATTTTCAGCGCAATTTGTGGGTATTTCAAAAAAACCATTTCCAGCAACGTAAAGAAACCTACGTCTTTATCGCTGCTCTGGCGCAAGAGCTCGATGAGATCAATGAGCACAATAAAGCCAGAAACAATGATGAAGATCAGGAAAAACTGCCGCAAAAATTCCTTGGCGATATAAAAACTAAGGGTAAGAGGTATGCG
>CAYPXJ010000064.1:0-6082 GCA_964414595.1 uncultured Rickettsiales bacterium
CCGTAGAAGGTATGCAATTTGACCGCGGCTATCTCTCTCCTTATTTCATTACCAATGCTGAGAAAATGGTGGCAGAACTGGATAACCCGTTCATCCTGATTTTTGAAAGCAAACTTTCCAACTTGCAGCAAATTCTTCCGATTCTGGAAGCGCTGGTACAAACCGGTCGTCCGCTGCTCATCATCGCGGAAGATGTGGAAGGCGAAGCGCTGGCAACCCTCGTAGTGAATAAACTGCGTGGTGGCCTCAAAGTTGCAGCGGTGAAAGCACCGGGCTTCGGCGATCGTCGCAAAGCAATGCTGGAAGATATTTCCATTCTCACTGCCGGTCAGGTTATCAGCGAAGATCTCGGTATCAAACTCGAGAACGTAACGCTGGCACAACTCGGCCAAGCCAAAAAAGTAACGATCAGCAAAGAATTCACCACGATCGTGGATGGCAAAGGCAGCAAGAAAGATATCGAAGCGCGTTGCGCGCAAATTCGTAAGCAAGTGGAAGAAACCACTTCGGATTACGACAAAGAGAAGCTGCAAGAACGTTTGGCGAAACTCGCCGGCGGTGTGGCGGTGCTTAAAGTTGGTGGCGCAACGGAAATCGAAGTGAAAGAGCGTAAGGATCGCGTGGATGACGCGCTTTCCGCAACACGCGCAGCGCTGGAAGAAGGCGTTGTAGCGGGTGGCGGTGTGGCGCTGCTCTATGCGTCAAAAGTGCTCGAGAAACTCACCGGCATTAACGATGACCAAACAGCTGGCATTCATATCGTGAAGCGCGCACTGCAATCTCCCGTTCGCACCATTGCAGAAAACGCCGGTGTTGATGGCGCAGTCGTTGCTGGCAAATTGCTCGATCAAAAAGATAGCAACTTCGGTTACGATGCTCAGAAAGGTGAATATACTGACCTCGTGAAGGCCGGTATTATCGACCCGACGAAAGTCGTACGCACGGCGCTGCAAGATGCAGCTTCGGTTGCTGGTCTTCTCATCACCACCGAAGCTTTGGTGGCCGATGAGCCGGAAGAACACAAACATGCTCCTGCAGCTGCTGCGGGTGGTATGGGCGGCATGGGTGGCATGGATTTCTAATCCACCCCCCAAATCTCAACGAAAAAGGGCGGTCGCAAGACCGCCCTTTTTTATTTCCTCGCGTTAAAATCCGCGTGTATAGGCTTGCTCTTGTGATTTTTGCGGGGCGGCCATATCATTCGCTTTTTGTATATCAGGCGATCCCTGATAAAGCGCCTTACCCTGCAACATCGATTTATCCAAAAGCTCTGTCGCGCGTTGAATCATTTCCAGTTCCTGCGGTGTAATCACTTTGTCTGCGGCTGCCATTTTATAAACGCGTTGCAAATTCTCGAGCGAATCTTTCAGCATGATTTCCTGCATGGGATTTTTTTCCCGAAAATCAGGATAAAGATCCACCAATGTCTCCAGCCGCTTCATTTCATATTCAATCATCGGCATCAAATGCGTTTGCTCCAGGCGCGGCGAAATCGCTTTCAGATCGCGTGCGATGTCCGCCATAATCGCCTGCGGATTATCGGTGAGCAAACGCAAACTGTCTCCCATCTCTTTCACATGCAGCGGCATGAAGGCAGGTAGCGCCGCAAGCGCCGCAACGCGTCCGCGCGTGTGATTCACGATGCGCCGGCTAATAAAAATTGCGTAGCTTGTGTGCAGCAAAAAGGCAATCAGCGTGGCCGCATGACGAATCGTATTTTGCACACGTGCAAAAATTTCCGGGCTGGAAATATGTTGGGTCGCATTTTCAAGATACGTCGTATCAAAAAATCCTGTCAGACGTGAAAGCTCGCGCATCATCTGCACAAGTTTCGTGCGTAAGAAAATTTCCTGCTGATTTGCGGTGTTGGGTGTGAGCGCTTGTTGCTCTTCCTGGTAGCGATCAAAGCGTTCGCGATGCCTTGCTTGCGCCATATTATTTAGACAGCATTACTAAAATCACGGCTGCGACCATTTTTACCTTTAGCCGGATCTTTAGAAGCCAGATCTGCATTATGGTTGCGCGTAAGATTTCCTTCTTCCACACCACCTTCACGCAGTGAGGCACCCACATTAAAGGCTTCCGTCAAAACATTGGCATCCGGTACGCTTTGAGGCTTTTTCATCGGCTCGTTATCCGGCGTATGATCTTTGGGTGCAGATTGCGCTCCAGCACGAAGAGCGGCTTCTTTTTCTTGCTGCGCCGCCGCGGCTTCATCTTTCATTTTGCCAATTTCTTCCAGCAATTTGTTACTTTGCTTGATAAAAGGATCATTGTCCCAGGTTTCCTGAATATTCGCATAAGCAAGACTCAATGACAGAGGCGAAGCAGGAGAAACCGGCTGTAATCCCGAATTGGATTTTTCTGCATAGATATATTTATCATCACCCGCCGCAGGAGTTTCGCGCAAAATTTCCGTTGCTTCCCGTGTTGATTGCTGAAGCGAGGCCAGTGCAGATTCTTTGCGCTGCGATTTACGCGCAAAATCTTCATCGCTCATAGTGGCGATTTCTTGAAGCTGTTCCATTGTGAGCGTACCTGGCAAATCTTCCGGGCGATCTTCAAAACGCTGAATCATATTTTTTGCGTAGGTGCGCTCCAGGCTTGCTTTACCCACCATGCCGGTTTCAATCGGCACTACACCTTGTAAAATCGTTTCGCCATTTTCATTCACCTGATTCGAGATATAGCCATCTTTAATAATCAGCGTATCACCTGTGAATTCTTCAACGGCAACGAGATTGCGCTTGGTTTCGTTGAGACGACGAGTGAGTTCATTCACCTCTTTTTTAGCATCACCAAGTTCACGCATCGCCGAACGCATGCCTTCACGATAGGTGCTCTCGGATTCATAACGTGCGCGCATGGCCTCGTCGGATGGATAATAACGCTTACGCGGCAAATCAACAAATTGGCCCGTGCGGCGAGATAAATTATATTCCTGTTGAAATTCCTGCTGACGATCGTTGGTTTCGTGTTCACCACGTTCGCGCTGTGCATCCAATTTTGTCAGTTGACGCTGGAAGCGACGACCGCGTTTTATGTCAGATTTCTGCACATTGAGATCGCTAACGCGCTCTTTCGCGGCTTGCAGTTTTTCTTCAAGCTCTATTTCCTGTAATTCTAGTTTGCGTTGCAATTCTTCTTTTTGCACCGAATGTTCGCCACGGCCACCTTTAATCGGCTTCCAGTGTTTTTCCTCAAGATATTTATCTTCGATCTTGGTACGTTCTTGTTTCAGCTCTTCAATCGCTTTTTGTTTTTCGCTTGCAAGCTCTGCCTTTTTCTCTTCTGTAAGATAATTGCCTGCCGCCTCGAATTTTGAAACATCGCGTTTCAATTCGGCTTGCTTCGCATAATTTTCTGCCAATGTTTGCTTGGTATCAATATAACCCTGCGTTTGTTTAGCAGCTTCGGTTTGAAGCTTCACAATCTCCGCATCAAATTTTGCATCCGCTGCTTTAAGATCCGCGCCGGGTACAGTTTTCAGACGCTCTTTTTCCTGCTGCTTATCTTGCTCTAAACGGAATTGTGCTTCACGATTTTCCTGCAACGTTCTGCGCAGACCTTCATATTGTTTTTTGAGCGCCTCTTCCTGCTCGCGCACCGTATCATTCAATGTATCAAGCTGCGTATGCAGTTCTTGCGCTTTATTTTTTGCGTTCTCAACAAACTCTTCAGAAGGTTGATGCTCCTCAATCGCACGCAGTGCCTCCTCAAAAGCTTCGGGATTTTGCACCACATCTTTAACCGCATTTTTTGCCGGCTCCAGCACTTCGGTTGTAGCTTTCTCGAGCGCTTCGTCCATGTAGTTATTGCCAGCTGTGGTTCCGATTTCATCCGCACGCGTGAACAATTTGTTTTTGCGCGTCATCAGCGTAGTTTCTGCGGGCGAGCCAACTAACTCTATCGATTCCAGATTTTGAAGTAGCGTGTCGATTTCATTTGCGTTCAGCGTTTTGACCGGCTTATTGACAAGCGCTTTTTCTTCCGCACTCAGCAAACCATCTTTCAAACCGCTCACTGCTTCATTGAGTTGTTTTTGATCTTCGGTTACCGGCGCGGGTGCAGGCTGTGTAGACGCCGCCGGTGCTGATAAGCCCTGATTCTGTTGTTCAGCAAGTTGCTTTGCAGCCTCTTCGACGAGGGGCTTTAGTTTTTCTGCATCTTCAGGATATTTTTTTATAACTGTCTGCAACTTTGGCGCAAAAATTTCTGGCGTATCTGTCGCCACTTGAGGCACAAGTGCTACTAATTCCTTGCGCAGATTCTCGCTCAATCTTTCATCGCTTGAGAGAATGGAGAGCGTACGCTGTAATGCAATTTGCTCTTGCGTAAGTTCGCTTTGATTCGGTGTTTCAGCCATAAGTAATACCTTTATAACTCTTTCTGATTCTACCCTATGCCCCTTTTATGACGTTTATATGACAGTTTCTTGACATTTTTATGACAATCCTGCTTTAGCCCTCAGCCGTGGGCAAATTTTTTGTAACATCCTGTTTTCTTGGAACAAAACCTTCCTCAATCAGGCTCTTGAGCAATTTATCCGCCACACCTTTGAGCATATCCGGAGTCAGCGCCTCCTTCAGCGGCGTACCTTCCAGTACGGCTTCGATCTTGGCATACGGATCTTCTTTATAATTTGCCGCAGGCACCACATTTTGTGTCGCTTTGGGCGAGCGGAGAACCGTCACGATACTATCGAGAAAATGATGGGTAGGATCACTAACGCCCGGTGTTGCCAAATTCACCTGATTAGCGGGCAAAGACAGCGCGCCATCCACCATTCCATTCGCGGTAAAGGCAATGGGCCCATTGAAAATACGCGGCACATAATTGGAGTTTCCGTTTGGCTGGCGTAAATTAAATTCCATATCCTGCGCTTTGAAAACCAACAGTGCAAAAACCTCAGGAAATGCTGCAAATTCCTGCATTTGGCCAAGAATAGCGTAAAGTCTTTTTGCCGCCTCAATCACCGCAGAAAGCATGGAAAGTGGCACCAGCGAGCGTGTCGAGCTTTGCATCACCGTATCAAAATCGCTGAGCACCTGCGCGCGCTCCGAACCGATACCTTGAGCGGCAAGCGCGGCATCCAGCAAAGCGCGTGCTTCCTGTAAGCGGGCAGTAAATTCGGCGTTACGGTTATAAATCGTCATTTCATCCTCTACGTCCTGAAGTATAAGGAAAAAAGGTTAAGAAATGTTTAAGAGGGAACAATTTTAACTAAATTGCGGGAATCGGCCTAAACAGCCGGGCCGCTGCTACGTTGCATAGATTTGTTATGCCCCGCGACGGCGAGTTTAATATCGTTTTGATCCAAAGAGTTATGATTTTGGCCCTGAATCCCCATGCTGGCCATCACATTTCCAACGCCTTGTAAAGCATGTGCAAAACCATCCTGCGCCTGGGTGACAAGACCTTTTGCATGATCTTCACGCGCCTTTTGCATATCTTGTGTTTTTTGGGTTTCCTGCTGCGCGACGGCGGTTTGTTTTTCGCGCTCGGTCGTCATCGCCGCCACCATATCGCGCAGGAACGTCATGACCGCTTCATTAATAGCGTCCTGAAGCTGCTCCGGCGAGGTTCCATGCCCCTCTGCCTTACGGCTGGCATGGGGTACAATCTTTTGCTCTTCCGAAGTCGATTGCGCGACTTCCACCGGCTTTTCTTGTTCATTAGAGGCTAGTGTTACCGGTGCTTGTGTGCGTTCTTTTGGCGTCGTTTTTTCTTCCAGCTCATTCATGTACTTCAAATTCTCTTGAATGGATTGTGTATGAGTCGGTTCCACACCATTTAAATCATTAATCAAAAACTTATTAATATCCTTATGCAACTCGAGTGCCCCATAGACTTCGTGCACCAGAGCTTCTTTTTCAGCCTGAAGTTGATCGCGTTTTTCGGAGATCGCCGCTTCTAATTTACGAATCTCTGTAATTTCAGCATCTAGCACCGCTTCCTGTTCAGGATTTGCATTTCCATTATTTTCCAGCTGTTCTACTTTTCTCAGATGCGGCAAACGCATCTCATTATCAATGCGTTTATTCTCTGCCTCTAAATCCGAAAGCACGGAAGTAATCTGTGC
>CAYPXJ010000064.1:6092-7418 GCA_964414595.1 uncultured Rickettsiales bacterium
CGCTGTTGTTGCTCAGGTGTTGCTTTCGTCGCGTTAATTTTTTCGATATCTGCAGATTCATTCAATAAACGCGCCAACTCTTGTTTCACCTGCTGTTGCATTTCGGGATTATGACGCACCGCATCCGCAAATTTTTCCTGCAGTTCGGGATAATATTTCATCTCTTTAAGCGAAATATTACGCGAAACAGTAGTGTCACTTTCTACAGCGCCGCTAATTTTCCCAAAAGGCCGCATGCTATCAAAACGTTCCACATCGTCAGTAGGCATGGTTACTTTTATGTAGCTATTTTCTGCCGTAAATTCAAAACTACCAACCTGCAATGTTGTCGGTGTAGAAGATTTTTGAGCTACTTCTGGAGCTTCCGGCTTATAAGAAATATTTTGTATAGCTGACTGATCCTGGGCTGAAGCAGGTGCATCTTTTGGCATTTCGCCTACTCCAACGCCGACGATGGCATCTGGATTTTCTTTTTGAAGTTTTTCCTGCAGTTGATTTTCGCGCAGCGCAATTAAAGTTTGCTTCTCTTGCTCCACCTGTGCTGCGAGTGCAGGAATATTGTGTTTTTCCAGAATATCTTCAAACGGTCCTTCGGCTTTTTTGCGGCCTTCTTTTATTTCTTCGTTGCTATAAAGCGGCTGTTCGCCACGTGCGACATAGTCGGCGTTTGTTTTTTCTTTGCTGGTTACAAGCGCGACTAGCATCGCCTCTTTTTTCATTTCCAGATCAGGCGCAGCGGCTTTCTGCGCATCGGCCAATGCTTGTTTTGCCTGCTCTAATTTTGTTTGCTGATTTTCTAAAGCTTGATTTTCAACAAGACTTTCGCGTTCGGATTTCGGTGCTGCTTTAAGCGCAATTTGCTGCTCAATGTTACGTGCCTGATCTTGTAACGCAGCAAGTTCCCGCTCTTCGGCTTTTTGTGCATCCGGAAATGCGTTATGCAAGCGCTCATTTCTTTCCTGAATCTCTGCAACTTTCTTTTCCTGCTCTACAATTTTTTCCTGATGTTCGAATTGCTGTACTTTTAGTGCGGCGAGTTCCGCCTTCTCTTCTCGGTACTGCAAATTCTTCCCTTCCTCGCCACGATACACCGCAAGCTGCATCTCATTCAGATTCATTTCGCGTGATTTTGCAGCAACAAATTCTTTCTGCTCCTGAATGATTTTTTCTGCTGCCTCTTTGGTCGTGTTATCATCACCAAATTGCCAATATGCACCTTGTGCAAATGCGCGTTCCATTTCCGTAAGATTCGATTTTCCATTCGTCAAATCGCTAACAAGAGATTCATGCTGCTTATCCAGTTCGCGCAGTTCATACGGTGTATTC
>CAYPXJ010000065.1:0-7144 GCA_964414595.1 uncultured Rickettsiales bacterium
ATCATAATGGGTACGGTTGCCAGACCATCTAAACCGTCCGTTAAATTCACCGCGTTCGAAGCACCAACCATCACCAGCATGGCAAAAATCAGATAGAACCAACCCAAATTGATAAGCGTATCTTTGAGAAACGGCACGGCCAGATGCGTCGCATGATTCGGATCCGCCTCAATAGAAATCCAATAAGCCGCCAGCGCCGCGACCGTAAATTGCGTAATGAGTTTCCCTTTGCCGGAAAAACCTTTCGTATTGCGTTTGCTCACCTTCAGATAATCATCCAGAAAACCAATCACGCCGTAAGCCAGCGTTACCATCAGGATGATCCAGACATAATTATTGCTGAGATTCGACCACAAGAGCGTCGAAACCGTAATCGTAAACAGAATCATCAGCCCGCCCATGGTCGGCGTGCCCTGTTTGGTTTTGAGATGCGATTCCGGCCCGTCCGTACGAATTGGCTGGCCTTTACCCTGTTTGGATTTAAGCCAGGCGATCATCGGTCCGCCCATCGCAAAAGTCAGGAAAAGCGCAGTGAGCAGCGCGCCGCCGCTTCGAAACGTAATATAGCGGAAGAGATTAAAAATCGTCTGATCTTGCGAAAGCGGTGTGAGTAAATGGTAAAGCATATTATTTCTGAGTAAGGGCAGCTTTCTGCAGAGCCTCTGCGAGTTTCCACATATGGCTGCCGTGTGAACCTTTTATTAACAGAATGTCATCATGGCGTAAATGCTCCAGAAGCACAGGCAGCAAATCCATCGCCGTTTCAGTATGCACTGCGCGCAAACCCGGCGATAGCGCGTCATGCAAATATCTCATTAAAGGCCCCGCAGTGAAAACCAGGTGAATGCCTTGCGCCCGCAAATCATCGGCAAGTGCCGCGTGAAAATTCGCCGCTTCAGGCCCTAATTCCCGCATATCGCCAAGTGCGGCCAACGTGCGGCCATGACCGGCATAGTGTCCCAAAATTTCAAACGCCGCGCGCATAGAGGCAGGGCTCGCGTTATAACTATCGTCAATCAGCGTGATCGTTTTATCTTCAAATGTGAGTTTCGCCGCGCGTCCACGTCCATCTTCCAATTCAAACCGGGCGAGCGACGCCGCCGCTTTTTGTAAATTCGCACCTCCCGCTATGGCGGTAGCCAGCACGCCAAGACTGTTAATCACATGATGCGTGCCAGTACCCTGTAGCGTATAAGTAATTTTTGTGCCGCTTGCATCCATTTCAATTTCCTGGAGAGAGCCTTTGCGGGTTGCTTTAATCAGGCGGTAATCGGCATCCTCATGTTTACCGAAACTTATCACCTTGGTAATTCCATGATTTTTGGCCTGCTTCAATAAAAGCGCGTAATAAGGATTATCACGATTGAGAATGGCAGTGCCGCCAGGCTCTACGCCTTCAAAAATTTCTGCTTTTGCGTAAGCAATGCCTTCCACCGAATGGAAAAACTCCAGATGCACGGCCTCCACGGTCGTAATTAAAACCACATGCGGCCGCGCTATTTTGGTGAGTTTGGAAATTTCACCGGCATGATTCATGCCCATTTCCACTACCGCATAATCCAAATCGCGGGAAAAATTTGCAAGCGTCAGCGGAACTCCGAAATGGTTATTAAGATTGCCTGATGTCGCGTCGGTTTTACCCTGATCCTCCAGAATAATTTTGAGCATTTCTTTCGCGCTGGTTTTGCCAACACTGCCGGTGAGCCCAATTATTTTTCCCTTCAGTTGCGCGCGCCGATAGCGACCTAAATCTTCCAGCGCATGCGTCGTATCCGCCACCAACACGTATTTTTCCGGCGCATTATTTTCCGCCGGCTTTTTACTGACAATAGAAGCTGCGGCACCTTTTTCAATCGCCTGCGCGGCGAAGCGATGCCCGTCCGTTTCACCCATCAGCGCTACAAAAATATCGCCGGGTTTTAAGCTGCGCGTATCAATCGAAACGCCGTTTGCCTGAAAATTTCCGGCGATTTTTGTGCCGGTAGCGGCGGCAATTTCTTGGGATGTCCAAAGCGCACTCATGCCGTCTCCAACATTTCTTTCACCACGCTCGGGTCGTGATGCGGGTAGGTTTTACCAGCGATTTCCTGCGTCGATTCATGGCCTTTACCGGCAAGCACGACGATATCGCCAGTGTGCGCGTTATCGATTGCGTAACGAATGGCTTCACGCCGATCGCCGATTTCGCGTGCTCCTGGTGCGCCTGCCATCACATCCGCACGAATCTGTGCAGGAATTTCCGTGCGTGGATTATCATCGGTGACGATAACCTGATCGGCGTATGTTTTGGCGGCCTTGCCCATCATCGGCCGCTTTCCGCGATCGCGATCGCCGCCGCAACCAAACACAACCCACAGCTTGCCCCCATGCACATGCTGTCGTGAAGCTTTGAGAACGGTTTCTAGCGCATCCGGCGTGTGCGCATAATCCACAACAATCGTTGCACCACGCGCTGTAATGCCTGCAATTTCCATACGTCCGGGAACGGTTTGGATGTGGCTGGCTGCCTCGGCAAGTGATGCAAAATTTTCGCCCGTCGCCATTACCATGCCCATGGCACAGAGTAAATTCATGGCTTGAAAATGTCCCAATACAGGAAGGTGAATCGTAGTTTCCTGTTTATTATGGGTTACACCGAGCGTAATACCGCGGGAAGAAGTCTCTAATGCTGTAAGTGCCAATTCTTTTCCGGCCTTGCCATAGCCCATAACGCGTATCCCGCGCTGACGGCATACGTCGCGAATCGCATCAAATTGCAGTGTGTCAGCATTGACCACCGCTGTCCCATAGGGGTCGAGATACGTATCAAACAAGCGCAGCTTTGCCGCGAAATATTCTTCCAGCGTACCGTGATAATCTAGGTGATCGCGGGAGAGGTTAGTAAATCCAGCCGCTGCGAGCGAAACACCTGCGATGCGTTCCTGATGAAGCCCATGACTAGAGGCTTCGAACGCCACGCGGTCAATGCGCTGCTTTTTTAAGTCCGCCAAGGTCCGATGCAGGTGGGTAATCGTTGGCGTGTTGGTAAACACGGCGCGCGTTTCCGCCTGGGCCTTTTCATTAATAATAAGACCGAGGGTGCCGAAGCTGGCCGAAGGTTGCTTAAGCAAATGCCAGAGCTGACGCGTAAAATGCACGGTAGAGGTTTTGCCGTCTGTGCCCGTTACGGCCGCGATCCAACGCGGTTGAGGGGCATAAAATGAATGGCACAGCGCACCCAAATCCGCTCGCGGATTTTTTGCTACAAACACAGGCGCGGAAAGATTGGGCAGTGCGCCGCGCGCTTCCTCAGTGAGTATGGCCGCCGCGCCAGACTTAATAGCTTGTATGGCGTAATCCATGCCGTCACCCTTCACGCCTTTATAGGCAACGAAGAGATCGCCCGGCTTTACAGCGCGCGAATCTTCGGTGATCTGCGTGATGTCGGGATCTGGCAATCCCTTTTTAGCGGGTGTGATACCAGGAATAGATTTAATAAATTTAGAGAGCGGCATGAGTAGTGGGTTCGGTCTTGGCCTGTTGCGGCTTTGGTATATCAAAACTGCGATGCAGGGTAGGGGAATCTTCATCGCGCGATGTTACGCCCAGTATAGGTGCAATTTGCTGTATAATACGTCCGACCGCGGGCGCGGCTGTCCAACCACCGGTGGCGAAGAACGCCGATTTCGCATTACCCTGTGGCTCGTCGAACATCACAAAAACAAGATAATGCGGTTCGTCCATTGGAAAGGCGCTAACAAAAGAAGAGATTTGTTTTTTGGTATCGTAACGGCCTGTGGCGGTAATTTTTTCTGCCGAACCGGTTTTGCCTCCCACCATAAAGCCGGAAATATTGGCAAATTTGCCCGTGCCGTCTGTCACAACAAGACGCATAAGTTTGCGCATTAAATCCGAAGTGCGCTTGCTGATCACTTTAGGCCCGGTATCGTAATTTTCTTTTTTGATGAAGCTCATAGTAGGCAGCGCGCCGCCATTTACCATCGCGGCGGTTGCGCGCACCAGGTGCATGGGGCTTATCGAAATACCGTGGCCGTAAGAAGCGGTGATAAGCGTCGTCTGAGACCAGTTTTGTGGAAAAATAGGTTTGCCGCGTTCCGGCAGCTCCATTTTCACCGGTTGATCAAAACCCAGTTTCTCATAAAAATCTTCTTGGTCTTCTTTGCCTAAATCCAGGGCGATTTTCGCCGTACCAATATTGGAGGAGTGCATAAAGACTTCGGGCATTGTCAGCGGACGGTTTTCCGGATGATAATCGCGAATAACGAAACGGCCAGATTTAATTGGCTCGCGCACATCATAAACCGCGCCCATGTTGGTAACACCCCGATCCAGCGCTTTCGCGATGGTAAAGCTTTTCAGCACCGAACCCAGTTCATACACGCCCAGCGTGGCGCGATTAAACCATGCGGTTTTTTGCGCTGCGCCTGGAAAATGCGGGTCAAAATCGGGCAGACTCACCAGCGAAAGAATTTCTCCTGTGCGCACGTCGGCGACGATGGCCGCCGCGCCGATGGCTTTAAAATCTTTCATCGTTTGCGCGACTTCGCGATGTACAACTTCTTGCACGCGCGCATCGAGCGTCAGCGTCATATCATTATTATTCAGCAGCGACTTTTCGTAACCGCGTTCTAGGCCGCTGAGGCCACGATTGTCCGTGTCAACATACCCCAGAACATGCGCGAACATCTCGCGGTAAGGGTAGGCGCGGCGCCATTCTTCTTTCAGATACAAACCGGGAATGCCAAGCGAATTAACCGTTTGCGCTTCATTGGGCGTGAGATAACGTTTCACCCATACGAAATTTGCCTCGCCGGCTAAATCATCTTCAAGTTTGCGCTTCGAAATATCCGGGAAAAGTTTAGTGAGTGCGTCCACCGCTTCTTTTGCATGCAGAATTTCTTTTGGATTTGCGAACAGCGATTGGGTGGAAAGGTTGGAAGCCAGCAACAGGCCGTTGCGATCGTAAATTTTACCCCGTTGCAAAACCGTTTCGGTGATCGAAGGGGCGGCAACCATTTCTTCTTCACCAGTTGAGGTAAAGGCAATGTACACAAGCCTTATAGAAACAATAGAAAAAGCGAGCAGAAAACACAAACCAATCATCACCAGCCGCGCGCGCAGGCGTTCAGTTTCGGGATTATTTTCTATTTCCGCAGGCAGAGAAGCGGGCTGATAGTTTAGTAAGTCACCTTGATTTTCAGCGCGTCGATATTCCCTGGGCATGACGAAGTCTATCGCATCGCGAGCGAAGATTTAAGCGCCGGCGTTACCGAAGAAAGCACAGTTATTTTCTGATCATCATCCATTTCCTGTTTTATAGCTTCAGGCAGTGCGGCGAGTGTAACGATTTGCTCAGCGGAGGCTGTTTGCGAAAACTCAAGATTCTTAGAAGCCAGTTCGCGAATGCGATCAGGGCGAACCATATAAGACCATTCGGCTTTCAGCACTTCAATCATCTGATGTTCCGCAGCCGATTGTTCGCGTACGGTTCGTAATTCCTGGCGCATGTCCACGACCGCGCGTTCCACGCGAAAGGTGAGGGCGGCTACTGCGCCGAAGCTGATGAAAATGCCCATGCGCACATAACGATTCATGCGGCTCTCCATACAGGAGCGTCCGTCCGCGTGGCGGCGCGCAAACGCGCAGACCGCGCACGCGGATTGCTGGCAACCTCCTCCTCAGAAGGCTGGATCGCTTTCATCGTAGCGCAGAAGAAAGAAGGAGAGTGTGGGTGTGATGGTGTGTGTGGTATGGGTGTGTGGCGTGATACACCCTCCTTCTTTCCACTACGCTCTTTGAGGAACGTTTTAACAATGCGATCTTCTAGTTCGTGAAAACTCACCACGACCAGTTTACCGCCGGGCTTTAACAGCTTTTCGGCTGCTTCCAGAGCTTTCTCCAAATGATCAAGCTCATGGTTCAGATGAATCCGCAGCGCCTGAAATGTCTGCGTTGCCGGATCAATTTTTTTATTCGTTTTGCTAATGCGATGAATAATTGCCGTGAGTTCATTCGTCGTATCAATGCGCTTTTCCTTGCGTGCGGCAACAATCGCTTTCGCAATGCGGCGCGCATTTTTTTCGCCGCCGAGATCAAAAATAATTTTCGCCAGATCTTTTTCATCCAGGGTATTGACGAGATCCGCCGCCGTCATACCATGCGCGCTCATGCGCATATCAAGCGGTGCGGAAGATTGAAACGAAAAGCCGCGTTCGGCAACATCCAGCTGCATGGAAGAAACGCCAATATCCAACACGATACCATCTACCTGACCAATACCCTGTGCCGATAATAGCGTTTCCATCTCCGAAAAATTGCCCTTTAGTAGCTTAAAAGCGCCGGGGAATTCCCGCGCGAGTTCGAGTGCGAAAACCTCAACGAACGGGTCGACATCGAGTGCGAAAACCTTGCAGGGAGCGCTTTTGAGAATCGCGCGGCTATACCCGCCCGCGCCAAACGTGCCATCCACATAACAGCCTCCTTCGGTTGGTGATAATGCCTCAAGCATTTCGTGTAAAAGTACCGGGGTATGCATCGCACGAGCATAGGTGTGATGGTGTGTGGTGTGGTGTGTGGTGCTGCTCACGCGGCACCCCCGGTATTCCGTTTCAGCTGCAGCGCGGCGCGTGCGTTTTTCGCCACTTCGCGCGCTTTATCAGCGTAAGTTTTAAAGCGTTCAGGGCTCCAGATTTCAAACGTCTGGCCCTTGCCGATAAACACGGCATTCTCTTTTAATTTTGCGATATCGAGCAGATTTTCTGGCAACAACACGCGGCCTTCGCCATCGAAAGGGAGCTGCACACTGCCGCCCAAAATGGCGGTGGCGAACGCATCGCGCTCTTCGGAGAAGGGGTCGAGGTGATCAATGCTGCTGGAAAGCTGTTCCACGCGCGCCATGCCGCAGGCCTCCACGCACGGATTCACAAACGAGGCGTAGGCCACGATACCGGCGTAATGTTCGTTCGCAATCACAGCACGGAACGGGGCTGGCACGGAAACCCTGCCTTTCTTGTCGATTCGATTCGTGTAGGTGGAAAGGAATAAACCCATCCGCCGCGCTCCCCCTGAATTTTTAAAACACCAAGCATTCCCGAGTTTCCTACATGGCCACACCGTGAAACTTCCCACCTATCCTGTTCCGATC
>CAYPXJ010000066.1:0-6837 GCA_964414595.1 uncultured Rickettsiales bacterium
TGTTCAAAAACTATCTGGCTTCCTTTGATACAGGCAATTTCCTTAACCGTGAGCACTTTGCATTCCTTCAAAATTTTTAGTAAACTAGCCGCGTTCAGGGGATTTGGTCAATGTTTCAGCGCGTTAACGTCTTGTTAAGGATTCTATGGTAGAACTAACGGAGATCGTACTTATTTAGTATTCATTGCGTTATTCAGGGAGGATAGCATGAGTAAAAATTCGTTTGGGGCTAAAAAAACACTGGCTGTAAAAGGCAAGAGCTATGAGTATTACAGCATCCCGGATGCCGCAAAATCACTCAAAATTGATCACCAAAAATTACCTTATTCGCTAAAAGTGATTCTGGAAAACTTGCTGCGGTTTGAAGATGACCGCTCGGTAGGAAAAGAAGATATTCAAGCCGTTGCTGCTTGGCTTAATACAAAAAAATCAGATCAGGAAATTGCATACCGCCCTGCACGTGTACTTATGCAGGATTTCACCGGCGTACCCGCCGTTGTGGATTTGGCCGCGATGCGTGATGCGGTAAAACAACTTGGTGGCGACCCGAAAAAAATTAACCCGCTTGTGCCGGTCGATCTCGTGATTGACCACTCGGTGATGGTGGATCGTTACGGCGATAAAAAGGCATTTGAAGATAACGTGAAACTAGAGATGGAGCGTAATCTTGAGCGCTACCAATTTTTGAAATGGGGTCAGCAGGCCTTTTCAAATTTCCGTGTAGTGCCGCCAGGTACGGGTATCTGCCATCAGGTGAACTTGGAATATCTCGCTCAGGTTGTTTGGACAAAAGAAGAGGGCGGTAAAATTACGGCCTATCCCGATACACTTGTAGGTACGGATTCGCATACCACAATGGTGAACGGCTTGGCTGTTCTCGGTTGGGGTGTAGGTGGTATTGAGGCGGAAGCAGCGATGCTCGGCCAGCCGATTTCGATGATGTTGCCCGAAGTAGTTGGTTTCAAACTTACCGGCAAAGTAAAAGAAGGCACAACAGCGACAGACCTTGTTTTAACCGTTACGCAAATGCTGCGTAAAAAAGGTGTGGTAAACAAATTTGTAGAGTTCTATGGCAGTGGGTTAGATGAATTACCGCTCGCCGACCGCGCAACCATTGCTAACATGGCGCCAGAATATGGTGCGACATGCGGCTTCTTTCCGATTGATGGCGAAACGATTAAATATCTGGAACTTTCAGGCCGTGAGGCAGATCGCATCGCGCTTGTTGAGGCTTATGCAAAAGCACAAGGTATGTGGCGTGAAAAAGGTTCGCCTGATCCCGTATTCACCGATACGCTCGAACTTGATCTTGGTGATGTGAAACCAAGCCTTGCTGGCCCAAAACGCCCGCAAGACAAAGTGTTTTTAACTGATGCAAAAGCCAATTTTGCCGATTTATTCAAAGCAAATCCGGAAGCGGGCGCCGCGGATGCGCGCGCGCAAGTCAAGGGTATGGATTTCAGCGTTGGTAATGGCGACGTGGTGATTGCTGCGATTACAAGCTGCACGAATACATCGAACCCGAGTGTGATGCTGGGCGCGGGTCTTGTGGCGCGTAATGCACACAAACTTGGCCTCAAAGTAAAACCGTGGGTGAAAACTTCACTCGCACCAGGTTCAAAAGTGGTAACGGAATATCTTGAGCAAGCAAAGCTCACAGAGGATTTGAACGCGCTGGGCTTTAATCTCGTTGGCTACGGTTGCACAACCTGTATTGGCAATTCCGGCCCATTACATGAGCCGATTGAAAAAGCCATCGCTGAAAATAATCTTGTGGTGGCATCGGTGCTTTCGGGCAACCGAAATTTTGAAGGCCGCGTGCACCCGCTCACGAAAGCAAACTATCTGGCATCGCCGATGCTGGTAGTTGCTTACGCGATTGCCGGTAATATGAATATTGATCTTACCAAAGATCCGATTGGCAAAAGCAAAGACGGCAAAGATGTATACTTAAAAGACATCTGGCCGAGCAATAAGGAAATTGCGGAAACAGTAATGAAATGCGTGACGGGCGACATCTTCCGCAAAAAGTATGCGGATGTGTTCAGCGGCGATAAAAGCTGGCAGGCCATTAAAATTCCGGCAGGCGTTACTTACACGTGGAACAATGACAGCACGTACGTTCAGAACCCGCCGTATTTCGTAGGTATGACGCCGAAATCGGGCAATAAGGTCAGCGATATCAAAGGCGCAAATATTCTTGCGATTCTGGGCGATTCGATCACGACCGACCATATTTCTCCGGCCGGTAACATTTCAAAGAAAAGCCCCGCAGCGATTTATCTGCAAGGCCATGACGTCGCTCCGCAGGATTTTAATTCCTATGGTGCGCGCCGCGGTAATCATGAAGTAATGATGCGCGGTACGTTCGCGAATATTCGTATTAAAAACGAAATGCTCGCGGGTGTGGAGGGTGGCTTAACCAAATATATTCCAAGCAGCGAACAGATGAGCATCTATGACGCCGCGATGAAATATAAGCAGGCGAAACAGCCGCTCGTCGTTTTCGCGGGTAAGGAATATGGTACAGGATCTTCGCGTGACTGGGCAGCAAAGGGGACGATTCTGCTGGGCATTCGCGCTGTAATTGCTGAGAGCTTTGAGCGTATTCACCGCTCCAATCTCGTAGGCATGGGCGTGTTACCACTCATGTTCAAAGATGGCGTAACGCGGCAATCCTTAAAACTCGATGGCAGTGAAAAAATTTCAATCACTGGCCTTGAGCAAGGCATTAAACCGCGCATGGATGTCACCTGCGTGATTGAGCGTGCCAACGGCAAGAAGGATGAAATCAAGCTGCTCTGCCGTATCGATACAGCAGATGAGGTGGATTACTTCCTCAATGGCGGTATCTTGCAAACGGTGATTCGCAATCTGATGGCAGCATAAATTATGACAAAGCGTCGTAAAGAGGCTGGTAGCCATACCAGCCATCTGCCTGAAGCGCTGATTGGTGAACTTGGCGATGGTGGCGGAGCTTATTCCAAACATTCCCATTTTGGAACGGTAACCAGCACACAAGCGGAGTTTGGCCCTCGGTCCGCTGTGGAATCGCTGCAAAATGAAATTTGGCAAGCGATTCGTAAAGCGGACGAAGAAAAGTATAAATCTTTGCTTGAATCGATGAGTGCGCTTCAGCGTGCCTTAAAAGATGATAGGCGCGATGAGATAGGTGAGTTGCACGATAATGTTGCGGAAGCGCTGAATGGTTTGGATGTGCTTCGTGCAGCGAAAAAATTTAGTGACGTTGGAAAAGAAGATATAGAAGCGGTGGTTGCTATGCTGCCTACCTTGACGCAACTTGTAAAGGAAGGGCGCAAACATTACGAAAAAGCAACTGCAGTGGATTCGAAACTTTCCGATATTGGTATTCCGGGTAGAGAAGGCAGCATTCTTTCTGCCGTAGCCAAGTTACAAAAATTACAAAATGCACAAAAAGACGTATAAAAACTATGAAACTTAATGATGCCCAGCAGCAACCACAAAGCCCACAAAAGAACCTGACTCCTGAAGAGCAAGAGAAGGCGCTACAGGATCAACAAGAGCGTATACAGCAGGGCAATAGTACAATGGAAAAATTACTCGGCTACGCGCGCAAATTGCTAACCGAACGCAATAAAAATCTTAAACAATAGCAATTAGTGCTTAAAGTGGCGGACGCCGGTGAAAACCATGGCGATGTCGTATTTATCTGCTTCCGCAATTACTTCTTCATCGCGTATCGAGCCGCCAGGTTGAATAATGCTGGTGATACCGGCCTTGGCAGCAATCTCAACATTATCCGCAAAAGGAAAGAATGCGTCGGAAGCGAGCGCAAGTGGCAGATTTTTTTGCAGGAGTTTTTTTGCCTTGCCCGTTGCGATATGAGTGCTGTCAATACGGCTGGTTTGACCAGGGCCGATACCAATTGAAGCGCGATTCTGCGTGATAACAATGGCGTTAGAAGCTACATGCTTGCATACACGGAAGGCGAAGCGCATTTCGTCTAACTCTTCCGGCGATGGATGACGCTTGGTTACAAACTTGAGCGCGCTGACTTCGACATCGGCATAATCTTTATCCTGCACCAAAAATCCGCCGGATATAACTTTGACGGTTTGTGCATGATTATGTTGCGGCAAACCGCCCGTCGCCAGCAAACGCAGATTCTTTTTCTTGGCAAGAACCTCCACAGCGTCACTCAAAAACGAAGGTGCGACAATCACCTCCAAAAATAATGACCCCAACGCCTCCACCAGCTCTTTGGTAACCGGCTGGTTGATGGCAAGAATACCGCCGTAAGCGCTGATGGGGTCGCACGCGAGGGCTTTCTCATAAGCTTTTACAATATGGCTATCGATTGCCACGCCGCAGGGATTGGCGTGTTTGATGATAGCGCAGGCGGGTTCATGGAATTCGCTTGCCAAGGCAAAAGCAGCTTCTGCATCCACAAGGTTATTATAACTAAGCTCTTTCCCCTGAAGTTGCTTGGCTTTTGCAACAGAAGGGCTTGTAGAATGGTCAGCGTAAAGTGCTGCTGATTGATGTGGATTTTCACCATATCGAAGAGACATAACACGGCTTCCAGACATCAGGAAGGTGGCGGGCAAGGGATCTTTTTCTTGTGTTTGAAACCACCGGGCAATCGCAGTGTCGTATTCAGCCGTACGAGCAAATGCCTTGGCCGCAAGTGATTTTCGCAAGCCGTCCGTCGTCGTATTTTTGTGCGCTTTCATTTCTTCGATAACCAGCGTGTAATCGCTTGGATGCGTTACCACCGTAACGTAGCTATGATTTTTAGCAGCGGAACGAATCATGGAAGGGCCGCCAATATCAATATTTTCAATACACGTGGCAAAATCTGCGCCGTCTGCCACCGTAGATTCAAAGGGATATAGATTCGTAATCAACAGATCTATAGGGCGTATTTCATGTTCCTTAATAATAGAGCTATGCTCAGATTTTTTACGTTCAGCAAGAATGCCGCCGTGTACTTTCGGGTGCAGCGTTTTGACACGGCCATCCAGAATTTCTGGAAAGCCGGTATAATCCGAAACATCTTCAATCGTAAGGCCGAGACTGCGCAAAAATTTTGCCGTGCCACCAGTGGAAAGTATATGCACTTTTTGCTCTGCCAGAAAACGCGCGATCACATCCAGCCCCGTTTTATCAGAAACGGAAATAAGAGCGGTTTCAATACGCATATCGGCCATAATAATCGTGACTAAAAATCATGCTTTCTAATGACGCCGTTTCTTTTATGGTTTAGAAAGAACAAACACAAGCAAAATAAGGAGATTGCGTTACCATGCCTTACGACGAACAAAATGTCTTTGCCCGAATTCTACGCGGCGAAATTAAGGCTTCAAAGGTTTATGAGGATGAATTCGCGTTTGGCTTTAAGGATATTTCGCCCGCGGCACCCGCGCATGTCTTGGTGATACCAAAGGGCAAATTTATATCTTTCCACGATTTTAGTACCAAAGCGTCGGCCAAGGAAATGGAAGGCTTTTTTAAGGCGGTGCAAAAAATAGCCAGTGAACTAAAGCTGGATAAAAGCGGCTATCGCCTGATTATGAATCATGGCCCTGATGCCTCGCAAACGGTCCACCACTTTCACGTGCATATTTTGGGTGGCCGGGCGCTTGGCGGCCTCATTCCAGAAGATGCGCACATACGTTAGCGCTAGCCATATGCCCTTATAAACGCTAAAATGTAAGCGGTAGGGGGGAACTTGCTGAAGCCTAAATATACGACCTTGGCCGGATGGGGTAATTACCCCCAGCAGAAATGCGCGGTTTTCCGCCCCGAGAAGAATCGCGACGTTGTCGATTTATACCATCAGCACCCAAGTTCGCTAATTGTTCGTGGCGCCGGAAAAGCTTACGGCGATGCGGCGATGAATTGGGAGGGCGTTATCAGCACGGAGCGCCTTAATCATTTTCTTCATTTTGACGAAGTACGTGGCACTATTTCTGCGCAAGGCGGCGTACCGCTTAAAGAAATTATGGATATCGTGGTTCCAAAAGGGTGGATATTACCTGTACTGCCTGGCACGATGCACGCGAGTATTGGCGGGTGCGTGGCGGCCAATGTGCACGGCAAAAATCAATTTCGTGATGGCGAAATCGCCAGCCATATCGAACAGTTGACGCTTCGTCTGCCCAGCGGTGCGGTGACAGAATGCTCACCCCATCGTGACGCACATATTTTCTGGGCAACCCTAGGTGGCATGGGTATGACCGGCTTCATAGAAGAAGTAACGCTTAAACTTCGCCCCATACGCACCGTCAGTTTAATAGCTGAGTCGTTCCGCATCGATAATTTGCGAGAAATGGTGGATACGTTCAAAGGCCATTCAAAAACGGCGGAATATATGGTGGGTTGGATTGATCATTTTGGTACGGGCGATGAGTTGGGTCGGGGCTATTTTGAAAAGGCACGGCATGCCGGCGAAGACGAGGGTAAGCCGCTTTCAACTTACAAACCTTCAAAGCCCGGCAAGGCTGTGCCTGAAGTTCCAGGAATATTTCTCAATCGCTTTACGATGGCGCTTTATAACAAAAAGCGTTTTGGCAAATATACCCGCGAGCCCAAACAGGAGCAGAAAAATTTCCAAACCTTTTTTCATCCGCTGGATGGTCTTGTAGATTGGAATAATCTCTATGGCAAAAAAGGGTTTTTGCAATATCAGTTCCTGGTGCTTGAAAATGGGCAGGAGGTGGAAAACCTCACAAAAATTCTTCGCTCACCCTTCACTGACGACACAGGAGATTTCCCATGCAATTACAGTACCGTGGCTGCTCTTACAATTCTTCCTCCAGCGCTCCGGCTGCTCCCTCTAGTGCTGTTCTTACC
>CAYPXJ010000067.1:0-6662 GCA_964414595.1 uncultured Rickettsiales bacterium
CCACCCGCCCTCACCGCGGTTTAGGATTGCCAGGTTGTGGCAGCCGTGTCAAAGTCCACGCCTCTCCCCCCCCAAATCCCATGCGCGAAAGATTTGCCATGCATTTTGCGTTTTTATCAAACCCTGCTGCAAGGCCGATGGGGTTTGTGAAGTTCAACTTACCATCAAAAAAGGAACAGGCGAGAGACGCATATGTTTTTTTTGCGCCGCGCGGAGCAGGCACCAGATTACGTTTGAGTAACCCAATAGTTGCGTCATGCGCAGCTTCTGGTTCAAGCTTGTATAACAGTGATTTGGCGAGACGATGCAAACTCATGAAAAATCCGTAAGAAAAAATCTATTGGATTACCCACAAGATTGCTATAAGAGTTTTCGTGGGTGAGGTGTGGTTGTTTTGATGCTGAAATATTTTAGCATAGCAATGGTGTGTATCGTGTTAGTTGCAGCGACGCAAGCGCGCGCGCAAACCGCTGAAAATGCTGACTCTGCGCCACTTTATGAGCCCGATTCCGTTTCCCGTGATACCGTTTTAGATATTCAGGATTTGCTGGATTCGCTGCGTAATGAAAATGCGCTTTCTCCCGAAACGCAGCGTATCCTAAGCAAAATTCCTGCGAATTCTCTGCCCTCCACAGAGCGTTCCTTGGAAGTAAAACATAATGTAGATATCGAGCGTGGTAACGTAGAGCCTGTTTCGATTTTTGATGCTTTTGAAGATGAAAAAGAAAATGTGAATATCAGCGGGGATCGCGGCTTTGATATGAAAGTGAAGCAGCCGGCGCTAAACGATCAAAAATTACTCAAAGAAGCATATCAGGCTATGGCAAGCGGACAAATGGAAGGCGCCGCCGCTCTTTACAAAAAAATCATTTATGAGGACCCCGAAAATACACAGGCGCTTTTTGGCTTAGCCAGTGCTTATTACCAAAGCGGGCAAAAAGCGCAGGCGAAATCTACCTACGCGCGCCTCCTTACCTTAGATCGCGAAAATTGGCCCGCGCTGAATAATTTTTTGGTACTGGCGGCGGAGGAATCTCCTGAGCACGCATTGGAGGAATTCAAGCGCTTGATGCAGATAAATCCTGAGTTTGCACCTATACCCGCCCAGATCGGCATGATTTACTTAAAACAAAATAATTATCAAGATGCAGCACTTTACCTGCGAAAAGCGGTAATGTTAGCCCCGGATCACATCAATTACCGATACAACCTGGCCGTAACCTATGATAAGATCGGGATGACCAAACAGGCTGCCCGCCTTTATCAGCAAATCATTGAAGCGGCAAATAAAGGCAGTGAGCTACCTGGCGATGTCGGGGCGATTCAGGAGAGGCTGACCTATCTTATGTCTTCTACCGCGGCGACTTCGCAAAATTAACCGGGGCGAAAGCTCTTAACCACGGTGCGAAGATGCAGATTACGGAATTACTCGCTTTTACAAAAAAGAATAATGCATCGGACTTGCATATTTCGTCCAATCACCCGCCGGTGATGCGTATTCACGGCGATATGCTGCCGCTAAAAATGCCGAAACTCACGCCTGATCAAGTGAAAGAAAGGATCTACGCCGTGATGACCGAACAACAACGCTCAGACTACGAAAACGATCTGGAGCTCGATTTTTCGGTTCAGTTTGGCGATGATTTGCGCTTCCGCGCCAACGCGTTCAACACGATTCACGGTCCAGCGATTGCCTTTCGTTATATTGAAACGGATATTCGTACGCTCGAGCAGCTCAATATGCCAGAGGTGTTGAAGCGTTTTACAACGTTACATAAAGGTTTGGTGTTAGTAACGGGGCCAACCGGTTCGGGTAAATCCACCACGTTGGCGGCGATGATTAATGAGATAAATGAAAACCAGTCTAAGCATATTCTCACTATCGAAGATCCGGTTGAATATGTGCATAAATCAAAAAAATGCCTCATTAACCAGCGCGAGCTAGGCAGCAATACGGTTTCGTTTGCCCGCGCACTGAAAAGCGCGCTGCGTGAAGACCCGGATGTGATTCTGGTGGGTGAGTTGCGCGATTTGGAAACGATTCAACTTGCGCTTACCGCGGCAGAAACCGGTCACGTTGTATTCGGCACACTGCACACCAATTCCGCGGCAAAAACGATTGACCGTATTATTGATGCGTTTCCCGCCCAGGATAAGTCGCTCATTATGTCGATGCTTGCGAGTTCGATTGAAGGTGTCGTTGCGCAGACCCTGCTAAAAAAAGCCGATAATGCGGGCCGCGTAGCTGCGCTTGAGGTGCTTATCGCAACGCCGGCAATTCGCAACATGATTCGGGAGCACAAAACGCCGCAGATTTATTCGCTCATGCAAGTTGGCCGCAGCATGGGAATGCGTACGATGAAAGATAGCATTTACGCGATGCTGGAGAAGGGGTTGATTTCAGAAACAGTCGCTCGCGATGCCCTCAATATCAACGAAGAAAAAGAGGACGCCCTGCCGCAAGCGGGCGCAAATAATAATGGTGCAGGCGAACAGCGACGCGCGGCAGCGGCTCCACGCGCTGTAACCAACAGTGAGGATTTCTGATATGGCAAATGTACAGAATCATTTTCTTAAAAGCCTGCTGCATGAAATGTCCACACGCGGTGCTTCGGATTTATTTTTGACAGTGGATGTGCCGCCGAGTTTGCGCATTAACGGTACGATTTCACCGATTTCCATGGATAGGCTGTCCGCGGCGGATATTGAGCAAATTATTCAGGATACGGTAGAGGAAAATCTTTACCGGAAGTTTATCGAAACCAATGAGTTGAATATGGCCATGCTCGGTGAGCATGGTGAGCGTTACCGTGTGAATCTGCATCGCCAGCAGCATCTACCGGGAATTGTTATTCGTAGCATCAAAACGCAAATCCCCACGCCCGAAGAACTAGGTCTGCCGGAAATATATAAAAATATCGCGTTGGAGAAACGCGGACTCGTATTGTTCGTGGGACCGACTGGTGCTGGTAAATCCACTTCGATGGCATCGATGCTTGGTTATCGCAATCATCATGGTTCTGGCCATGTGGTTACCGTAGAAGATCCCATTGAATTTGTGCACGCGAATGTGAATTGTATTTTCACGCAGCGCGAAATCGGTATCGATACGGAAAGCTATCATAACGCGCTAAAAAATGCGTTGCGTCAAAGTCCGGATGTAGTGGTGGTGGGTGAGATTCGCGATAAAGAAACGATGGAAAGCGCAATCTATTTCGCTGAGACGGGTCACTTATGTATCGCGACACTGCACGGCGCAAATACGATACAGGCGCTTGAGCGTATTTTAAGTTTTTTCCATGATTCGGTGCATAAATTGGTGCAAGCTTCGCTTGCGCAAAATTTGAAAGCGATTCTTTCGCAGCGTCTGATTCCGAATCTGCGTGGTGGTCGAAGCTTGGCAGTAGAAATTCTGCTGAACCATGGTTTGAGCCGCCGGATTATTGAAGAAGGTCGCATCAAGGAGATTCGCGAATTTATTGAGCGTATGCGCGATGAAGGCATGCAATCTTTCGATCAACATTTGCTGGAGCTAGTGGTGAAGAATGAAGTTTCAGAAGAAATCGGCCAGCGTGAAGCAGATAACCCGGGTAACTTCCGCCTGCGTCTGACACAAGCAAAAGCTTCTCAAGCAGGACTGGGACAAGTGCAAGCGTCCAGCAGCGTGTATGTTAAAAATTATTCCGAACAGGATAGAAAGCGCGACGCCAACTGGCCAGAGTTTGATAAATACATCAACAAATATTAGTCGCCGCTAATACCGACAATCATAGTGCAAATTGAGTCTTCTTTATTTACGAGGTAGTTCGCTTCCGTAGATAGCGGGCTGCTGATGCACCATTGTTTTCTTACCACAAGCGGATCAATGCCAAAAATAGCTTTGGAATTAGAAAGAACAGCAGACATATGTAAAGGGAAAGAAGGAATTACAACAAATGCAGGCGGGGATTGCATAATAGGGACAGGAATGCCCGTGCCCGCTGTAGCTGCTGATGTATAGTGAATGCCCCCAGTTCTAACCGTTCCTGTAAGTGGCATTCCATCATCTCTTTTAGTATCAAGCGCAAAGCCTGTTTCCGCATTAACTGAAGGGAAAAATCCCTTATTATTGCTATTCGTCCGGCTTGCCATAATATTGGCCACTACGTAATAATTTTTTACCGGAAATTTTGCAAAATTAGGCAAAAACCCCGAAAGATCAGTAAGAGTAGGGCTGCCAACAACCATAATTTTATTATCGCTGCCGAAAGTTTTCATGAGTGCGTTTCCGGAAGCAAAATCCTCACTGTATGGGCCGCCGGGAATTAAATTTTCCGTGGAGAGCTGAGGAAATACATAGGCAATTTCATCTTCCCAAGCTTGGGTAAGATAAAAAGTTGTTTCCGTAGTGGAGCCAATAATCCCATCACCATTTCCGGATGTACCTTTTGCAGGAAGGCCGTAGCCAGTAGCCAAACGGCCAGGAATATCGCCGGGAAGATATTTATATTTTGTACGAAATGTAGCAAGCGCTGCATCGGTTTGATCAAGGCGGGTAAGAAGCGCACGTGCTTCGGCGGCGGCTATTAACCGCTTGCCGACAAAAACGCCCGCTGCAATAAGGCCTACGATAACAAGCACTACCGCAATTTCAATCAGCGTAAAGCCGCGAGTAAGAGAAGAGGAGTGTGTAGTACGCATGTTACGTTTATACACTAAAATCAGTGCGGCAAAATCATAAATCTACATATTAAACCGCGGCTGCTCATCCCAATCACCTGCAGTTGCTTGCGCAAGCGTGAGCGCAGCGATGATAGCGGTATCGGCCTTCAAAATGCGCGGCCCAAGCGAAATGCCGTAACTCGAATTATGCTTACTGATAAGCTTGCGCTCTTTTTCACTGAAACCACCTTCCGGCCCAATCAGCACCGCAAATTTTTTATAATGTTTCAGCGTACCGATGAGTTCAAGCCAGCTTTTTCCATTTCCTGTTTCATCGCAGTGGAGCAGGGCGGTTTTATCATCGAGTTTTGCAAGTGCATCTTTAAGTGGAGCTAGATCGGAAATGGAAGGAATATCCAACCGTTCGCATTGCTCTGCCGCTTCAATCGCACGTGCTTGCATACGCTCAAGATTCACGCGTGTGACGATGGTGCGTTCCGTTTGCACGGGTTGAATATGCCGAATGCCAAGCTCTGTTGCTTTGAGCGTTAAATCTTCCGCCTTGGCATATTTTACCGGCGCGAAGAGTAGAGAAATATGCGGCACGCGATGCTGCTCACGCAGTAATTCTTGAGCGATAAGCGCGACGGAATTTTTTTGAATATCGGTAATCTCGGCGCGCCACTCGCCATCTTGTCCATTAAATATTTTAATAGAATCACGGGAAGCCACGCGCATCACATGTGATACATAGTGGCTTTGCTCTTTTGAAAGAAATAGCGTAGCATGCTGCACCAGCTTTTCCTGAACGTAGAGTCGTATGTCCCGCAACTTAGCCATAAATACCGTACCGTATCTTAAACTGATGCGGCTTCACCAGCCAACAGGAATCTGGCTTGTTTTGTGGCCGGGCTGGTGGAGCATCGTTATGGCCACTCCGCGAGGCACCTGGCCCGATCCTGTCCTGCTTTTTATTTTTTTGCTGGGTTCGCTCGTGATGCGCAGTGCGGGTTGCGTGATTAACGATATTTTTGACCGTAAGATTGATAAAAAGGTAAAGCGCACAAAAAATCGGCCCCTGGCTTCTGGCCAGATCAAATTGCGGGACGCGTTGTGGCTGGTGTACGGCCTTTTGATTATTGGGCTGATTTTGCTGCTACAACTTAACGATACGACAATTTATTTAGGTTTTTTCAGCGTATTACCGATTGTTTTATATCCCTTGATGAAGCGCTGGATAGCTTGGCCTCAGCTTTTCCTGGGGTTTACATTTAATATGGGCGCCATTTTGGGCTGGAGTGCGGTGAGGGGAAGCATCGAACTGCCTGCACTGTTAATCTATATTGCGGCGGTTTGCTGGACCTTCGGTTACGATACGATTTATGGTCATCAGGATAAGCGAGACGATAAGAAAATTGGGGTAAAATCGTCTTCGTTGGCGCTTGGTAAACATACCCAGGTGGTCGTGTTTTCGAGCTACGCGTTTACGATTGTGCTGATGACGGCAGCCGGGCTGTTAACTGGCCTAAAATGGCCATTTTTTGTGCTTATTATGGGTATATGGGCGCTGCTTGCCTGGCAGGCGGTAAGGGTAAATACAGATAGCCCGGCTGAGTGTGCCGTTGCCTTCCGACAAAACCGGTTGATCGGGTTTCTGTTTTTACTGGCCATTATTTGTGGTAAATATCTAATCTAGTCAGAGGTAGAGCATGTCTAAACCCACTATCATCAAGAAATACGCCAACCGGCGTCTTTATGATACATCGACCAGCCGTTACATCACGCTGGAAGATATTCGCCAAATGGTGAAGGATGAAATTGAATTTCGTGTGGAAGATGCCAAAACGGGCGAGGATCTAACCCGGACGGTACTTACGCAAATTATTGTGGAAATGGAATCCAGCCCCGGCGCGATGCTGCCGGTGAGTTTCCTCCGTCAGGTAATCAGCTTTTACGACGACAAGCTGCAAACCGTGCTGCCGGATTATTTAGAAAAAACGATGCACATGTTTACCCAGAAT
>CAYPXJ010000068.1:0-6649 GCA_964414595.1 uncultured Rickettsiales bacterium
ACGCTGTGCTTCATAGGGAGAGGCGATCTCTTTCCCATTTACCTGCTGCCGCGTCGACAACATATTTGCGATGTTATTCGCAGAAACGTTGACGCGCTGTGCCGCAGAACCTAAACCCGTAAGGGCGGTAGAGATAGGATCAGCCATTGTTCCCCCATGAAACAGTTATCACTATAGCGAAATTCACCTGGTTTTTAAAGTAAAAAATGAATCTAAGCATATGAATAATAAGAAAATAGTTACAATTTTCGAAAAATTCAAACTAATAGAAGCGGCCCCCAAAACCGAGCTCGAATTCACCACTCCTTTTACCCTGTTGGTGGCGGTGGTGTTATCAGCCCAGGCAACCGACGTAAGCGTTAATAAAGCCACCAAATCCCTGTTTAAAATCGCCGATACGCCGCAAAAAATACTGAAATTGGGCGAGGCGGGCCTGAAATCCTATATCAAGACAATCGGCCTTTATAACGCCAAGGCGAAGAATATTATCCTTCTATGTCAGAAGCTTATAAAAGAACATGGCTCAAAAGTGCCATGTACACGCGAAGATCTGATGGCGCTACCGGGTGTGGGGCGAAAAACGGCCAATGTCGTGCTCAACTGCGCCTTTGGCGAGCCGACCATGGCGGTGGATACCCATGTTTTCCGCGTCGCCAACCGTATTGGGCTGACCAAGGCCAAAAATCCACTGGAGTCGGAGGAACAACTCGTCGCCGCAATTCCCCGCGTTTATATGGATCACGCGCATCATTGGCTGATTCTGCATGGGCGTTATGTGTGCAAAGCGCGCAAGCCGGAATGCTGGCGTTGTGTGATTCGTGAAGAGTGTGAATATCCGGATAAAACGCCAGCGCCTGAATAATCTCTTTTACATTCTGCCCCGTTTTTGCTACATGGCGGGCGCAAACGACGATTGGGCAGATCACATCATGAAAATTATAGCCTGTAACAGCAACATCCCCTTCGCCCAGGCGATTGCCAAATACCTCAAAATTCCGCTCGCAAAAGCCCGGATTACGCGCTTTGCCGATAGCGAAGTCTTCGTGGAAATCGATGAAAATATGCGCGGTGAGGACGTTTTCGTCATTCAGTCTACCTCCGCGCCATCGAACGACCACATCATGGAATTGCTCATCACGATGGACGCGCTGAAGCGCTCTTCCTCGCGCCGCGTGACGGCGGTGATTCCCTATTTCGGCTATGCGCGTCAGGATAGAAAGCCCGGCCCACGTACGCCGATTTCTGCCAAGCTCGTGGCCGATATTATTACCCGTTCCGGCGCTGGCCGCGTGCTCACGCTGGACCTCCATGCCGGCCAAATTCAGGGGTTTTTCGATATTCCGGTGGATAATCTTTATTCCGCGCCGGTGCTGGTGAAGGACATCAAAGAACAGTTCGGCAAAAAGAAGCTGACTATCGTTTCGCCGGATGTCGGCGGGGTGGTGCGCGCGCGGGCGCTGGCCAAGCGTCTGGATGCGGATCTGGCGATTGTCGATAAACGCCGCGAAAAGGCTGGCGTTTCCGAGGTTATGAACGTGATTGGCGATGTTGAAAACAAAGATTGCATTATTGTGGATGATATCGTAGATTCCGCCGGCACTTTGTGCAACGCGGCGGCGGCAATCGTGGATAAAGGCGCAAATTCGGTTAGCGCGTACATTACCCACGGAGTGCTTTCCGGCCAGGCGGTAGAGCGGGTGAAAAAGTCAGTTTTGAAAGTGCTGGCGATCACCGATAGCATTCAACCCTCGGAAGAAGCGCGCAAAGAGAAAAAAATCCGTGTAGTCACGGTCGCGCCGCTGATGGCAGAGGCGATGAAACGAATTTCAGACGAAACTTCGGTTTCGAGTTTATTTGAGTAAGGAGAAAAGACATGGCTAACGTTAAAAAAACAGAAGCACAGGAATTTGTAGCTGAGCTGCGTAGCGGTATCGGCACAGGCCAGGCACGTGCATCGCGCAATGCGGGCAAAATCCCCGCCGTGATTTATGGCGCGAAAAAAGAAAACCAGCATGTTGCGCTGGATGGCCGTTCCTTTGAACGCGCTTATCAGCAAGAAGGCTTTTATACCAAAGTGCTCACGCTCAAAGTGGGTAATGATAACGTGCGCGTGCTGCCACGCTCCGTGCAAATGGACCCAGTGAAAGATACGCTGGTGCATGTGGATTTCCAGCGCGTGATCGCCGGTGAAAAAATCAAAGTGAAAGTTCCGGTGCATTTCCTTAATGAAATGAAATCGCCCGGTCTTAAGCGGGGTGGCGTTCTCAATATTGTTCGCCGCGAAATCGAGCTGCATTGCACGGCGGAAATTCCGACCTTCCTCGAAGTCGATCTCGATGGTCTTAATATTGGTGATTCGGTGCATATCAGCCATATCAAACTCCCGGCAGGTGTTGAGCCTACCATCCGCGATCGTGATTTTACGGTGGCTACCATCGTTGGTCGTCAGAAAGAGGATGAAGTGGCGGCGGTTGTTGCGGCAGTGGCTGGTACAGAAGGTGCGGCAGAAGCTGCGGCTCCATCGGCAGCGGCAGTTCCTTCGGCGCAAAAAGCTGAAAACAAGCCTAAAGAAGAAAAGAAATAATCTTTTTCTATGTATCTTATCGTCGGCCTTGGAAATCCCGGCGAAGAATACGCGCATACGCGCCATAATATCGGCTTCATGCTCGCCGATAAATTGGCAGACGCGTATGATTTAACGCTGCCAAAGCAGAAATTTCAGGGCGAAATTTTCACCGGCGATATCGCGGGTGAGAAGATTATCGTGCTCAAGCCGCAAACCTATATGAATCTCTCCGGCCAGTCGGTGGCCGCGGCGATGAAGTTTTATAAACTTACGCCCGCACAGGTGATTGTGCTGCATGATGAACTGGATTTACCGCTCGGCCGCGTAAAAACAAAAATCGGCGGCGGCGATGGCGGGCATAACGGCATCAAGAATATCGATGCGCATATCGGCCCGGAGTATAAACGCGTGCGCATTGGCATCGGCCATCCCGGCGATAAAGATGCGGTGAGCGATTATGTGCTGCATGATTTTTCCAAAGCGGAAAGCGAACAGCTGGAAAAAATTTTAGAAGCGCTAGCGAAACCGATTACCGCATTGCTTGCAGGTGATGACGCAGGATTTTTGAATCAGGTGGCGCTGGCGTTGCAGCCACCGAAAGCTAAAAAAGAAAGCGCATAAAAAACACCCACTAACCTTTCGGCTAAGCGGGTGTCTAATACTACTATACGTATCGGTTTACAGTGATGATTTGGAGCTTGTCATTTTTGCGTAGCTTGGGGTAGGCCTCTCTAAGAGACTTTTCCCTATTCTCCTCGGTGCCGTGCACAAAACCTTCACCCATATACATCTGGGTTCTGTGAAGCGGTATGAGAAATTTAGCATCACTCACTTCATAATATTTAATGAAGTGAGTGCCGATAGCCACCTTGCACACCACCACAATAGCCCGGCCTTTTGGTCGAACATTCTTCTTCGCTTCCGCCATGGCTTTGCTCCTTACCTGGCAAAAGACTACTTATCTGCCTCCTTCCAACGTGGAAAAAGAAAGATAAAATGAATCAGTTTCATTAAAGCACAGAAATATGAAAATTTTGTGACAAACGGGGCAAAATTCGTTAATACCAGCGGCCATTAACACAGGTCATACTTATGGGATTTAACTTATGGGATTTAAATGCGGTATCGTGGGCTTGCCGAATGTCGGTAAATCCACTCTTTTCAACGCGCTGACGCAAACCGCGCAGGCGCAGGCGGCCAATTATCCGTTCTGCACCATTGAGCCAAATGTCGGTCGTGTCGGCGTGCCGGACGAACGCGTCGAAAAGCTGGCCGCCATCGCCAAATCCCAACAGATTTTGCCGACCTCTCTCGAGTTCGTCGATATCGCCGGGCTGGTAAAAGGGGCGAGTAAAGGCGAAGGGCTGGGAAACAAATTCCTTAGTCATATCAGAGAAGTAGATGCGATAATTCATGTACTTCGCTGCTTCGATGATGCGGACGTGGTTCACGTGGAACAATCGGTTGACCCACTTCGGGATGCGGAAATTATCGAAATGGAACTGACACTCTCAGATTTAGAGAGTCTCGAGAAAAGAACCTCTCAAATTGAGAAAAAAGCCAAAACGGGAGACAAAGAAGCCTCCGCTATCTATGCCGTGATGCAGCCTGTCTATGAGCTTTTGAAGCAGGGTAAACCCGCCCGTGTGTATAAGCCGACTGCGGAGCAGGAAAAGATTTTCCAGGGTTTACAAATGCTTACATCGAAACCTTTACTTTATGTATGTAACGTAGATGAAGCTTCTGCCACCACCGGCAACGAATATTCCGCCAAAGTACAAGCCATGGCAAAAGCGAATAATGCCGAATGCGTGATTATTTCCGCCAAAATCGAATCGGAAGTGGCTGTTTTGGAAACCGCCGAAGAGAAAAAGGAATTCCTGACCGCACTGGGCCTGAAGGAAACCGGTCTCGATACGATTATTCGCGCGGGTTACAAGCTGCTAAATCTGCTGACGTTCTTCACCGTCGGGCCGAAAGAAGCGCGTGCCTGGACAGTGCATCGCAACGCCACCGCGCCGCAAGCCGCTGGAGTGATTCATACGGATTTTGAAAAGGGTTTTATACGGGCGGAAACGATTGCGTATGATGACTATATCGCGGTGGGCGGGGAGCAGGGTGCTAAGGACGCGGGTAAATTACGCCTCGAGGGCAAGGATTACCTCGTGAAGGACGGCGATATATTCCATTTCCGGTTTAATGTCTAAGCCTTCATAATTCTGTCATAATTTGCTGTTAGAGTTTCTTCATGAACGAAGAAATCCAACAGCAACAAGAGATCATCGCCCGCGCCAGAACAGGGGATGAAGAGGCATTTGCGCAGATTGTAAATTATCTATCTTTGCCGCTTTTTGGATTTTTAAATGGAAAATTTGGCGGGGCACTAAATAGTCACGATATAGAGGACCTTCACCAATTAAGTTTGATGGGACTTTACAAGGAACTAGTCAGCTCAAAGGAGCTGCATTTTGAGAAGGGCTTTTCGGATCTAGGTAAGCTTGCTGTGCAAGTGGCGGATGCAGGTGCTAAAAATTTGCTTGATTATTGGACAAGGCAAAAAAGAGACAAGAGTAGACATGATTCACCGGAACAACTCTTGCATGTAGAAGCACGTAGGCCATCTCTCTATCAGCAACACGCCATGCTTTTAGAAACATTGGACCATATGCAGACACAAATTGAAATGACCCACAGGCAGATGCAAATTCTTTCCTTGATAGCTATGGGATTTACGCAGGAAGAAATCGCTGAAAGTTTGAAAAAAGGAGAGAAAACAATACGCCGCGATCTAACGCGCATACGTAAGCAGGCGCTAGAAAATAATTTAGAAGCAGATTTTGAAAGGCAATAGAGCTTAAGCCGCTTTTGCGGTCGCTTTTTTCAGGTCACGGCGCAGTTTTTGCGCTTCTGGAGCCAAATTAGCAGCCTTGCTTTTCAGCAGGAATACATCCAAACCGCCAACGAAATCCACCGTACGCAGCGCTTGCGAAGAAAGACGCAGCGACACGAACTTCTTCAAGATGTCGCTATAGAGCGACACATGGTGAAGATTCGGTTCAAAACGGCGGCGGCTCTTGCGATTCGAGTGGGAAACTTTGTTACCGAAACGAACGGATTTGCCGGTGAGTTCACAAACTTTAGACATAATATTACCTTTAGCTTTGAGGGCGCGTTTATAGGCGAGGAGAGCTGTTTCGTCAAGCTAAAACCTAGCTATCTTTCCCCACAGCTTGAGAAATGTTGGTATAACCATCTTTGCCTAGCAATTTATCAAGCCCTTCCGCCAGCTGTGGCACCAGCTCAAACCCTTGATAAATAAGCGCCGTATAGAGCTGTACGAGCGAGGCCCCAGCGCGGATTTTGGCATAGGCATCCTCGGCTGAGCCGATACCGCCCACGCCAACCAGTAACAGCGACTTGCCGCTATGTTTATAAACACTTCTCAGCAATTCCGTGGCGACATGGAAAAGCGGCTTGCCACTAAGCCCTCCAGCTTCCTGCGAGGCAGTACTTTTCATATTCGGCATGCGCTGAATGGTCGTATTGCTGATAATCAGCCCGTCGAAATGATGGGTGGTACATTGGTCGGCAATGTAGCAGGCCTGTTGCGGCTCCATATCCGGCGCGATTTTTAAAAGCAGAATGGTTTTTCGGCCGAGATGCTGTTCCTGGCTCTGCTTTTCCTTTGAAAGTGCGGCAAGCAGGTTTTTCAACTCGTCGGATTGCTGCAAATCACGTAGACCGGGCGTGTTGGGCGAAGAAATATTTACCGTAATATAATCTGCAATCGCGGCAAAGCGCGCGAGCAGAAAGGTGTAATCTTCAATACGGTTCGGGCTATCTTTATTCGCTCCGATATTAATCCCGATCGGCACGCGGCGTGATAAAGGGATGGGGCCGAAATTCTGCGCGCCAAGACTGTTAAAACCAAAGCGATTGATAATGGCCTCATCTTCTGCAAGACGAAATAACCGGGGTTTAGGATTGCCAGGTTGTGGCAGCGGTGTAACAGTTCCCGCCTCTACAAAACCAAATCCCATGCGCGAAAGATTTGCCATGCATTTTGCGTTTTTATCAAACCCT
>CAYPXJ010000069.1:0-6396 GCA_964414595.1 uncultured Rickettsiales bacterium
AACCAGGAGAGATACATGAGCCCGCTACCTAAAGGAAGAGTCGTTGTTGGAACGGCAGACACACTAATTGCCGATCATATTGTGAAGATAAGCGATATCAACACACTGGATGATTCTGTGAAGCGCGACAGAATATTCGCGCTCATGCGTGAGAATGAGATTGTACCAAAAGGGAAGAAGGAAATTTCAACCGCCGTATTTAATGATTTTTGTGATGCGCTGACTGGCGTGCCGAATGCGCCTTTTCCCGGTGGATCATCCTTAAATACACTGACGACTTTCACGCGCCTTCTGCCGGAAACAACATCTGGAATATTTTTAGGCTCGCTCGGTAGTGGCCATGATAGTAGACGAATTCGTTTACGTTTGGAGCGCTCTAATATTGAACTTATCAATGTTGCAGAAAAGCCGGATGCAAAAGAACAGGCGGAAACAGCTATTTCTTATGTATTTCACTATCCTGACGGTGAGCGAGCTATAGCTACGCACACAGGTAACGCAAGGAAATTGGTAAAGCCACAGTATTTTGATGACGAGTTTTTTTCCCGCATCGATATTTTTTTGATGCAGGCAGGTGTTATGAAAAAATTCTCGGAAGAGGTGTTTGATAAAATTTTGGAAATGCGCGCTAAGCACAAAACGCCACTTGTCATGGCGCTACCAACCAGTGCGTTTAAGCCAGAAAAAGCACGCTGGGCAAAAGCCAGTGCCAATCTAACACTAGGGAATGTTGCAGAATTAGGCTTTCTTTATGACATTAAATATGATGAGAGTTTGCCAGCAAAAGACCTCAAAAGAACAAGGCAGCGAGAGAGCATCATTCTAAAACTTATGGGTGACATGCAAGAAAGCAGCACGGTGCTTGATAAGATGGAGATTCTAGATAACAGACAGGTTGCTTTCATTACAGATGGCGCCAATGGCGTCTATGTCGTAAATAATAACGGCTTCAAACATGTGCCAGGAGAAATTGTCACGCCCAAAGATACATTGGGTGCAGGCGATGCTTCTTTTGCAGGCTTTATGGCGGGATATGTGATGAATCTACGAGACGAAGATATTGCGCGCTTGGGCATGGCAGTGGCGGGACTAAAAGTGCAAAAAAATGGTCCATCACTGGATACTCCGTATCAAGATTTGAGAGATACACGCCCAAGAATATTTGAAAATTTAGAGCTAGCTAGAAAAGAATCGCTCTATGAGTATCAACAAAAAATTGGTGGCAAGTGAAAATGGATGAGAGGACAGAGATAGCAAATTATAAGCTTTGGGAGCGACCTATTTATGTCTTTCGTGAAACGGAAGAAAATGTCACAACTTATTTTTTGCAATTCGAAGATCAGAGCAACGCAGTACGTCGCGGTATATTTGAAGAATTGCACCGGGTTGCCAAAGAAAGATCAAACCTCATTAATGTCAGTCGTCAACCGCAGCAGCATAACACGGATGTGTGCACAATATTTATTACGCCGCGGAATGAAAAAAGGCCGCTTACGGATGTAGAAGTAACCACCTTTTTTAAGCGCGCGATAGAAGGCCTAAATAAAATCTCGATGCCGCATTTTCACGCCGCGGAAATACTAAGCCCTATGGCAAGGCATGCTACAACACAGACGCGTCGTGGGCAATTTATAGAAGAGGTAACAAGCATTGTAAGACGCTATAACGAGTTGCAGGGTGTGAATATTCCGGCGGATAGGCAGGAAGATTATTATCAAGGCCTCATCAGTTTAATCGTAAATAAAATGGAACTGACATTTGGCAAAGGCGTTAAAAACAATACCGAAGAAAAAAGTGGCAGGTCGTAAGCGCTGCCCGATTATTTGCTCAGCAGGAACACACCCTCGCGGGCAAAAAAATTCGCCGCACTCTGTAATCCCGCATAGTGTTTTTCTTTTCCACTCGGGCTTATAAAATGTTTTGCCAAAATGCGCGCGCCCAGTTCATCGGCGAGCGCGATAAAATCACGAATCGTACAAAAATGAATGTTCGGCGTGTTATGCCATTCGTAAGGTAGCGCCTTCGTCACCGGCATGCGGCCATTCAGCGCGAGGTAAAGCCGGTTGCGCCACTGGCCGAAATTCGGAAAAGACACGATGCAGTTTTTACCGATGCGCAACATATGCTCGAGCACGTCGCGCGGTTTTTCCGTGGCCTGCAGTACGCTGGTGAGAATCACATAATCAAAACTTTTGTCGGGATAAAAACGCAAATCGGTATCCGCGTCGCCCTGAATCACGGAAAGGCCTTTCGCCACACAGGTGCTGACATTGGTCTGCGAAATTTCAATGCCGCGGCCATCGACATTTTTTGTCGCAATCAAATAAGAAAGCAGCTCACCCTCGCCGCAGCCAATATCCATCACGCGCGCGCGCGGCGTCACAAGCGAAGCGATAATTTCGAGGTCTGTGCGCATAAGGCGCTAGACATGACATATTTTTCGAAAAAAAACAAAAAATCTTCCTAAAATGTAACACAAATTAACCATTTGTTAACTATATGAGAGTATTCTGATTATGTGGGCAATTCTTTAGGGAGGTTACACCATGGCATTCACAAGCGGCATCACGACCATTAGCGGCACATCAGGAAACGATACACTTTACGGCACGACAGGCGAAGACCTGATGCGTGGTAGCGGAGGTTTTGACACCTATGTCATGAGCTTTAATGCCAGAAAAATCGATACGATTATGGATGATGACGGCGCACTGATGGTAGGAACCACGAGAATGCAAGGCGTTGCGAGCGATCTGGGTGGCGGGCAATATTCTCTCTCTGTTGCAGGCAAGGCCTATAAATTAAGCATGGTGAATAGTGACCTGCATATTTCCGATACCTCTATTGGTGCAACGATCAGAATTGCCAATTATCAAAACGGCAAATTCGGTATTCAGCTTGGGCAGCCTGCAACTCCAAATCCTACCAACCCCACGAATCCTACTAGCCCTACAAATCCGGCTTCATTACAGGGCACCGAAGGTGCAGATAATTTGAACGGTACGTCAAGTGGCGACGTCATCAAGGCTAATGGCGGCAACGATAAAGTATATGGCGGTGGCGGCGATGATGTGGTGGAAGGAGGTGCGGGGAGCGATCTAATATTTGGCGATGCAGGCCATGATACATTGTATGGCAATACACCTGTATTAGTAAGCAACGTTGCTGAGGGCCAGAAATTAGGTGCCGTAGGCGATTATGATACTGTTTATGGCGGAGCCGGTAATGATGAGATACGGGATAACGACGATGGCTACACGGGTATTCGTACGCGTACAGCTACTAACGGCGTTGCTATCACGAACGTAGAAATTTCACGCGATGCCCTTTACGGCAATGAAGGGAACGACCGCATTCTCGGCAATGGTGCTGATACCTTAAGCGGCGGCGAAGGCGATGATGAGTTAGCCATTGAATCGTTGCAATACGAAATGAGAAGTTACGATAGCGGCACAGCCTACGGTGACGGCGGTAATGACACGATTTCAGGCGCGAATCTGGCCTATGGCGGCACGGGCGATGACCGAATTGAAGGCAGAAGTCTCTATAGCGGCGGTGCCATCAATGATACGCTCAGCGGGCAGGACGGGAACGATACTGTTTCCGCGAAGGACGGTGATGATAGAGTGTATGGCGATGCGGGCAATGATAGTATCGATGCTGGCTCGGGTAACGACATTGTGGGCGCAGGCAACGACCAGGACACGGTCGATGGCGGTGTGGGTAATGACAGCCTTTGGGGCAACGCTGGTAATGATTCCGTTGTCGCCAATGAAGGCAATGATTTGGTTTATGGTGAAGCGGGACATGACACAGTCACCGGCGGCAATGGTGTTGATATTTTAAGCGGTGGTAGCGACAATGATTATCTCTACGGCGAAGGCGGGAACGATACGCTCTACGGCGATGAGAATGATGATTACGTAAATGGCGGCTTTAACGAAGATTTGCTCTATGGCGGTAGCGGTAACGATACGATTGAAGGCGGATATGGTTTCGATGTGCTGGGCGGGCAGGACGGCAATGACGTGCTGATTGGCGGCGCAAATCGTGACGAACTTTATGGCGGCGGCGGCAGAGATGTTTTCCTCTTCCGTAAAGCGACAGGTGATTCAACTTCATCGAACATCGATTTGATTCGCGATTTTGAAAAAGGTGATAAAATTCAACTGGAAGGTTACGGCCTGAATTTTAACAGCATCAGCAAGGTCTATCTGGCATCTAAAGGCGTTACGCAGTTTTTCAATAAGCCAACGGATTTTGTGGTGGAAGTTTCAGGCAATGTGAATCTGGATGCTGCCGATTTCATGTTCAGCTAAAGCCCTAGTAAAAAACGGCGTATAAAATTCGCGTTCGTGATATAATGATTCTAGGCCGGGGGCAAAATATGCGGCAATTACTGGCGTTATTCGTGCTTACCTTGGCGCTTATTCGTGTCGAGACGACCTCAGCAAATATGGAGTTAGCAAACTTATTTGAGGCGTTGGCGAATAACGATGTGCCGATGACGAATTCTATCGGCGGCGGAGGGTCGGAATGCGGGCCTTTGTGCAACGCGCTAAATTGCGGCACTTGCAACCTATCTACCGGTATTTGCAGTAGCACTTGCGATCCATCGGAGGTATGCCTGAGTGGCGCTTGTGTTCAGATGTTATGTGAATTTCCGGGTAATCCTTTTCCAGCCTGTACATCAGAGTTTTGTAGAGAGTGTGATGAATCAACAGGCACATGCAGAGAATATTGTCAGCCAGGTCAGGCGTGCCATCATGGAGTGTGTGCTTGGCCTCAGTGCGAAGATGATAGCGATTGTGGGCCATGTAATACTTGCGAGTTCTATCAGAAGGTATGTTTTGACGTTTGCCAGCCTTTGGGCAAAGTGTGCCGTGCAGCCCCGCCAGGTAGTCCCACTCCATACACTTGTGAATATGCACAATGTGAACCAGAAAATTGCAATCCCGGGGCTTGTGAGAGCTGTATAGGATTATTTTGTCTCTCTAACTGTGGCCCCCAAGAAACTTGCGTTAATGGCGAGTGTCAAAACCCGACGGTTTGCAATCACGATGGAGACTGTGAGTCTTTAGGGCTTTGCTATGGTTGTCGCAACGGTCATTGCGAAGCTACATGCCCCCCCAACACTTTTCCCATGAATTCAGAACCTGACACATGCGTATGTGCATACCCATGTCTGGGTGCGGTTTCCGGGGTAGATTATTGTAAAATATCGGAATGCAAAACTTGCGGGCCCAATGGAAGTTGCACTTCGACTTGTAACGCGGATCAAACATGCTGCAATGGAACATGTTGTTCTCCAGGCCAGGAATGTGTGAATGGTCAATGTAAAGCCGTAAAATGCGGCGAGCTTGCTCTCAACGCATGCAACAAAAAATGCGGTTCCGATGTGAAGTTTGGCGGATGCACTTATGAGAAGAAATGTGGTACAGAAAACGGTGCGTGTGCTTGCGGCTGCGTGAAAAAAGCGAATGCCGCAGATGGCACAAGCGCGGGCTGTAACTGCCCTTCGATCGACCCCTTATTGCCGCTGAGTGTGGTGCTGGCGCTGGGCTGGCTGGGCTTTGTTCGCCTGCGCCGCCGCTACTAATTATTTCATCAGTCTTAAACGTAGCGCGTTGAGCTTGATAAAGCCTTGCGCATCGCGCTGGTCGTAAGCGCCGCGATCATCTTCGAACGTCACCATTTTTTCGCTATAGAGCGATTTTGGTGACTTGCGACCGGTGACGACGACGTTGCCTTTATAGAGTTTCAAACGCACGGTGCCGGTGACATTTTCTTGGCTGGCATCGATGAGCGCTTGCAACATCTTGCGCTCCGGTGACCACCAGTAACCGTAATAAATCAAATGCGAATAACGCGGCGCGAGTTCATCTTTGAGATGCGCCGACTCACGATCGAGCGTGATCGATTCAATCGCCCGATGTGCCCAGTATAAAATGGTGCCGCCGGGCGTTTCATAGACGCCACGCGACTTCATGCCGACATAGCGATTTTCGACGAGATCCAAACGGCCGATACCATGCTTGCCACCGAGTTTGTTGAGTTCAGTAAGCAAGGTGGCAGGTGAAAGCTTTTTGCCATTCACGGCCACCGCATTGCCTTGTTCAAAATCGATGGTGATTTCTTCCGGCTCATTCGGTGCTTTTTGCAGCGAGACACTGCGAATGAACATCGATTCATCCGGCGCGACCCACGGATCTTCCAGCACTTTGCCCTCGTAGGAGATATGCAGCAGATTCGCATCGGTGGAATAAGGCGGTTCGTTTTCCTTCTCACGCGGAATGTTGATTTGATGATCACGCGCATATTCCAGCAATTTGGTACGGCTGGTGAGATCCCACTCACGCCACGGCGCAATTATTTTGATATCCGGCTTCAGCGCGT
>CAYPXJ010000070.1:0-6299 GCA_964414595.1 uncultured Rickettsiales bacterium
TACTTGCGCGTAGTCAAAATCCTTTGCCTCCACAAGCGGCGCAAGTTGTGTATCCCTCACCCAATTCTCGGCAGCCCATTTCCACAAACGCATTTCCGCAAGATTTTCTTCCGGTAAGCCTTCCTGCCAAATAATATCAAACGTTCGCACCGCCTGCTCATAGCGGCCCATCAACAATAGATTTGCCGCAATTAACGGACGAACTTTGCTTTCGCGTGCAAATGTAGGATTGCTGATAATTATTTCCTTTAGTACCGCCAGCGACTCCGCATATAGCCCTTCTTTGAATAACAGCTTTGCGTAAGCAAGACGTGCAGCGTTTCTATCTGCAGGTGCCGCTTCAAGAATCGTTTTTAGAGCCTCATCCCGCGATGATAGAAACTCAAAATTTTCATTTACGCGGCGGAAAGGAAAAAGACTGACGGCAATTAACGCTTCGGTTGCCTCTGCTTCTTCTTCAGCTTTTTGCAGCTGTTGTGCTTCCTCTAGCTTTTTTTTTTGCTCTTCGTCGAGAGAGGTATAGAGCTGATTTTCTGAAGTGACCTCTACTCCTTCACGGATAAGCTTGAACACAACACCATCCGATATTTTCTGAAGTGCAAGACCTTGTGCAGTTTGCAATACCGCTACATCCACATAGTTGCGCGGACGGGGTACGCCATAACCGCCAAGATACATAGGCACCACAAATAACTCATCCCCGATGTCGGGATCGATGATCCGCAGAGGCTCGGCTGTATTCACTGCGGGTATAAAAAGTCGCTGTTTAGGCGTCACCTGAAATTGCACGTTCATAACATTTCGTGGCAATGTTTCAGGAGGAACGCCTTCCGACTTCGGAAACAGTACCAACCGCCAAGTAAAATCCTGTTTTTCAAAAGCGACATGAAGGGCATTCTCAACATATTCTGGTTTCACACGGAAACGCAGAATCGTGTAGTAGCGGTGGTAAATTTGTTCGCCCGCTTCGAGATATTTATTCACATTCGCTAATTTCATGTAAGGCGATAAATCCACACGCGCATGTTTATCAAAAACCACCCATACATGGTCGCCGCGGCGAAACGCGGCTGAAGCCACTTCCTCACGCCATGGAAAATCCAGCACTGCCTCATTTTTAACAACGGGTTTACGTGTTTTTGCCGCCGCTTTCTGAAGCTGTTCTTGTACACGTTTGCTTGGATCAAAATTCGGCGGAATAATATCCGGCACTTGCGCAGAGTCAGAACTGGTTTTCTTTTTTTGCGCAGGCATATCACCCAGCACAGGCATTTCAGGGCTTTTTGTAGGCTTGGACGCTACCGCGGGTTGTTCCGTAGCTACGTCTGGTTTAGCAATTTTTTCCGCAGTTTTATTACTATTTTTTTGTAGGCTAGTTTGTTTTGACTCTGGTTTTTTCTTAAGCGCCGCCTGCGCTATTTTTTCCTGTTTATTCTTTTTTGCTTGCTCACGTGCGGTCTCATTCGCTTCTACTTCTTCTTCAATTACTAAAGGAGTAATACGCTCCGGCGAAGCAAGTACTACAGGCTCAGGCGCAGGTGTTTGTTCCGATTTTGCTTCTGATGTTTGAGGCTTCTCTATTTCAGGCTCTGCTGTGCTTGCACCTTGCTCCGTCTCTGGTTCTTTATGAATACCGAGAACATCAATGCCAATACTATCTTCACTCAGAAATTTACGAACGCGCAAACCGCTATGTTTGAAAGCCAGCGTAACCTGTTTGCCATCTTCACTTACTGTAATTTCTTTCACATAATCTTTAAGGCTATCACGCACCGCGGTAAAATCTGTTTTAACGGGCGAGCGGAAGGTGAGCGTCACAATATCACCGGCGGAACGCGCTGAGAAAGGCTCCGGATTCGGCGTAGGAATCGTAACCCGCGCGTATTTATCGGTTAGCATGGCGCGCGCCGGACCCGGCATCGTTTGCGCCTTCGCGCGCTCGCCGTAATCGGAATCGCCGGACTGGCTTAAATACCATCCTAACGCGATGATCAGTATTAATATGTAGCGTATGCGGATCCGCATCATCCTACCCATTTCCAACACCCGGCGTGCATCCTAAGCACTCCGGTTGATTCTGGCAAGCCTTGCGGTTAATTCGCGCCGCCCGACTGCTCAATTTTTGAGAGTTTACGCATATTGGCAAGCTCTGTCGTTACATCTTTCGCTTTTTGTGGGTTCATATTGGCCAAAATCGGGGCCACCCGACGCTCACTCATCCTATCCACAACCGGAAGCAACACCTGCATTTCCAGCTCTTCAAAAATACGGGCAGCGTCCTTGGGTTTCATGTTTTCGTATATTTTAACCAGGCTTTTGAGTTTGGTTTCTTCCTGCTGTTGGTGCTGATTTAAGAGCTCCTCAACTTTTGTCTTCATCGCCTCAAGGTCTTTCAGTTTCTGATCAATACGCGCTTCTGTGACGGAAAGCACCTGCTCTCGCACTTGGATTTGCTGTTCGCGATCATCTAAAATTTTCCGACGCGAGGAAAGGCGCTGGAGAATTTCGACTTCCGATTTTTTAAATTCGGGTTGTTTTGGATCGGGCTTTTCCGCCCGCTCACCCACCGGTGTTTCGGATTTTTTTTCCTCAGCAGGCGCACCATGTTCATCCTTTTTTTCGCCGTGCTCGTCTTTGGCTTCTTTATGATCGCCCTCTTCCTTGGCGTCTTTATCCGACTCTTCCTCTTTATGCGCTTCCTTATCCGCTTCGTCAGCCTTTTCTTCTGTCTTAGGCTTTTCTTCTTCAGCTTTTGGCTTATCTTCGGCTTTTGGCGAGCTAACAAACCACTCGCTGATATAGTTGCTACCGGTGACAATATCGGTAAGCTTTACGACGAGAAGCGTTAAACATCCAAAAATAACAATCGAAAGCAGGCGCGGCTGCATATCACTCCTGCGGACTCATCACGCGCAATGTATCAAAAAACCTGCGAAGCTTCGGCTTTGATTTAACTTGCGGAACCGGCATTTTTGCTGGCATCGGCTTGGTCATAGTACGAACCGGCTGTGCTGCATTGTTGGCTTTAGAGAGATTGTGAAGTAATTGCTCGATTTCCAGAGCCTTCTTTTTCTGAGAAAATTCTGTTTTTACCTGTGGAGTGGGCGCAGGAAGAGGTGCGGGAAGTTGCACCGGTTCCGCACGGTGCGGCACCTTAGAAACCTGTGTATCGCTTACATAGCTGTTTGCCAGCGTATCATAGGCTTTATAAGGTTTTGCCTGTGTCGATTGCACGGTGCTGATAATTTTTTCTTTACGCAGGGCTGTTTCTTGGCGTGAAAGCGGCAATTTCTTTGTCGCTTCAATCTGCTTTTCCAAGGTTTGCGCCGTCTGGTCACCTTTATGGATGAGGAATGCGAGATCATTTGCCAAAAATTGGGCTTTTTCTAGATCTTCAAACGCCTCATAATTGGTCATGTTATTGAGCTGCTCGAGCTTTTTGACGCTCTCGCGCGCTTTAAGAATGGCTTCATTAAAATCGCGCACGAAGTTGTCCAACTCTTTTTTCGCGCTGCGGAAAGCCACCATTTTACGATTCAGCCGCCAGCAATAGAACGTCGTTGCCGCAAGCAATATTGCGATGACACCATCCAACCACATACCACACCCCCGTTATTTCCGCTTACCTAGCGTAATTTTATGCCGGACGCCAGCTATAATATACGCTTAATATCCTGCTGCGAAATGTCGGTTATTCGTACGGCAATATTCTCCTTCGTGCAACCCATCTTTCCGTGCATAAGATCAATGCCATTACAGCGCACGATCACATCATCCTGCACCTGGTGATCCAGTACTACAGTTGTACCCACTTGCAGGTTTGCCACATCACCAAAATTTAGATTCTTCTGCTCAAAAATCGCTTCCACATTAATATTGGCGCTTTTGACTTCGCGCGCGAAATGGCGCTCCCACTGATCGTCGTTACCAAATTTCTCACCCGTGAACATCTGCTGCAGAATTTCTTTCACGGGCTCCAGCGTTGAGTAGGGGAACATAATTTCTGCCTTGCCGCCCCGCTCTTCCATATCGATACGCATGGAAATGAGGATAATGGCATTCGCTGGACGTGTAATTGTGGCGAAACGCGGGTTGCTTTCCATACGCTCGTAGCGGAACGTTGCGGGCGTCACCGGGTTAAAGGCGGCGCTCATATCATCAAGCATATACGTCACCACCGTTTTTATAATATCCTGCTCAATGGTCGTATAAGGACGACCTTCGATACGCACGGGACGATTGCTGCGGCCACCCCCGAGCAAAACATCAACGAGCGAAAAGGTCAACGAGCTATCGACATTAATAAGGCCAAAATTTTCCCATTCCACTGCCTGGAAAACAACTAAAAGCGCAGGTAGCGGGATAGAATTAATATAATCCTCGAAACGCATCGAATTTATGGACTCAATGGTCACATCTACGTTATCGGAAGTAAAGTTGCGCAACGTGGTGGAGAGCGACCGTACATAACGGTCAAACACAATCTCCAGCATCGGCAGACGTTCATATTGCAACAACGCTTTATCCAGAAGCGCCTGAATCCCGAACTTATTATCTTCCTTTTTATCAACACCCAGAAGATTATCGATCTCATTCTGGCTCAGCGTACGCTGTTCCTCGCCAACCGAAGTAACCCCTCCTTGCGCTGTTTGTTGCGGTTCGTCTGCCATGCTTATTGCACTATAATCTCATTGAACAATACGTCTTTAACGGTTGCGGGGTAAATTTCTTTGTTTACGCGCAGAAGAATCTCTTCACGCAAGCGGTAAATACCCGCCGCACCTTGTAAATCGTCGTTGCGCAGCTCACGCAGGAAAACGATTAAACTGTCGCGGATACGCGGCATATGCGAAAGAATGGCTTTAACATCCTCTTCTTTTTCCGCCTCTAATTGAATGCGCATCTTGAGGAAGCTGACCTGCTTGCCGCCACTATTCAGATTGACAATGAAATCCGTAAGCTGAACGAGCTTAGATTTGCCGTCAGGCCCATCAATAATTTCGATGCCACTGCCTGGAGCGCCGGCCGACTTTCCACCACCCTCTTTACCATGGCCGCCACCGTGATCATCTTTCTTTTCGCCATGTTCATCTTTAGCTTCACCGTGCTCGTCTTTCGCTTCGCCATGCTCCTCTTCAGAAGCTTCGCCATGTTCTTCATCCTTGGCTTCTTCGCCATGTTCATCAGAAGCTTCTTCTTTGCTTTCGCCTTCGGCTTCCGCTTCATGATCGCCAGCTTCGCCTTCCCCCTCTTCAGCAGATTCTTCACCTTCTGCAGCGGTTTCGCTTTTACCGCCCAGAACGCCAGAGAAAAATAAACCTGCCCCGCCGCCGCCCAAAAGCAATACCGCAGCCGCGATTAAAATAATCAGCTTCTTCTTACTTTTACCACCACCGCCGCCTTCACCTTCCGCGCCTTCTGCTTCGGGCTTTGCGTCGTCCTTGGCTGGTTTCTTTTCTTCTTTTTTCTCTTCTTTATCAGCCATAACTCTCCCTCACGCTATGGTTGGTATCATCAACAAGATATAGTTGGTTTACTTTCTTAAATCCACCACTTCTTGCCATTATTCTGCGCCTTGCTAGGAAAATTTTTCCCATCTGTGACACATCTGTGCAGTTCTTTTTCTTGCACCGCTTCTGTTTGCGCTCTGAAATCCTAGGCGTTTCTGGGTTTTTATAAACTTGGCACAGCTATTGCATAGTATGTGGCGGGTATAATTGGATTGATGTCGGTTTATGGATAACGCCATATACATTTCGCTTGCGCGTCAGGCTGCCTTGATCAGGCAGATGGATGTCGTCGCCAATAACGTGGCGAATGTCAGCACGCCTGGTTTCAAAAGCGAACAGATGATGTTCCGCGAATACATGGTGAACGATAAAGACGATTTCAGCCGCAAAATTGTTTTTCCGCAAGATTTCGCCACGGTGCGTGACCAAAAAGCTGGGCCGCTCATACAAACAAATCGTCCGCTCGATATGACAGTAGAAGGCGACGGGTATTTTGTTATCCAAACGCCGCAAGGTCTGCGTTACACACGCAGCGGCAATTTTACCTTAAATAATGAAAACCAGATTGTGACGGCGCAAGGCTATCCTGTTTTGGATACCGGCGGCCAGCCTATCTCGCTTCTGGAAGAAGATGAGCAGATTACCATTCTGGGTGATGGCACCGTGCTTGCAAAAGTGGCGGGCGAGCCGGATCCGGGTGAACGCGGTATCGTGCAAGTCGTTCAATTCAAACAACGCGATCTTTTGGAGCCGCTGCCAAACGGCCTCTACAAATCGGAGGAAAAACCC
>CAYPXJ010000071.1:0-6257 GCA_964414595.1 uncultured Rickettsiales bacterium
TTTGAGAAGGGTCGTATTCGTCTCGATACACTGCCGTAAGAACGATGGATTTAATCCTATCAGAATTCAGGTGAACCGAGTTTTCAGAGATCGCTCCTAGACGGAAGAAGTCTTTAAGCATCAGGTAGATTTCATCGGGTTGCTTTATCTCTTCTGTCCTCTTTTTCTGCTTACTCGTTAACTTTATTTCTGCATCTTTATACCGGATACTATCAAGTTTTAAGCAAACTTCTGTGATAAACAGATCAAGGAGAGGTGATTTGCTTGGAACAGCAACCATAAAACGCTTCTTCTCCAGAAGCATATCTAGCGCTTTTTCCAGCCTAAAAGCGCGCTGCTGCTTCGGAAACGCCGGTATCTCGGCATGGCCAAATTTTTCCTTAGCGAAAGCGCGATGAGTATTTAGCCGTGTAGTGCTGTTTTCACAGCAGACATTAACAATACCCTTAGCCCTGTCATAGGCAATAGCGATTTGGAACACTGGAATGAACCGGATATCATCAATCTCACTTTCAACCTCATTCCACACCTCTTGGCTGGCCGGAAGATCGTCTGTACGGAAGAAAATATACTGCACACCTTGCAGTTCAAAATTATCTCTTTTGCAACGTTGACCGCGCTGCTCATCTTTTAAGTATTTCTGCACAGCGCTTTGTATGGCGTTTAGATCTTCTTCGCTTAAGGCTTCACATTTTTCCGGCGTGTAATCTTGTCGCTGACCCCAGTATCGCTTATTCTGGTGTTCCAGCGAAGCAACCAGGTAACACTTATCAACCTGATCAGGGAATTTAGCGCAGCATAACATGCACTTGTCATAGGAATTGTCTTTATAATCGTCGAGAAAGTTCATCTCTTTTTTTCCGGCAAGACCGCTGGATTGCAGAAATCTTAAATATTCGTGGCCCTTTGTCAGGAAATACGTTCGCTGCAGCAGCTTATAAATTGGCTTTTTATCCGGATCGCTTAATCCTTTGATCGCGTTTTCCAGAGCCGTTACGTATTCTTTTTTTTGCTGCGCTTTGAGGTGCTCCGGCAATATTGGCAATATCAGTGATTTGGTTATCCCCAACTCATCCAGACATTGCTTAAAAACTTCTGGCGTTGTCATACGCAGGACAGTTGCAACGCTAAACCCACGCAAAATATTTGCCACTCAACATACTCCATATAGACGGGTAAGCGTTGATTATATACAATATATGCTATTTACGAAGCATTATTTACTGCTATAAATTTTTATAGTTAATCACTGAAATGACAAATGTACGGAGCGATTTTATCCAGGTGCTTCGCAACTCATCATGCTATATCGCAGCCTTTGTCGTTTACCTTTCTCTGTAAACGTTTATGAATAGATAGCGTATTGAACATCCGCAGCTTCAGGGACCGGTAGGAAATGATCCGCGCAAGTGACGCGAGAGCCTGGACAGAGTGCCCGCGCCGCGCGTGGTATCTACATAATCCGCCGCCGGGAATGGCCATGTCTGCGCCCGGCGCTATGGATACGCTGATTGAACAGCTGGGCATGCGGCATGAATGGAGCGTTAAGCGCAACCTAGAGCATTTCTACCAAGTAGTAGAAGCAGTGTCGGAAAACCATACGCAGACGCTTATGCAGGCAAAGGTAGAGGTAATCTATCAGCCAAAGCTTTCTAAAAACGGTGTGGTGGGCTGGCCCGATTTCCTGATTCTGCATTCCTCCGGCGAGTACCAGCCAGCGGATGCAAAGCTTGCGCGCGATGAAGGGAAAAAGCCAATTCAGATACAATTAGGAATATACCGCAGACTGCTTGGCACATCGCTTCCGGCAAAAGTATTTCTGGGCAATGGTGAGACAGCAGAAATCGGAGAGGAAGCCAATACGCTGGTAGATCGCTTCCTAGAAGATATGCAGCGCATCCTTTCCAGAGACACGCCACCACCGGCGCGCTATTCGGAAAGCAAATGCAAAACCTGCAGTTATGACGGCATCTGCAAACCGGAATTCGAACGCAAACGCGATATCACGCTGATTTACGGTGTATCGGTCAAGCATGCCGTGGGTCTGGAAGCGCAGGGACTGGATACCATCGAAAAGCTGGCCGCTGCCGATCCTGCCGCAATAAAAGACATTCCTTTTGTTAAAGGGCACGAAGCCAAGCAGCGCATCGTAGCCCAAGCAAAGTCCTACCTAGACGGTGAAATACGCCAGCTTAAGCCATTGCACCTGCCGCACGGAACCTGGGTGCATTTTGATATAGAGGCCAATCCTCTTACCCAGTCAGGAGAGGAACACGTGTATCTTTGGGGACTGCTCAAGCCGCCTTACACTGGAAGGGACGCATACGAATACATCTGGACGGATCATGAGCAGCAAGGTCGTATAGGCTGGGAGGCGTTTCTAGCCACTGTTGCACGCTATCGGCAAATATATAAGAACCTCATCCTCGCGCATTATCACCATTACGAAATTACCCATATTCGCCGCTATGCCGAGCGATACGACATGCAGGATCATCCGGTAGTGCAATGGCTGCTTGGGGAAGATACTCCGCTCTTTGATCTGTGTAAGCTGGTAACGGAATGCCTTGTGCTCCCTATCTCAAGCTACAGCCTGAAGGTAATATGCAAAGATAAGCGGCTGGTAAATTTCCAATGGGCAGACGCGGATTCCGGCTCGCAGTGGTCGGTGGTGCAGTTTGTCAACTATCTTAGTTCGCTCATCCCGTCAGACCGCGAGCGCATAAAGCGGGATATCCTTACCTATAACTACGATGACGTGGTGGCTACCCGGAAACTGGAAGAATGGCTGCGGAAAGCATTTATATGATGGCCGCACCAGATAAGAAATATGCAGCGTTTTCGATTTAGCGTTACCCTGCCCATAAGCAATTTTACGTGTAAGATATTACAACTATCTCAATCAAGGACTGCTACCGGCCCCGTCCAGGCTTTGCACCAAGCTTTTCTCTCCTGTTAAGCGCGGCTAAATCATCCAGCACATCCTGTCGGATACTTCCATCCTCCTGAACCGGAAACGCATAGTAGTTATTTTCGACTATCCGCTGCAGCGGTTCCGGCTCAAGTTTTGTTTTCGTCTCCCATTTTTTGATCGTAGCTTTTGCGACATCATGCGTGTGTTCAATGTCGGTAGGGGTCTGAAGCATCGTTTCCCGGTAAAGCCTTAGATAATCACCTACCGTATCCGCATTCTCGCGGGCAACCTTTAGCGCAATTTCAGCATCCGGCGTAAACGCTGGGGATGCCTTAACTGCACCGTTCTTCGTCTTGTATGGCAGTTTCTTTACCCATCCGCTTTGCGCCTCGCTCATTCCCAGCCCCGAGCCAATAGCGTCAACCTGATCATACAGCTTCAGCTGCAGTTTCGGATTCAGTGCAACAGCTATTTCCTTTCGCCGATCTGCATCTTCGCTGATGTCATGCGAAAGCTTTCCGCGCAATAGGTAACGGGTGACGTGAGAAACATTAGGAAGGTCTTCATGCGCCAGATCGCCTTGGGCAACCGCATCAGTAAGCGCATGGATGACAGAAAGCGCCTGGTCTTGCATCTGTGGCGGGTAGAGCGCTTCGTGGTGGCCCAGCTTATCCAGAAATGGCTTACTATAGACATGCTGCACCACTTCCGCGCTCTCGCCGGAACGCAAGGTAACGGCTTCCACAGGTAGGCGGAAGATATTGTCATCGAGTATTTTAAGGCTATGCTTCAGCGTGATAGGGTGCCTGTTGTTTTCAATATGCGTGCTATACTCCGATTGTGTAACGCCAAGCTTATCTGCCATTTCCTGCGTGGTGATTCCATTGACGACGCGCAAGGCACGTAAAAAGTCCCCGGGTTTGTACTGTTCCCTGCGCTCAAATATCGACTTTATCCAGAACGCGCGCTCTTCATCGGTAATATTTTTGTATAGGAATACATCGCCTCGGGTGTTACCGAACCGCTTGGGTTCCTCGTCGTTACTGACCGGATCGAACATGGCCTGATTACTATGGGTGTCAATACCCGCTTCTTTTACTGCTTTTGAGTGTGAGCTTCGACCATTATTTCCTGTTGAATGATGGCTGACCGGAACGAAGTCGAGACCGCTTAAATGTTTTCCAGCCGAGTCATTCAGATGGTGCGCAGAATATGCATAAAGAATATCTCCGATATGCTTGCTGATTTCTGTCCCTTCAATGGCGACATGTATTTCCCCATCCAGCATTACCGCTGGGTTATCGTGGGGATTATGGACAGCCAACTTAATCTTATTGCCGGAATGCACTACCAGATGCGGCACTGCATTCGGCCCCAAATCCTCCACGATATCACGAATAGCCTTCAGATGTTCCAGGTAAAGCCCAGCCCCGCGGCTGCGGAGGTCCGGAACATCTTTGCTGTCTTTGGCGATGCGGACAAAGATTTCAGCAAACTTTTGCTTATAGTCAGTAGTTAGCAGGCTGGAATCCATCGAGCCGGTCTTTCATGAGAATTCTCCCAGTTTAATATAAGGCCGGACAATGTGGTATTAATCTTTTGTTACGATACAATAAACAAGGCCTTGAATTACAACGAACTAAGGTTTTGAATTATTCCCCTTGCAAGCCTGCCACCCTAAGGTTACCCTAACGTCAGAAGCAGCGTAGTTGCTTTCAGGGCGTCGTAACCCTTTGTCTATAGCGGTTTGTACAACCGTTACCTGTACTCCCTTCCCACTCCGGGTGGGGAGGCATGCGTGCATGTCCAAGGTGAAAGCCTAAAGACGCATGCGAACCTTTCTATAGACAGGTTTTACGAACTCCCCGCCGCCAGTGCTCCTGGTGGCGTTTTGTTTACCTAACAAATCGGAGTTCAGTGATGAAAACCTATCTACTACTTTTTACTACTTTAGTAAGTCTGGCTGCTTCGGCAGCGCAGGCAGGCAACTGCACTTATCCCACCGATATTGCGGCAGACGGTTCGCGCTGCGGCGACCGTGCTTCTACGGTGCGCCCGGGTGGCGGCAGGTAAAGGACATGGGAGGGGCAATAATGCCTTCCCTGAATTCCTATGGAAGATATCATCGCACTCGCATTTTGCGCTTTTGGCATGGCTGTGCTCCAATGGAGCTATTGCCATTACAAAGCTAACCTTACGCCGGAAGAGCTGGAGAAACTGAAAGAAGAAGAGAAGCTGCTGGATCAGCTACCGCCGTTTTAGGTCCATAATATGATTTCTCATAAATGCACTATATTTATGGATATGCAGCGACACGCAACATGTTCAACAGTACTCTAAAGTCAAGATTTAAATGTTTGCTATGATATGCGAGATTAATTGCGAATGATGCTATAAGAGAATCTGCCAGTTTGCATTTAGAGCTGCAGCAAGCTTTTTCGCCATCTCTTTGCCAATAGGACGTTTGCCGTTTTCCATTTCCGAGAGATGGTGCTGCCTAATATCCACTATATCGGCTAGTTGCTTCTGCGTAAGTCCTTCACGGTGACGCAAGCCACGCAGCACAGCCGCAGGGCGCGCTTGTTCATCCGACAGCACAGGAAGCACCTGCTCTGCAGGGATATAATCCGGCTTTTGCTGCCTTGCTTCCAGCCAGGCATGCAGTTCACGACCAATGCCCCTGGGCACCACATAGCGCTCAGGCTTGGCTGCAAGCCCCTTTAAAGTGACAGTGACTTCCTCAGTATGGCGCATTTTCCCTACTTCCCGCGTAGTAAATTTCAATCATCTTCATTTTGTTATCTTCCATCGCCCAACAGGCCACCCATTTATGACTTAAATGGCAGTGGTAGCGGTTAACTCCCAATTTGGAATAGTTTGGCCAATCCGGTAACACCGCGCCACGCAGCCGCAAATCCTGCACTAACGCCGCTAGCGTATCGCGCTCCCGCTTGGGCAGCTTCTGCGCCTGTTTGGCCGCTTTGTTGGTAAAGCCCACCGTCCAGCTATTGTTCATATAATATACCAAATCCTGGTATTATGCAAATGGATCGGAATTGTTTTGGTTTTACCAGTTTTAATTACGCTTGGCTTACCGTCTAACGACCCACAATCAAACCTTACAAACCACATTTATTGAAAAATTTTCTTTTGAGAACATTGTCTTAGCATTTTCAATCTCGTTCTCATCCAGAATTCTCTCCTCTTTTGGTGTTCGCGTGGTGATGATTTGTCCTGTATCCTTATGAAAGCCCATTGCCTTAATTCTGGGCATAACTTTAGCCAACGATTGTTCAATGCGCTGCTTAACCGATCCTGGAAATTCTATCGCGCTGTAGCTGGC
>CAYPXJ010000072.1:0-6120 GCA_964414595.1 uncultured Rickettsiales bacterium
ATTTAGCGCAGAAAGAAGGCATTCAAATTCGTTACTATTCGATTATCTACGAATTGATCGACGATGTGAAACTGTTGCTTGGCGGCTTGATGAAGCCGGAAGAAAAAGAGCAATTCCTTGGTACGGCGGAAGTGCGCGAAGTATTCAACGTCACCAAGTTTGGCAAAATCGCCGGTTGTATGGTCAAGAGCGGCATTATTAAACGTAATGCGCGCGTGCGCCTGATACGCGACAGCGTTGTGGTGCATGAAGGCAAGCTCAAATCGCTGCGCCGCTTTAAGGATGACGTTTCGGAAGTAAAAGATGGTTTCGAATGCGGTATCGCGCTGGAAAACTACGATGATATTAAAAACGGCGATGTGATCGAAGCTTTTGAAATTATTGAACAGCAGAAAACGCTCTAAAGCGTCGAAGGCCTATGCCAAAATTTTCTAAACCGCGCAGTCAGCGCCAGCTTCAAATGGGAGAAGAATTGCGTCATCGCCTTTCTTCCGTGTTTTTGCGCGGCGAATTTCATGCGCCGGAATTACACGGCACATCGATTACTGTTTCGGAAGTGGCGGTGAGCCCGGACTTAAAAAACGCGACAGTATATGTAATGCCGCTTGGCGGAAAAGATCGCGATTTGGTGATTCGTACGCTCAAAGAAGAAGCGGCACAATTCCGTTACGCCATTGGCAAAGGTTTGCATACGCGCCATGTGCCGCAGCTGACATTCCGCCTCGATGAAACATTCGATAATGCCGGTAAAATTCATGAATTATTGCGTGATCCGCAGGTGATGCGCGACCTCGATGAATTCGGCAAGAAAAAACCACGCCGCAAGAAGAAAGACTGATGCACGGTTGGATCGTGCTCGATAAGCCTGCGGATATCACCTCCGCGCAGGCGATTGGAAAAGTTCGGCATTTGTTGCGTACACTCACCGGAGTAAAACCAAAAATTGGCCATGCGGGAACGCTCGATCCCTTCGCAACCGGCGTTTTGCCACTCGCGATAAACGAAGCGACGAAGGCGATGCCCTATGCGCTGATGGCCGATAAAGCCTATGATTTCTCTGTAACATTTGGTGAAACGCGTGTCGGTGATGATATTACGGGCGAGGTAACAGCAACTTCCGATACTATTCCTTCTGAGAAACAAATTCAGGCGGTTCTGCCGCAATTTGTGGGCGAGGTAGCACAAGTTCCGCCCATATTTTCGGCAAAAAAGATTGATGGAAAACGTGCGTATGATCTGGCGCGGGCAGGTGAGCAAGTGACGTTAAAATCCAGCCTTATACGCATTGATCGCCTGGTTCTGAATGGCCAAAAAGAGGCTGAAACCTTTGATTTTTCGGTGGCTTGCGGCAAGGGAACCTATGTGCGCGCACTGGCGCGGGATATCGCCGCGGCGCTCGGCACAATCGCCTATGTTTCCGCGCTTCGCCGTACGCAGGCCGGGCCCTTTACGCTTTCGCATGCGATTTCGCTGGAAAAACTGCAAGAAATAGTGCATAAGGGCGGCCTCGGTAGCGTTGTGCTGCCGATTGAGACTGTGCTGGACGGCATCCCGGTAGTCTCACTGACACTGGAAGATGCGCGCTCATTACGGCAAGGAAAATCCATCCCTCTACGGGTGGATACGCGAAATGCGAAAGTCTTTGCCAAGCATTCGGAAACTCCCATTGCAATTGCGCGCGTATCAGAAGGAAAACTATACCCGGAACGGGTATTTAACATTGCTTAGAGCATAAGAAAGGAGTTTACGATGTCGATTACCGCTGAACGCAAGAAGGAAGTTATTAAATCCTTCGCGAATTCGAAACAAGATACAGGTTCTGCAGAAGTGCAGTGCGCAATTCTTTCCGAGCGCATTAATGGCCTCACAGAACATTTGAAAACCAATCCGAAAGATTTTAACTCACGCCGCGGGCTGCTCAAAATGGTGGGCCGTCGCCGCGATTTGCTCGAGTATCTGAAAACTCGCGATGCGGAACGTTATCAGTCGCTCATTCAGAAACTCAACCTGCGTAAATAGTAACATAGCCGGCAATAGGGCCGCGCTAGAAAGAAGAAGATCATGTTTAAAATTACACGTAAATCGATTGAATGGGGCGGACGCACCTTAACGCTGGAAACGGGCCGAATCGCTCGCCAGGCAGATGGCGCGGTTCTCGCAACCTACGGCGGCACGAGCGTGCTGTGTACCATCACGGCTGCAAAAGCACCGAAACCCGATATCGATTTTTTCCCGCTCACCGTGAACTATCAGGAAAAATTTTACGCTGCGGGTAAAATCCCGGGCGGGTTTTTCCGCCGCGAAGGCAAGCCGACCGAAAAAGAGACGCTGACCTCGCGCCTCATCGATCGTCCGATTCGCCCGATGTTCCACAAAAATTTCCGCAACGATACGCAGATTGTCTGCACCGTTATTTCGCACGATCTGGAGAATGATCCGGATATCGTAGCGATGGTCGGCACTTCGGCGGCGCTGGCGATTTCCGGCGTACCGTTTGAAGGCCCGATTGGTGCCGCGCGCGTGGGTTATGAAAATGGTGAGTATGTGCTCAACCCGCTGCAAAAAGTGATGACCGAAGCGGAGCGTGCCGATGATGCGCCGACGCTTGATCTCATTGTTGCCGGTACACGCAGCTCGGTGCTGATGGTGGAATCCGAAGCGAAAGAACTGAGCGAAGAAGTGATGCTCGGTGCGGTCGTATTCGGCCATGAAGAATTCCAACCGGTGCTGGATGTGATTGAAGAATTCGCGAAGGAAGCTGGCAAACCCGCATGGGAAGTTCAGAAGCCAGCGGTGGAAGGCCTCGAGCAGAAAGTGGCCGAGCTTGGTCGCAAAGGTCTCGCAGAAGCCTATACCGAACTGCAAAAGCAGAAACGCGTTGAGAAAGTAAATGCCGTCCGCGAGCAGATTAAAAAAGGCTTGCCGGAAATTCTGGAATCGCACCCGACCTTGCTCAGCTCTGCGATTAAAGAATTGGAGATGGAAGTCGTGCGTGGCAAAACGCTCGAAACCAAAAAACGTATTGATGGTCGCGATGAGAAATCGATTCGTCCGATTCTGGCGGAAGTGGGTGTGTTCCCACGGACGCACGGTTCGGCGCTCTTTACCCGCGGTGAAACGCAAGCATTGGTGATTGCGACACTTGGCTCTGGCCAGGATGAGCAACTGATCGACGCGCTCGAAAGCAAATGGAATGAGCATTTCATGCTGCATTACAACTTCCCGCCATACTCGGTGGGTGAGGCATTGCCGCTGCGTCCGCCAGGGCGCCGTGAAATCGGCCATGGTAAACTCGCATGGCGCGCGATTCACCCGCTGCTGCCAAGCAAAGCGGATTTCCCATACACGCTGCGCGTGGTTTCGGAGATTACGGAATCGAACGGTTCTTCCTCGATGGCAACGGTTTGTGGTAGTTCGCTCGCATTGATGGATGCAGGTGTGCCGCTGCCGCGCCCGGTTGCGGGTATCGCGATGGGTCTCATCAAAGAAGGCGATAAGTTCATCGTTCTTTCCGATATTCTGGGTGATGAAGATCACCTCGGCGACATGGATTTCAAAGTTGCCGGTACGGAAAAAGGCGTGACCGCGCTGCAGATGGATATCAAGATTAACGGTATCACGAAGCAGATCATGGATATCGCGCTCAATCAGGCGAAAGATGGCCGTTTGCACATTTTGAAAGAAATGAGCAAAGCCATGACCGAAGCCCGCGAAGGCGTGAGCGAGTTCGCACCGAAAATCACCACGATGCAAATCGATAAGGAAAAAATCCGCGAAGTGATTGGTTCCGGTGGTTCGGTGATTCGCGACATTTGCGAAAAATCCGGCGCGAAAATTGATATCGAAGATGATGGAACAATTCGTATCGCTGCGGTGAATGGTCAATCGGCCAAGATCGCGGAAGATATGATCAAGTCGATCGTCATGGTGCCGGAAATTGGCCAGATCTATACGGGCAAAGTGGTGAATATCGTCGATTTTGGCGCGTTCGTTCGCATGGGTGCGAAAGATGGCCTTGTCCACATCAGCGAACTTGCTGACCATCGCGTGAACAAAGTCACCGATGTCGTCAACGAGGGTGATGAAGTTAAAGTAAAGGTTCTGGAAATCGATAATCGTGGCAAAATTCGTTTAAGTTTGCGTGCGGTAAACCAGGAAACTGGAGAAGATATTTCCGATCAGCTGAAGTCGCGCGGTAAAAAAGCGGCGGAAGCGTAAGAAAAATGCCCCGGAATCAGAGGGTTACCTCGTTCCGGGGCGTTAACGTTTTGTTAAGGTTTGTTCGGTAAGATTTATTCATTAGCGACCCTCAGGAGGGGATAATGGATTTCGAAACCTACCGTAGTTGTTACGGTAATAAAGTTGGCATATTTCGCGAAAAAATGGGCTGGACACAAAAACAGCTCGCTGACGCGTTGCGTGCACGCGCCAAAAAAGTGCTGGAGCAGCAAACGGAATATGACGATTTACGCAACCTTGATAAAAACATGGTGCGTATGTGGGAACATAATCTTTCCGTGCCAGGCGACCGCACGGTAGATTTAATTGCCAGTGCGCTGATTGACCTTAATGCGAGCTTTACCGAAGACGAGCGGGGTCGTTACCGCCATTTTTTGAAAACGAAAGCACATGAGTGCCGTAGCTCACTGCAATCCGGCCGTCCTGTTACCTTTGGTGAAGGCTTTGGTGATATTTTAAGTGATCTACGTGAATTGGGGCGCATGACGCAAACGGTTCTTGCGCAACAAATCGTGAAACAAGTACCAAGCCTGGATCAATTCCGTTTCTTCATGCGCGATGATTCGCGTACCGACACGCCCATTAAAATTGATGAGATTGACGATCAGATCGTGCGTTTTATCGAAGCCGGATTTTTTGTTTCGCCCGCGCTTGAAAAACTCGTTGTAGAAATTTTGCAAGGCACGCCGCCGGCAGAAGCGCCGAAACCGCAGCCGCAAACGCAGGCAAAATCGGCTCAGCCGCAACAAGCTGCACCGAAACCGCAAGCGCAACCACAAGTTAAACCACAGCCGCAGGCCGCAAAACCACAAGCACAAACGCAACCACAAAAGCCGACATCGCAGCCGCAAACGCAGGCTAAACCGGCTCCACAACCACAGTCCGCTCCAAAGCCGCAAGCAGAGCCTCAACCTAAACCGCAGCCGCAAGCACAAGCTAAACCGGTGGTGGATATTATTGACGAACCTTTCGTGGCAAGTGCGCTGCGCAATGTAGGAACATCACCTGGTCCGGCTATGCGTCGGGATGAAACGATTATCGATATAGACCCTGTGATTCCGGCATCAGCGGCAAAATCGCAATATGGTAGCCATTATCAGGCAAATGGAAGCTACAGCGCAAACGGTCACTCGAAAATTATTGATGTTGCGGATAGCGACATCGAATTGGATGCAGATCTGCGTGATCTGATGGGTGATGATGAGGACGAAAAACCGCAACCCAAGATGCAAATCGTTAATCCGCCGCGTCAGGCTGCTATTGATCCTGCCTTTGGTATGGCGCTTGATGGCGAGATTGAAGATATCGGCAGCGTGAAGTTTGACGAAGACGTAAAAGTCTCCATGCCACGTAAAGGTGCTACATTTGGCACGAAGGCCCAAAAGCCGGATGAATTTTAAGGCCGGTTTTGCTTGGGTTTTTGACCTATTTTCTATCTCTATAAAAATCTTATCAAAAGCTTGTTGACATAGTGGTGAAGCAGAGCTATACACCTGCCCTCGCTTCGCATTAATTCTTTAGCGAAGTTGCTTTTCGATATCGTGAATCAGGAAGAAGTGAAGGCGGCGGTGCGGCGTTATTTCTTGCAAGCTCTTTGCAGGAAAGCACGTAAGATATTTTTACCTTAACGCGCTGCTAGATTGGACAGACATGTTCAATCGAAAGCTTTTACTTATGTAACTATGCAATATAACAGTTAATTCATAGCAATATGAAACAATACGCTTATATCGCATTTACTTTGATAGTAAATGCGCAGCGTGTGGGTTAAAGAGCAATTTCTTTTTATAAAAACTTTGGTTTTTATGGGATTCAAATTTTCAATATGAGAGTTTGATCCTGGCTCAGAACGAACGCTGGCGGCAGGCCTAACACATGCAA
>CAYPXJ010000073.1:0-5912 GCA_964414595.1 uncultured Rickettsiales bacterium
CCTTAATCGGTTCGTAAAGAATTGCCTCTAGTGCAGGTACTGTTGCACGCTTGGTGGTAAAAATTTCAGCAGTTTCCGTGGATTTTTCTTCTTTTTTCAAGGTCATGGTCGGCATAAAGAGGTTCCGGTTAAAATGCGTAAATGAAGATTAAACAATCTTCCCTTTTTGGCAAGGAATCTTATATAATAAAACTGTCCGAAAGGACTATGGCAATAAACGCCTTTCAGAATAGGCGTAGCGGACCCGGGGGCGGTACCCGGCGCCTCCACCAAGCCACCAATTAAATTGATGGCTCGGCGGGGGCGAACAAGGCTCGACGTGCGCAATAAAGGTATAGGTTTTTGCCCGGTATGATTCCGCCGTGATGGGTCTAAATACAAACGCAAACGATAATGTTGCGCTTGTTGCAGCTAACGACAATGCTGTCGTAGCACTCAAAGCTGCTGCCTAATTGGTAGTACTTAGAGTCTAGTTGTAAACGCGGTTCGGGAGGCGCCGGGCAACAGAAGCCCTCCCACTTCTTGATTTTTCAGTAAAAGAGGAGTAAACGGCGCTCTAGCCCCTCATTGAGGAAAAGAAATGGCAGATAGAGTGATCGAATTTCCAAGCCTGACGCTTGGTGAAACAAAGGCACAAGAGCCTGTTGATAAAGTTTTTGAGCAAATGAAAGCGGTAGAGGATTTTTCCTTTAACAAGCAAGTCGTTAATGTTTTTGACGACATGGTCGGCCGGTCTGTGCCTTTTTATGATGAAATGCAACGCATGACGGCAGAGCTTGCGAGCGATTTCGTTGTAGATGGCACTAATATTTATGATATCGGCTGCTCTACAGGAACAACTATTCTTGCGTTGGATAAAACTATTCAAACTCCGAATATTACTTTTCGGGGAATTGATAATTCTGAAGATATGCTGAAAAAGGCTGAACAAAAACTCACGCAAGCTGGAATTAAGCGCCGATATATCTTTGAATATGGCGATTTAAATAAGGGATTAGTTTTAGAAAACGCATCGATTGTAACCATGATTTTAACACTTCAATTTGTGCGGCCCCTCTACCGCGAACGCCTTGCCCGGCAAATTTTCGAAGGGTTAAATCAAAATGGCGCGCTTATATTAGTAGAAAAACTTACCAGCGAAGATACCATATTCAATCGGCTGTTTATCCAACATTATTATGATTACAAGCGTCGTAAAGGTTACTCAGAGCTAGAAATAGCCAATAAGCGAGAGGCATTAGAAAATGTACTGATTCCTTATCGCATGGAAGAAAACTTTGAGCTCTTGCGCTTCGCAGGTTTCAGACATGTGGAAGTGTTTTTTCGTTGGTATAATTTTTGTGGGATTATCGCGGTAAAGTAAATGGAAAAGAAAACGCTCATTATTCGTATTGGTGATTTTTTCTTCAAATACCGCAACCTATTATTTCCCGCAGTAGTAATTAGTCTGCTTTTGATCAGGGCACCCGAATACAGCTATTTTGGAAGTGAAAGGGCAGAAGAAATTAAAGACTGGATTGCAGCCGCTATCGTAATTATCGGCCTTAGCTTACGAGCCGCAGTCATTGGATTTGCTTACATTAAGCGAGGAGGGCTCAAAAAGCAGGTTTATGCCGATACATTGGTAACGGAAGGTTTTTTCCGTATTTGCCGTAATCCGCTCTATGTAGGAAACCTAATCATTTATCTTGGGGTTATGTTAATGCACGGTTCCCCTTGGGTCATTGCGCTGGGCATGGCTTTTTTCCTCTTCGTGTATCAGAGCATTGTTGCGGCGGAAGAGTATTTTCTGCGCAATAAGTTTGGCAAAGAATATACAAACTATTGCCGTGAAGTTCCGCGTTGGACAATGAAATTCTCCAAATTGCCTCAGGCAATAAAAGGTATGAAATTTAGCTTCAGCCGAGTAGTGGTTAAAGATTACACCACCATCGCAAATACCGTTTTTGGTATCACTGCCATAGAACTTATTGAAGAATATAAATTCTACCCCATGTTGCACCACCAAATCGCCTCTACATTTTTGTTCGGCATCTTAGCTGCATGCATTTTTATTGTAGTTTTTGTACGCTTTCTTAAAAAGCGCCATATTCTGCAAGCCTAAACTTTGAATTTTGCTTGAGAAAAGCACTGGCGCGGCACAAAAATTCCCGTTAATCTAACGGCTCTATGACCGAAAATTACATCGATTACGGGCTGCTGATTGACGAGGCGATGCACATTATCGTTAAGAAAGTTCTGCAGCGTATTGAAAAGCAGGGCTTGCCCGGAGACCATCATTTTTACATCACGTTTATTACAACCTATCCCGGTGTGATGATTGGCGATAAGCTAAAAAAACGCTACCCAGATGAAATGACAATCGTACTGCAGCACCAATTCTGGGATTTGGAAGTTGAGAATGATCGCTTCGGTGTCACACTAAGCTTTGAGAATGTGCGGGAAAACCTTACGGTTCCTTTTTCCGCGCTTACCGCTTTTGCAGACCCAAGTGTGAAGTTTGGCCTGCAGTTCCGACATGAAACGGTGCGCCCGATTCAGGATCAGTCAGCCGTGGAAGCAAAAAATCTTAAAGGAAAAACATCGGCCAGCCAGGCTAAGAAGGGCCGCGGCAAAGCCACCAAATCTTCACCTGCGGCAGGAAATAATAACGTAGTGAGCATTGATGCCTTCCGCAAAAAGGGCGAAGACTAAGCGCCCTTTTTCAGCATCGCTCGTTAGCGCCTATAGTCTTCGCGTACCCAGGTCCAGGTAAGCATTGCAGCTTTCTGGCGTGGGAAAACGTTAAAGCGCAAGCTGGAATCAGGATTCTCCACAATTGAGTAAGTCATACGCGAGAGGTTGAATTTCACGAATTCCCCTTCCTTGGCTAAACGTGCGTCGTAGCTTTTCACTGGACCGCGCGGCAGCAAAAGCGGTTCAGATTCGGGGCGCAGATAGTCTTTTAAAGAATATTGCTCCCCAGCATCAAGATAGTTAGGCACATAGGCGGGATCCATCAGAATAGCCATTGCCCGCTTTTGGACTGTACCGTCATAAATCTGCGCAGTATCCTGTGCCTTGGCGGCAGACGCTATCGCCGCCATAAACGCGATAATCAAAGATAAAAGAACACCAGCAACGAAATACGTTAAGTATTTTGTTGCAGTGCAGTAAGCGGCGCGCTGCAGTTTTCTGCTGCTAGCATGAAATTTAATCGCCACTTCACCCTACCTCCTAGAGGATTCTCATGGAAACACCATGCTCCCAAGGGAGAGGTTGGACTAGTGCTGGCAAGATGGGCAGAAGTAAGTGCTGCGGCCTTGCTGCACAATTTTCCTAATCTCCGGCCTCAGTTTTATATTACCATAACCGTGTCTAAATAAGCAATGTTGACCATCGCGATCATAGACCTGGAAATGGTGTTGGAAATAACCGCTATCACCAGTTGAGCGGACATAATCACGCAAGGTTGATCCTCCCGATTTTATGGCGGATTTCAGCACTTTTTTTATTGCAGCGCACAAGCGCGCAGCTTCCTGTTCGGTAAGCGATTTTGCTTTTCGTCTTGGGTCAATCTTAGCCAAAAAAAGGCTCTCGCTGGCGTAAATATTACCCACGCCTACGATGAGTTTCTGATCCATAATCGCGGTTTTGATCACGGTGTTTTTATGGCGCAACGCAGCACACAAATAATGCTTGCTAAAGGCTTTTTCGAGAGGCTCCGGCCCCATGGATTTGAAGAGAGGGTGATGGGCTAGCTCTTGCGTATTGCCTAAGGTTATCAGACCAAAGCGGCGAGGATCCCGAAAAAGCAGGTTTGTACCATCCATTAGAGTTAATAACAGGTGGTCATGGGCGCCCCTGGGGGTGGGTAATTGACCTCGGGAGTAAGCCAGCAACTGACCGCTCATACCCAGGTGGATAATCAGGGTTTCACCCGTATCCAGGTCTAGAAGAATATATTTCGCCCGGCGACGCACCTTCTGGATAGTTATCCCGGATAGCTTTGCTAGATTTTCCGGATAAGGTAGGCGGAGCTTCTTACCAAATGTCTGTACATTTTTTATTTTCTTCCCCGTGACGAAAGGGGCAATACCGCGACAAACTGTTTCAACTTCCGGAAGTTCGGGCATAAATTTCACTAGGTAAAGTTGTAGATTATGCTATATAGCACGCTACATGAAAACAACCACACATTTTGGGTATCAAACCGTAGCGGCTGAAGCCAAACAGGGCAAGGTCAATGAAGTGTTTGATAATGTAGCCTGGCGATACGACATTATGAATGATGTCATGAGCGGTGGCCTGCATCGTGGGTGGAAAAATCGTATGGTGGACGCCATTCCTCGCAAACGCGATCTGCAGGCGTTGGACCTGGCGGGCGGTACCGGAGATATAGCATTTCGTATGCTGAGCCGTTGCGGCGATAAGGGTGCAAAAATAACCGTTACCGATATTAACCCGGCCATGCTTGAAGAAGGAAAAAAACGGGCGCTCAATCGCAATCTCCCGTTAGAACAGTTGCAATGGAAAATTGCTAATGCTGAAAAATTGCCTTTTGGGGATAAAAAATACGATGTGGTAACTATGGCGTTTGGCATTCGTAACGTGACGCATATTGACCTAGTTTTGGCTGAGGCATTTCGCGTGTTAAAACCCTGTGGTAAATTTTTATGCCTCGAATTTTCGCCGCTCGATGATGCGAATTGGCGCAAGAAATTTTACGATTGGTACTCGTTTCATATCATCCCGGCTTATGGAAAGCTGTTTACCGGCAACGAAGCGGCATACAAATATCTTGTAGAAAGTATTCGCATGTTTCCGGATCGTGAGCGCTTTGCAGGCATGATGAAAGAAACGGGTTTTACTCGCGTGAAATACGAGTTGATGAGTGGCGGCGTGGTTGCATTGCATACAGGATACCGCACATGAGACCTCTATTTCATTTACGCAATGTTCGTCAATTAACGAGGATTGCTTATGTGCTGGCAAAACACGATGCGCTATTTGTACTAGAGGAATTGCGCGTTGCCCCGCTGATTCGATTCTGGGTTAGCGCGGTTACATTAGGCCGCAAAGCCGAAGGACGTCCGGGTGAGCGGTTAGCGCGCGCCTTTGAAGAGTTAGGCCCAACTTTTATCAAGCTGGGACAAGCTCTCTCAACGCGCGCGGATTTGATTGGTGAGGCAATGGCTGACGATTTAGCTACATTACGCGATCGCGTGCCGCCATTTCCATCATATTTAGCGATAGAAACCATCGAACAAGAATTGGGCGCTCCGCTTTCAACGCTTTTCATTCATTTCGAAGACGAGCCGGTAGCCGCTGCCTCTATTGCTCAAGTCCACAAGGCTACACTTCCCGGCGGCAATGAAGTTGCCGTGAAAGTACTGCGTCCGAATATCGCCAAACAATTCGCGCGAGACATTGCTTTATTTTATTGGATTGCCGATTTGGCATTAAGAACAGATCCCACACTTAAGCGGTTGCGTTTGGTTGAAATTGTACGCACGGTAGAAGAAACCGTTTATATCGAAATGAATTTGCGTATGGAAGCAGCCGCGGCAGACGAACTGCGTAGCAATTTTCTAGATGATCCCATGTTTTATGTGCCCGAGGTCGATTGGCAGCGCACAAGCCAGCGCGTGCTGACACTCGAGTGGGTGAAAGGTACGCAGATTACGCAGCTTGATAAACTTCGTAAGAAGCGTGCCGATCTGGATAAAATTTTAGCGCATGCTTCAGGTGTGTTTTTTAAGCAGGTTTTTCGTGATGGCTTCTTCCATGCGGATATGCACCCAGGTAATTTGTTTATTGGTGATAACGGCAAAATCATCGTGGTTGATTTTGGCATCATGGGTCGCCTTGATAAAGAAGCGCGGGTATTTCTTGCGCAAACGTTGTTGGGCTTTTTCCAGCGTGATTATTAT
>CAYPXJ010000074.1:0-5112 GCA_964414595.1 uncultured Rickettsiales bacterium
AAAACAAGTGCGTAAAGAATAAAGGCGCTGGCAAGCAGCGTACCTGCTTGGAATACACCGCCGGGACTTAACTTACCGTGCATTTGCACATAGAAAGCAAACAGAACGATAAAAGGTAGCAAGGCGCGAACAACAACACGAAGTATCACATGATGCGTAAGCATGACTGTTGTTAGCACAGACAAGCAGTGAGAAAAAGACTTTTAGGTCTTGCCGAAAAGTTTATCTGCCCGCGTTTCAAACGCGCCCACCATTTTTTTAACGGCTTTTTCAAATAAAGCGCCAATAAGCTTCTCGAATAACGGGGATTTAAAGCGAAAATCGATAGAAAAGTGAATGTCTGTACCCCCTTTGGCTAAAGGTACCAGTTTCCAATGGTTACTAAGGTGGGTGAAAGGACCATGCACCAATTCAACCTGCACTTCTGCGCTATCCTTGGCGGTTTCTGCCGGCTTTGGAGTGACGCGGGATGTAAATTTTTCTGAAAAAGCCTTAAAACGTATCACCAAATCCGCTTGGAGCTCTGCGCTATCCCGTGATACAATACGAGCTGCAACACACCACGGCAGGAATTCAGGATATTTTTCGATATCCAGAATCAGCGAATAAAGTTCCTGCACGGAGTGCGGCGAACGCCGAATTTCATGATGAATAGGCATAGTGAGTCAGACCGTTTTAGAACCATCATTTTAACATATAATTGCTAAAATAACATCATGCCTATTGCAAAACCGAAATACATAAAACTGGAGCAAACGCCTTTCGCGCAACAGCCGGAAGCCCGCTTTATTAACCGCGAACTTTCGTGGCTTGCATTTAACGGCCGCGTGCTTGAAGAAGCAGAAAATGCACGCCATCCCTTGCTCGAGCGGGTACGCTTTCTTGCCATTTCTGCGAGCAATATGGATGAATTTTATATGGTTCGCGTAGCGGGTTTGAAAGATCAGATTAAAGAAGGGCACAATGAGAAAAGCCAGGATGGATTGTTACCCATGCAACAACTGGAACGTATTGAAGTTGCCGCGCGCGCGCTCATAACGAAGCAACAAACATTACTGCAAAAACTTACGCAAGAATTAAAACAAGCGCATTTACATATTCTTACGCCAAAACAAATTGGCGCAGAAGATAAAGAGTGGTTACACGAACATTTTTCAAGCAATATTTTCCCGGCGCTCTCCCTGTTTGCAGTAGACGCTGCACACCCTTTTCCTTTTTTACCCAATCTTGGCATGGCACTCATTGCGCGTCTGAAGCGCGCAAATAAAGTGTTAGTAATTCATGACGCAGATGACAAAAAAAAGGCGGCAATCAAAACGCTGAAAGGCTCAGCAAAAAACCGCCAAGCGATTATTCCGCTCCCAAGCAAATTGCCACGGTTCGTCGCGCTTCCGCCGCTCGCTCAAGAGTCAGAAGCTACACGCTATATATTGCTGGAAGACGTTATTCTTATGTTTCAGGAAGAATTATTTCCAGGGTTTGACGTAGTAGGCGCGGGAATGATGCACATCACACGGGATAGTGAGTTGGATATTTCGGATGAAGCAGAAGATTTAATGCGCCACTTTGAAAGCGCATTAAAAATGCGCCGCCGTGGTGAGGTGATTCGTCTGCTGGTTTCTGCCGACATGCCAAAATTTCTAAAAGAATTTGTACGCGAGCAATTAAATGTACCGTTGCAGGATACGATTGAAGTGGAGGGAATGTTAGGTCTTCCTAGCCTACAGGAGTTGATCCGTTCAGATTTAAGTAGCCTGCTTTTTAAGCCTATGAACATTCGCTTTCCAGAACGTATCCGTGATTACGGAGGGGATTGCTTTGCCGCAATCTATGCAAAAGATATTGTTGTGCACCATCCATACGAAAGCTTTGATGTCGTGGTGCAGTTTTTGCGGCAAGCGGCGGCGGACCCTGATGTGATTGCCATTAAGCAAACATTGTATCGCACAAGTAACGATTCGCCGATTATCAAAACACTAATTGAAGCGGCGGAAGCAGGTAAATCAGTTACCGCCATTGTAGAGATTAAGGCGCGTTTTGATGAGGAGGCGAATTTACGCTGGGCGCGTGACCTCGAACGTGCAGGGGCGCAAGTTGTCTATGGTGTTATGGGTTTGAAAACGCACAGCAAAGTATCTCTTGTAGTCCGGCGGGTAGAAGGTGGTTTGCGCTCCTATGTCCATTATGGCACAGGCAATTATCATCCTCAGACCGCTAAAGTTTATACCGATCTTTCACTTTTTACCTGCAACCCAGCTTTATGCCGAGATGCAGCGCATCTTTTTAATTATCTTACCGGTTATGCACCTCCTTCCGAATTTGAGAAAATTGCTGTTTCTCCGCTCGATATGCGAAAAAAAATGCTTAAATTAATTGAGCAAGAAAAACAGTATGTGCGCGAAGGAAAGCCGGGAAGTATCTGGATTAAAGTGAATGCCGTTGTGGATCCCGAAATGATCGATGCACTGTACGCCGCTTCACAAGCGGGTGTGCAGATAGATATTGTGGCGCGTGGCGTATGCTGCTTACGACCCGGTGTGCCCGGCCTTTCAGAAAATATTCGCGTTAAGTCGCTCGTAGGCCGATTTTTAGAGCACGCCCGTATTTATTGTTTTGGTAACGGGCAAAACTTACCCTCACGCGAGGCGAAGGTGTATATTTCTTCGGCTGATCTAATGCCTCGCAATCTAAATTCACGCGTGGAAGTGATGGTGCCACTAGAAAACCCCACCGTTCATCAGCAGGTGCTTGATCAGATTATGGGCGCCAATATTCATGATGAGGCGCAAAGCTGGAAGCTTGATAGCGAAGGTAATTATATACGCGGATCTGTGGCCGATAGCGCCTTCTCAGCACATGATTTCTTTATCAAAAACCCTTCGCTTTCTGGTCGAGGTAAGGCGCTCTACGAAAATCTCTGATTCCCTTTTTTATATAAAGACGCTAGTAAGGCCGCATTATGGGCGAGAAGCAAACCATAGGCGTGATTGATATAGGGTCGAATTCGGTACGGCTCGTGGTTTATGATCGACTTTCTCGTGTACCGCATCCCATTGTAAATGAAAAAGTACTGTGTGGGCTTGCTCGTCAGCTGGATCGCACGGGTGTTCTTTACCCGCTCGGTAAGCAACGCGCCTTGCAGGCGCTTGCGCGGTTTACAACATTAGCGCGGGCAATGAAATTGCAGGAAGTCACTGCACTCGCAACCTCGGCTGTACGCGATGCGCATGATGGCCCTGCTTTTGTGAAAGAGCTGGATAGCACACTCGGTCTAAAAGTGGATGTGTTAAGCGGCGCAGAGGAAGCGCGTTTCGCCGGTTATGGTATTTTAGCGGCAATGCCTCAGGCAGAAGGGTTGGTTGCCGATTTGGGTGGTGGTAGCTTGGAGTTGGTGCCGATTGAAGGCGGAGAGCTAAAGTCTGGGGTAAGCCTGCCCATAGGCCCACTTCGTTTTTCTAATGGTCATGATATCGATACCATAAAAAAGCTTATTTCCAACACTTGCGAGCATTCTCAGATTGTGAAGGCGGTAGAGGGTAAAGTGCTTTACGCACTGGGCGGTGGATTCCGCACACTCGCCAAACTGCACATGGAAAAAACAAAATACCCGTTGCGGCTGGTTCATGAATACCGCGTAAATCCCGCAGAGTTTAAGTCATTCTGTGAGAGCATTACCGATATGAATAAAAGCCAGCGCGAGAAAATCGAATCAATGACCGATCGTAAGGTGGATGTGCTGGCGCTGACGGCACAAATCCTGCGCCAGCTTATCGTCAACGGTAAGCCAAAATATTTGGTATTTTCGGTTTATGGAATTCGCGAAGGTTATCTTTATCGCACGATGCCCGCGCATATTCGTTCGCAAGACCCGCTCTTTGCGGCATGTATGGATTTGCTGACTATTGAAGGCGAGCGCGCCCGCGGAGAACATCTGCGTTTGGCGAAGGAGTTATTGAACTGGATAAAGCCGCTTTTTCCAGATGATACGAAAGAGGATGAACGACTCAGGCTTGCCGCCACGATTTTGCTCAAGCTTGCAATACTCGAGCATGTCAATTTCCGCGGCGAAACAGCATTTCGTATGTTATTGCATGCACCGCTCACGGCGCTTTCTCATCCTGCACGTGTTTTTCTCGCATTGTCGGTATTTCATCGTTATTGCAGTGAATGCGAAGATAATGTGGATAAACTCGCCCGGAAATTTATTTCACGCAAGGCGATGCAACAAGCAAGGCTAACGGGGGTCGCGCTACGGCTGGCGTATGTATTGTATGCAGGTGCGCCGGGGATTTTAGAAGCGGCCCGCCTCAAAAAAACAAATAAGCATCTGATTCTCGAATTGTTGCCAGTAGGACATGGCTTGGTTGGAGAAGCGGTAGAAAAGCGACTAAGTAAACTAGCGGATTTGATGCAACTAGAGCCTGCTATAAAATACGTGAACGCTTAAACAACCAAGGGTTTTTTGTCCGCTGTTTCTTCCTCATTCTCAGTAATATCTACGACATCACTATCTACTTCATCGCGGGGTCGTGCCTTGAGAAACTGAGTCAGCTGTTTTACCTTTTTGTAGTTAGGATAATAAATTACCGAGCGGCCTTCCTTGCGGAACTTGATAAGACTCGCGGTGGAAAGTTGCGATAGGTGAAAGGAAAGCGTCGTGGCAGGAACGCCCAAGGCTTCACTGATTGCACCAGCGGATAAACCGGTTTCACCCGTATCCATAAGAAGTCTGAATATGGCAAGACGGGAATCTTGCGCGAGGGCAGAAAGACAGAGTAAAGCTTTTCTTTTCTTCATGTATATACCTATTATTCCATAATTTTAGAATTATAATAATTTCATAATAATAAAAATATCGTTGACAAACCCAATTACTTGCATACAGTAGCCCATGAAAACAGGAGTGATGCACATGTTTGGTGGTTTTTACCTAGTAACGTGGTACGCGGTGAATGTAGTGGTCTCGGCATTCGAAGGCGGCTCGATTTTACTTTAATTTATAAGCCCGAGCTTAGACAAACTTTGAGCAAAGCTCAAGTCTTGGCGTAGGACGCAACGTCTGAGGAGTGTTTATGAAAAAATGGATTGTGGCTATTGCACTCAGTGCAGCGA
>CAYPXJ010000075.1:0-446 GCA_964414595.1 uncultured Rickettsiales bacterium
GGATGCACACACCCGCTGGGTTTGAGATGCGCGACGGTGTGGCACATGCGACGAGCTGGCTGGAAATCATATTTAAGCCGTCCATGCCGTATCGCTTGACGCATATGCTGATCGCTTCCGGCTTAACTGCGGCATTTCTGGTAGCGGGCATTTCAGCATACCGTTATTTGCGCGGTGATACATGCGCGAGCGTCATGGCGGCGATGAAAACTGGCGTCTATGCGGCAGCCTTATTGATTCCGCTGCAGATTTTTGTTGGGGATTTGCACGGGTTGAACACTCTGAAACACCAACCCGCTAAAATTGCTGCGATGGAAGGCATATGGGAAACGGAACGCGGAGCGCCGCTGCTGCTATTTGCATTGCCGAACAAAGAAACACGGGAGAATGAGTTTGCAATCGGCATTCCCAAACTGGCGAGCCTGATCCTCACGCATGACTTAAAC
>CAYPXJ010000075.1:456-2026 GCA_964414595.1 uncultured Rickettsiales bacterium
ACTTAAACGGCGAAATTAAAGGCCTCAATGAATTCGAAGGCAAGCATCCGCCGGTCGCGCCGGTATTTTTTGCATTCCGTATCATGGTGGGGGTTGGTGTGCTGATGCTTGCCGTATCATGGCTGGCAAGCTGGCAAATTAGACGAGTTGGTGAGCCCAAGCGCTGGCTTGCTTATGTCCTTGTAGGCATGGCTTTTTCCGGCTGGGTGGCCACCGTTGCAGGTTGGTACACCACGGAAATAGGCAGGCAGCCCTACCTCGTATATGGCATCCTCACTACCGCGCAAGCAGCAGCCACGAATGTATCCGCCAGCATGATTGGCACCACGCTTGCCATGTATCTCGCGCTGTACGTCACGCTAATTGCCGCGTTTATTTCGGTGGTGTTTTACATGGCACGCAAGGCAGGTATCCGCAATGAACCGCTGCCGGAAAAAGCCTTCTCCTCCTCAGCGGTGGCAAGAGCGGCAGAGGGGAATATATGAACGAGATGCTGGCTAATGGGCAATGGCTGCCACTCGCTTTCGCGGCGCTGATGGGGGTTTCCATCCTCGCTTATGTTATTTTAGATGGTTATGATCTTGGCGTCGGCATGTTGATGAGCCGTGCTACGGATGCCGAAAAAGACAGGATGATCGCCTCCATTGGTCCGTTTTGGGATGCGAATGAAACATGGCTAGTGCTTGGCGTTGGCATATTGCTAGTGGCGTTTCCACTTGCGCATGGGGTGATTCTGACAGCACTATACCTGCCTACTGCCGCCATGCTGGGTGGCCTGATTTTGCGCGGTGTTTCATTTGATTTTCGTGCCAAGGCCAAGGCGCATCATAAGCATCTATGGGACAAATGCTTTATCGGTGGTTCACTCATTGCGGCGCTTTCGCAAGGCTACATGCTCGGCGCGTACATTTTAGGTTTTGACCAGAGCTGGGCGAGCTTCGGCTTCGGGCTGCTCGCAGGCATCTGCCTCGCTGCCGGATATTGTTTCGTCGGCGCGGGCTGGCTTATTATGAAAACCGAAGGCGAGCTGCAGAAAAAAGCCGTGCGATGGGCGCGGTTTAGCTTATGGGGTACGACGCTCGGCATGGCGGTGGTGTCCATCGCCACGCCGCTGATGAGTGCACGCATTTTCGATAAATGGTTCAGCCTGCCGGAGTTTTTCCTGTTATTGCCTATTCCGCTGATGACCGGCGGCTTGATTTTGCTGCTAGAATTCGCACTTCGGAAATTACCGCGTGCCGATGACCGCTACTGCTGGATTCCATTCGCCGGTAGTGTGGGGCTATTTTTGCTTGGTTTTCACGGACTGGCCTATAGTTTCTATCCATACCTCGTGCCGGATAAAATCACCATCTGGCAAGCAGCCAGCGCCCCGGAATCGCTCATGATTATTCTGGTAGGCGCACTCGTCGTACTGCCCTGCATCATTGGTTACACCATCTTCGCCTACCGCGTATTTTGGGGCAAGGTGAAGGATTTAAGCTATTATTAGCATATAATATAGTTTCTTGTAATTTCTACGCTTTCCGATATTTTCTTGAAAGATTTGGAAAGGCATTAAATGCAATAC
>CAYPXJ010000075.1:2036-4918 GCA_964414595.1 uncultured Rickettsiales bacterium
CCTTAAGCTGAAGGAGAAAACCGCCTATGCGCTTGCTGCACGCGGTGATATCCCCGGCTTTAAGGTGGGCGGATCATGGCGCTTTCGCAAAAGCGAGCTGGAGAAATGGATAAAATCCCAAGAAAATGCAAAAAATGACAGATGAAGTGCCATTACTATCCGACAGCGATTTTATCGCACGCTATGTTCAGAGCGCCTCACAAATTATGTGGTTTCTGGGCGCTGGAACTTCGCGCACAGCTGGAATGCCGACGGCCACGGATATTATCTGGGATTTGAAGCGGAAATACTATTGTCGCGAAGAAAACCAAGACATCCAGCAACATGACATCAATAACGAAAGTGTTAAGAGAAAAATCCAGTCCTACATGAACAGTAAGAGTTTCCCTGCATTATGGAGCGCGGAGGAATACTCCTTCTATTTTGATTTAACCTTCAAGGCAGATTACGCGGAGCAGCAAAAATATCTAACTTCCCAGCTATCAGCGGATAAAATATCCCTGAATATCGGCCACCGTGTTTTAGCTGCACTGTTAGAAATGGGAAAGGCGAAGCTTGCATTTACAACAAATTTTGACACCGTAATTGAACGTGCGCACGCCGAGGTAACTGGAAAAGACCTTGCCACTTATAACCTCGAAGGTTCTTATGCGGCGCTCGAAGCATTAAACGCTGAGAATTTCCCTATCTATGCCAAAGTGCATGGTGATTTTCGTTACCAGAGCATTAAAAATCTGGCAGCAGATTTGGTCAGTAACGACGAGAAAATACAAAGTTGCTTTATGGCAGCGGCAACTCGCTATGGATTAGTCGTTTCGGGATATAGTGGTCGCGATCAAAACGTCATGGCTATGTTTGATAAGGCCTTGGAGCAAAACAATCCATTCCCACAAGGTTTGTATTGGACAGTTACCAAACCGAGCGACGTAACGGACTCGATAAAATCCTTAATAATGAAGGCCAGAAGTAAAAACGTGAAGGCGTATGTCGTTATCGCCGGAACATTTGACATCATGCTATCGAAGATATGGCGGCAAATATCGAATAAGCCTGATGCACTTGATAAAAGGGTCAGAACTGCAATTGCAAAGACGGTTTCTATTCCGCTGCCCGGAAAAAATAGCAGCTTTCCTTTACTGCGTACCAATGCCCTTCTAATTACAAGTGTACCCACGGAATGCGCAGCCATAAGCACTGTAACAGCTCCGGCGTACCCTGCGTTTAGAGAAGCTATTAAAGCAATCTCGGACAAGGTGGTTGCTGCGAAAACCGACAATATATTGCTCTGGGGAAATAGCACCGATGCAGTAACTGCTTTGTCGGCGTTTGCTCCTTCTCAACCACAGAAACACCAGTTTGATACTCCTGAATCTGCGATTCAACAAAGTACCCATATCAAGGCTTTTTATGAAGAGGCGCTGGCAAATGCTCTGGTTGGCGGGAAACCTCTAAAATTACGAAAAGATAGAACGACTTTTTATGTGATTGTTGACCATGCGCAGGTGACGAATGCAGCTTTGAATCCATTAAAGAATGCTGCCGGTTACCAAGGACGCGCCGGGGCAATATGTGGTTCTGCAAAAGCAGGTGTATTTTGGTCAGAGGCTGTAAGCCTACGATTGGAAGAGCGGAATGGCGTTTTATGGCTCTTATTGCGCCCCGACGTATGGATTTCTCCAATGGTGGAAAGACAGAATTGCTTGGATTTTGTTAAGGGGAAGAAGAAGTACCGCTATAATCAGAAAGCAAATGAATTTCTGGATGCGTGGGTGCAGGTACTACTGGGAGAATTAGGAGGAAAGGAAATTGAAATTACTTATCTTCCTCAATCTGATTTCCCGGCAAAATTTACAATAAACACACGTTCTGCATTCAGCGGTAAAGAGGTGCTAAATGGTTGAAACTCGTAATCAACTATCTGCATATCGAGCACTGCCAGAACCAGAGCTGATTTTCCATCGACTTAAAAAAGATACACACCCATTGCGAGGGTTAGTGAAACACGGTCCGTATGGGCAGTCACTTGGCTATCCAAATCAAGTTAGGCCAGCCTTCCTCGCTCCGCAGGGACAGCTTAGAAAGCTTGATAGCCTTATCACAGAATTAAATGGCTCTCATCAGGTTAAGGAGGCTCCAAATTACTACCTCCCTTACACGGGATTTCAGGCAATTTTTAGAATTCCACTAACCTCGCCATCCGACGACTTGAGGGCAGAACTTCCTGCCGATTGCAGTACCCTAGCGACCACTAAGAATGGTAAAGGCCTTGCTGACCAAATCATGCATTCAATAGGTCAGATGAGCAGGAAAAGAACTAACTTTGATGTGTTATTTCTTTATCTGCCTGATGCTTGGAAAAATGTCTTTGAATATGAAGGTTTCCACCTTCACGATTACTTAAAAGCAAAGCTCGCGCCGTTGAATATTCCTATCCAGATAATCAACGATTTGTCTTATAGCAGAATATGCCGCTCACAAGTCATGTGGGGATTGAGCGTTGCCCTCTATGCAAAGGCAGGAGGGATTCCTTGGAAACTAGCCGACTTTGACAGGGACGAGGCATATATCGGCATCAGCTACGCGCTAAAAAAAGACCAGACCGGACAAGAATATACCACTTGCTGTAGTCAGGTGTTCGACCCGGATGGAACTGGTTTTGAATTTGTGGCCTATGATACCAAAGAGTTTTCTACAGACTCCAAGGGCAATCCGTATCTAAGCTATCAAGAGATGCAGTCCGTGCTTTCACGCAGCTTAATGATTTATCAAAATGGGCATAGTGGTCGAATTCCAAGGAAAATCTTCGTTCATAAAAACTCTCATTTTACGGAAGATGAAATTCAGGGAGCACATGACGCATTCGGGAATAAAACAGAAATTGA
>CAYPXJ010000076.1:0-4911 GCA_964414595.1 uncultured Rickettsiales bacterium
GATCGCGGGCTTATTCGTTATCTCATGCGTCATTGGCACACCACGCCGTTTGAAATGTGCGAAATCAAATTTCATATCAAACTGCCGATTTTTATCGCGCGCCAGTGGATTCGCCATCGTACCGCGAACGTCAACGAATACTCCGCCCGTTATTCTATTCTCGATAAGGAATTTTATATTCCGGAAGTCGATCAACTCGCTGCGCAGTCAAAAAGCAATAATCAGGGCCGCGCGGATGCACCGCTCACTGGCAAAGAAGCCGCGCGCGTGCTGGAGTTATTGAAGCAAGATTCGGAACAAGTTTACGATCATTACGAAGAAATGCTCAATATGAACCGCGAAGGTACAGTGCTGGATGAAGAAAAATCCGGCCTGGCGCGCGAACTTGCCCGCATGAATCTCACGCTGAATTATTACACGCAGTGGTACTGGAAAATTGATTTACATAATCTTTTCCACTTCCTGCGTTTGCGCGCGGATGCGCATGCACAATATGAAATTCGCGCCTATGCGGAAACCATGTGCGATATCGCCTCGAAATGGGTGCCCAGCGCCTATGAAGCGTTCTGCGATTACCGTCTGAATGCCGCGCAACTTTCCGCGCAAGGGTTGCAAGTGATTAAACGCATGATTGCAGGTGAAAAAGTAACGGAAGAAAATTCCGGACTTACCAAACGCGAATGGCGTGAGCTGGAAGAAGTTCTCGCAAGCTAATTTTTGCTTTTTTGTCTTAGTTCCGAGAGCTTTCTAGCTGTCTCCAGTGTGATAACCTGGGTGGCAAGTGTAGTCGGTCTGCCTTCTATATCTGAAAACAATTTTGCTAAACCCTTCTGAATATTTTTTCTTTCAGCAGGTGTCAGTTTCTCATCGCTCATTAATATCCTCCACATAACGCCGCATGTACTTCCGGCTCCAGAATTTTATCGAGTTCGCCGCAGGGCCGCAAGGTCGGCGGCAATAAATTCACTGGCCTTGGCCCACCCTGACGCACCGCGAAAAGCTCGCGAATTTTTTCTTCTGTATTTTCTCCGTCCTTAGCACGTAGCTCTGCGTCTTTACGTCTCACTGCCTCATTAAAGCAGCAAGCAAATAAGAGCTCCGCATCATCGCGCCATTTCGCGCATTCAAAATATTTTGCACCGGGATTGGCAAGGGTAAACGTGCCAAAGGAGGCATTCGTCCAAACGCATGCTTCCGGATTCCAAGGCACAACATCTGCGCGATACGCTTCAGCCAGAGCGGGAACCGCAAGCAGCAGAAGGCAGGCCATTAGAAATTTTCTCATTGTGGTATGACGTCAAAACTTTTCACAAGGCTGCCGGAAAGCATATACCACCCATCTACGATTACAAAGAAGATGAGCTTGAACGGCAACGAGATTAGCACCGGCGGTAACATCATCATCCCCATCGACATAAGCGTTGACGCCACCACCATATCAATAATCAAAAACGGAATAAAAATAAGGAAGCCGATTTCAAAGGCACGTCTCAATTCAGAAATCATGAAAGCAGGAATCAGCGCGCGATAGGGGGTTGCTTCTGGTGTTTCAGGGTTTGCCTTCATCATATCCAGGAATAGCGCCAAATCTTTCTCGCGCACATGTACGATCATGAAACTATGGAAGGGTTGGGCTGAAAGTTTAATCGCTTCCTTTAATTGAATTTTTTCTTCAATGAGCGGCTGAATGCCTTCGTTGTACGACTTTTCAAATACAGGTGCCATCACAAAGACCGTAAGAAAAAGGGCCAGGCTAATAAGCACTGAGTTTGGGGGCGTTTGCTGAATACCCAGCGCACTGCGCAGTAATGAGAGCACAATAATGATACGGGTAAAAGAAGTCACCATTACGAGTATTGATGGTGCCAAACTCAAAACGGTGATAAGCGCCACAAGCTGCAAGAGGCGCGATGTGGTGGAGCCGTCTAATTCGTCCCCTAAATCAATTGAAAATTCCTGCGCAAATGAAGGCTCTACCCATAACAACGTTAAGAGCGCAAGCGCTACAATCCAGAAAAAAGCGCGCTTCATTTTGTTTTCTTCTTCACTTTGGTGCGGGTTTCAAGCACATCGATTTTATCAGGCGCTAGCACCATAACATGTTCCGAGGCGCCCGAATCGACAATTACTATTTTTCGTTTCATATCAAGTGGCATCACATCTACAATACGCAAAGACTTGCTTTCAGGTCCTTTTTGCGGCAGGCGATGCAGTAGTTTTTCTGGGCCATAGCGACGAATAATGGCAGAAATGGCACCAATCAGCAGCAGTACAAATAGTAAGCCTAAAAGTGACGTTGCAATTTCCATTATCTGTTCCCGGTGGTTTTATCCGTGCGCTTATAGGCTTCATGAGCGCGGCCTTGGGTATTCAGGCCTTTTAGTTCTGTAAGCAAAGCACTGTGATGTGCTTCAAGATGCGTGCCGAGTAAGCTTAAATGCTCCATCATTTTCTTGATATCATCTAAAAAAGGCCGGGCCTCAGTAGCGGGAACCTTAAGCAGTGCTGTCTGCAACTCCTGAACTTTTTGATCCATCCCAGAAAGATCCACAGCCTCCCCCTTTTCAAGCTTCATCACGGCATCCTCAATATACGCCTGCATGGATTGCATTTGCGATTTAATGATATCTGTTTCCATTAGCTACGCTTGGCCTGGTTTGTGCGATATAAGTAGTTGAGAATTTCCGCCACCGCCATATATGCCTCCATCGGGATGACGGAATCTAGCTCGAGGGCACTCAGTACTTCAACCAGATTTTCATCCTTATGGATGGCAATATCATGTTTCTCGGCCAGTGCCACGATAGCATCCGCCACAGCACCTTTTCCTGTGGCGATAACTCGCGGCGCCGGATCGCGCTCTAAATCATAGCCAAGCGCCACGGCTTTGCGCATCTTCGCCATGCGCACCTCTTTTTCTTTGCGCTCTATGTAATCTTCAAAGTTATCAGCCATCTTTTTTCTTTTTACTTTTCAGAACGCTTTCCAAATCTTCTATGCGAAGCATCATGATACTGTCGTTAGGTCCATGTTGGCGTGCCAGTTTCAGGAAACGCTGTGCTTCTTCTGAATTCTCGCTCAATGCCGATTCTTCTGCTAACGCGAGGTAAGAACGTCCTAATTGACCCTCCCGGCCGTAAGCTGTTGCCAATTGACGCCATGCCATACGTTGCGTGGGCTCGGCTTTTACAACCTGCTCAAGCAATTTAGCCGCTTCGGCATTTTCCTGACGGGCATTTTTGGCCAGCAAACTATCCGCCAGACCCTGCATCAGCAAAGGTTGTTCGGGTAGAAAATGCAGTGATGAGCGATAGGCGCTAATGGCTGTATCAATATCGCCGTTTTCATAAGCAATTTGTCCCTTTAACTCAAAGAAATAGGGATTTTGAGGTTCTTTCATTAATAACTGGTCCATTAACGCAAAGGCTTCTACTTTTTTTGACATACGATGCGCAATTACTGCGCGGGCAATTAAGTCTGGAATGGTATCGCCTTTATAAGTGTTCTTTACGTATTCTAAGTCTCCCAAAAACCCCTGCACCTTGGCAACCACACGTGCATAATGTGTGTTAATGCTTTTTTTCATCGCCAAATTTTTAGGCTGTTCATTCTGGATGTAATTTTTGAGGACATCCATGCGTTCGCGTGAAAGCGGGTGTGTTTGCGCATAAGGATCGCGCGAAGTTCCTTGCGCGCTGAGGCTTCGGCGCTCGAGCTCTGAGAAAAGTTTATATAGTCCATCCATTGGATAGCCTGCCTTACGCATGAAATCGATCGCGGCCTGGTCAGCAGAGTTCTCGTGCGTACGCGTATAACTTAAAATACCTCGCTGCATAGCATGCTGCCCACCAACCATGATCGCCTGACCTGCCGCCGGAGAGCCAGCCGCTATGGAGGCTGCACCCAGCAACATGCTTAAAATTGCGCCGGTGGTGTATTGATCGGCATCTTCAGCAAAACGGGCCAAATGCCCGCCTACAATATGCCCTGTTTCGTGCGCAATAACTCCTGCCAAAACAGCCGGGTCGTTTGACCAGGTTACAATACCAGTGTTCAGAAATATATTTTGCCCGCCGGCAACGAAAGCATTCAGTGCATTATCATTCACCAGAATAATACGAATATTCTGCTTAGGAAGACCCGCTGCATCAAATAAAGGGTCAGAAATTTCGCGGATTAGCGCTTCTGTTTCGGCGTCACGAATGGTGTTCAGTGCATAGGCTGGCGCACCGACTAAGACACATATCCCTGCCAGTAGATAAACAATGTATCGCATGGCAGAATTGTACCCTAGCCATCCTACGATAGCTAGAAATCGTTATTTAAGAGCGTCGGCTTTCTGAGCTACGGCTTTACGGTCTTGAGCTTTGAGCGGAATCAGTCCCTTTTCGACTAAATAGCCTTCATCACCAATCGTCTGTTCACCCGTCAGCTCTTTTACAAACTCTTTCATGCCGGGAATCTTACCAATGTGTTCGCGTTTGGCATAAATAAACAGAGGCCGTGAAATGGGGTAAGTACCTGCCACAACATTTTCCGGCGTAGCTGCAACATTTTCAATGATGCTAGCCTGTACCTTATCCTGATTTTCTTCCATAAAGCTGAAGCCGAATATGCCAAGTGCATCCGGGTTTTTATCGAGTTTTTGGATAATCAGGTTGTCATTTTCACCCGCTTCAACAAACGCACCATCTTCACGAATCTGGGCGCATTGTTTTTTGTGCGCCTCTTTGTCGGGATAAGCTTTATTATATTCCGTAAAGCTATCGCACGCTTTTTCCATCACAAGTTCAACAAATGCATCTCGCGTGCCAGATGTTGGTGGCGGACCAAGTACTTCAATTTTCTTGTTAGGTAGGGAAGGATCGACTTCATTCCAATTTTTATAGGGATTGGCTATCAGCTTGCCCT
>CAYPXJ010000077.1:0-4540 GCA_964414595.1 uncultured Rickettsiales bacterium
TGTAGTGCTCTTCGCCAATGATGGCGGGATCAAGCACGCGCGAGGTCGAATCAAGCGGATCTACCGCCGGATAAATACCAAGCTCGGCGATCTGGCGTGAAAGTACCGTCGTCGCATCCAAGTGCGCGAACGATGTCGCCGGTGCCGGGTCGGTCAAGTCATCCGCCGGTACGTAAATCGCTTGTACCGAAGTGATCGAACCTTTCGTCGTCGAGGTAATGCGTTCCTGCATCGCGCCCATGTCGGTTGCGAGCGTCGGCTGATAACCCACCGCCGAAGGAATACGGCCGAGCAGCGCCGACATTTCCGAACCCGCTTGCGTGAAACGGAAAACGTTATCGACGAAGAACAATACGTCCTGGCCTTCTTTATCGCGGAAATATTCCGCAAGCGTCAGACCCGTCAATGCCACGCGTGCACGCGCACCCGGCGGCTCGTTCATCTGACCATACACCAGCGCGATTTTAGATTTGCTCAAATCTTTGGTGTCGATCACTTTTGATTCCATCATCTCATGGTAAAGATCGTTACCTTCGCGCGTACGTTCACCCACACCGGCAAATACGGAAATACCGCCATGCGCTTTCGCAACGTTGTTCACGAGTTCCATGATGAGTACGGTTTTGCCTACACCCGCACCACCGAACAGACCGACCTTACCGCCTTTGGAATAAGGCGCGAGCAAGTCAATCACTTTAATACCGGTAACGAGAATTTCGGTTTCCGTCGATTGCTCGGCAAATTCCGGAGCCTTGTTGTGAATCGAGGCAAATTCTTTCGCGGATACGGGGCCTTTTTCATCCACCGGCTCACCCACGACGTTAATAATACGGCCAAGCGTTGCAGGACCAACTGGCACTGTAATCGGCTTGCCTGTGTCCACCACATCTACGCCGCGCACAAGACCATCTGTCGAATCCATGGCAATCGTGCGCACAGTGTTTTCACCAAGGTGCTGCGCAACTTCAAGCACGAGTTTTTTTCCGTTATTTTCGGTTTCAAGCGCATTTAAGATCGCCGGCAGATTGCCTTGCTCAAATTGGACGTCCACTACGGCGGAAATCACCTGCGTGATTTTGCCTTTTGCGTGACCGGTTTCTTTTTTTGCCATGTTTAGCTCCTTTGTATTTTCTGTAATTAGATTGCTTCCGCACCGGAAATAATTTCAATAAGTTCTTTGGTAATGGCCGCCTGGCGCGTACGGTTATATTGCAGCGTAAGGCGCTTGATCATGCCGCCCGCGTTACGCGTCGCGTTATCCATCGCCGTCATGCGCGCACCGTGCTCACTTGCCGAACTCTCTAAAATCGCACGGTAAATTTGTACGCTCAAATTATGCGGCAGCAGGCTTTGCAAAATCTGCTCCTCGCTCGGCTCATATTCATACGCTGCATCGGTTCCCGTGGTTGCAGTGCCTTGCGTTTCCATGGGGATTAAACGCTGTAAAGTAACTTGCTGACTAAGCGCGGAGATGAATTTGTTATACACGATCTCCACAACATCCACCTTGCCCTCCAAGAAAGCATCCTGCGCGATTTTTGCAACGCTATCCGCATCAGCGAAACTTGGCTTGCGGCGGCTGATGCCGCGAATCGTATCCAGAATATGGCTGTGGTAAGCGCCGCGCAGCACATCGCCACCTTTTTTACCCAAAATCAGCAGCTGCACTCTTTTGCCTTCGCTTTCAAGCTCGCGCACGCGATTGCGCGTATAGCGCAAAATACTGCTGTTAAACGCGCCGCATAAACCGCGATCCGAAGTGGTAACAATCAGCAAATAGTTTTTTGCGATTGCATTGCCTTGTTCATCCACACGACCCACTAAGAGTTCAGGACCGGAACCTTGCGCCCTTACATTAACAGCAAGCGTAGAAAGCATCTGCGCGATCTTTTCAGCGTAAGGACGCGCCGCCTGCGCCTGTTCCTGTGCACGGCGCAGTTTTGCCGCCGCCACCATCTTCATGGCTTTGGTGATCTTCTGCGTCGATTTTACGCTTTTAATGCGGTTACGTAATGATTTTAAAGTAGCCACTGAACTCTCAACTCCGAACTCTGTTTACGCAAACACTTTCACGAATTTTTCGAGCACGTTTTTCAACTTCGCTTCCGATTCTTCAGAGATTTTCTGCTCATTACGAATCGTCTCGAGAAGTGCTGCATGCTCGCCGCGAATTTCACGCAGCAAACCCTGCTCAAAACGCGTTACGTCTTTACGATCGATACCATCAAGATAGCCCTTCACACCGGCGTAAATCACGCACACCTGCTCTTCAAATGCGAGCGGCGAATATTGCGCTTGTTTCAAAAGCTCTGTCAGACGTTGACCGCGCGCGATGAGTTTCTGCGTTGCCGCATCAAGATCCGAGCCAAACTGTGCAAATGCTTCCATTTCACGGAACTGCGCAAGCTCAAGTTTAATCGAACCGGCAACTTGTTTCATCGCTTTGGTTTGCGCCGCAGAACCCACGCGCGAAACCGAAAGACCCACGTTCACCGCAGGGCGCACGCCTTTATAGAAAAGCTCCGTTTCGAGGAAGATCTGACCATCCGTAATCGAAATGACGTTGGTGGGAATATAGGCCGATACGTCACCCGCTTGCGTTTCAATAATCGGCAGCGCGGTCAAAGAACCAGCGCCCATTTCGTCCGACATTTTCGCCGCACGCTCAAGCAAACGTGAGTGCAGATAGAATACGTCACCCGGATACGCTTCACGGCCCGGCGGACGGCGGAGCAAGAGCGACATCTGACGATACGCCACCGCGTGTTTCGACAAATCATCATAAATGATCAGCGCGTGCATTTTATTATCGCGGAAAAATTCACCCATCGTGCAGCCAGTATAGGGCGCGAGAAACTGCATCGGCGCCGGGTCGGAAGCGGTTGCCGCAACGACGATCGTATATTTCATCGCGCCGCTTTCTTCGAGCTTCTTCACAATTTGCGCAACGGTCGAGCGTTTCTGGCCGATACACACATAAATACAATAAAGTTTCTGCTTCTCGTCCTTAGCTTCATGCGCGGCTTTTTGGTTGAGAATGGTATCGATTGCGATCGCGGTTTTGCCCGTCTGGCGGTCACCAATAATAAGCTCGCGCTGGCCACGGCCGATAGGAATCAGCGCGTCGATGGCTTTGAGGCCCGTCTGCACCGGCTCATGCACGGATTTACGCGCGATAATGCCCGGCGCCTTCGTTTCCACGCGTGCGCGCTTGGCTGATTTAATAGGGCCTTTGCCGTCGATGGGATTACCGAGCGCATCCACCACGCGGCCAAGCAATTCTTTACCCACCGGAACGTCCACGATGCGGCCGGTACGTTTCACCGTATCGCCTTCTTTAATGCCCGAGTCGTCGCCGAAAATCACAACGCCGACATTGTCGTTTTCGAGGTTCAGCGTCATGCCGACGAGGCCGTTTTCGAATTCCACGAGCTCACCCGCCTGCACGGCATCGAGGCCATAAATATTGGCAATACCGTCACCGACGGAGATAACCTGCCCAACTTCCTGCAGCTCAGCAGAAACATCAAATTCCTTAATCTGCTTCTTGATGATATCGGCGATTTCTGCGGTCTTAATTTCCATAGTTGCTCCTTAATATAACTAGACAGTCTGATAGATAGATTTGGTTAAATGTTGTTTCATGCGGTTCAGGCGGCCTTGCAATGAATTATCCAGCTCACGCGAGCCAATACGCACTTTAACGCCGCCCAAAATCTCAGGGTTTACTTCCGTTTTGAGCAGAATTTTTTTGCCCGTGGCCTTTTGCAGGTCAGCAACCACAGCCGCGAGCTGTTCTTTGGAGAGCGGCGCAGCGCTGGTCACAACGGCCACTTCTTCCCCCCGTTTTGTTTGCTGCATAGCGGCAAACGCATCGGCAATTTCCGGCAGTAGCGAAAGACGACGGTTCGCACCAAGTGTGCCGATAAATTTTTTAGTCAGCGCATCCAGTTTTGCATCGCCAAGTACCTGGTCGATAGCCTGCGCGATCTGCCCGCGCGATAATACCGGGTTTTCGAGGAGGTTTTTCAGCAAGTCGGAACTGGTCACCGCAGCTTTCAGGCTTTGCAACTGCTGCTCGAGAATATCGAGCTTTCCAGCCTCTTCCGCCAGCATAAAAAGCGCGCGCGCGTAGCGGCGTGCGATGAAGGAGGTGCTTGCGCGGCGTTTTGCCATTCTGTTAAGACCTGCTAACCTATTGAAATGTTATACGTATTTTGTGGGGTGACCCAAACGGGAGTGGCTTTTATCATATGGTGCCCCACGATGCAAGTGGAATGGTGCTTTGAAGCGCAGTGTCATAATTCCGTAATATTCTGATGCTATACTATAAACTGATTATCCCTGCCTATGTTGATGTTGCGTTAACATCAAACCAGCCATAGGCAATTTGGGTTTAGTTCTGGAAAGGAGGGTCGTCATGGACGACCATGCTAGGAAAGGACTGAAAACTGGCTTAAAAAGCCTAATAGATTCAGGAGCCTTTAGCTGTTTTTTCAGCAGGTCTGCAAAACTTGAGTACGCGATCGAGGCATTAGCT
>CAYPXJ010000078.1:0-4204 GCA_964414595.1 uncultured Rickettsiales bacterium
ATCTAGGAATATGGCCGTTTTACCCTTAGTCATTGCGCCTGATCCGCGCCTCAAAATCGCCTCCGCGAACGTGGAAAAGGTGGATGATGATTTGCGCCGTTTCATGGACGATATGCTCGAGACGATGTACGCGAGCGATGGCATTGGCCTTGCCGCGGTGCAGGTCGGCGTGCATAAGCGCATTCTGGTTTTGGATATCGGCAAAGGCAATTCGCGTTATGAAACCGGCGAAGGCGAAGCGAATCCGATGTTTTTCATCAATCCCGAAATCACCGAATTTTCGGATGAGAAAAATGTCTATAACGAAGGTTGCTTATCCTTCCCCGGGCAATTTTCCGAAGTCGAACGGCCCAAGAAAATTACAATCAAATATCTGGATTACGATGGCAAAAAGCAGGAACTTCACGCAGATGGTTTGCTCGCCACCTGTTTGCAACACGAGATGGATCATCTGAACGGCGTCGTGTTCGTCGACCATATTTCGACGATCAAGCGCGATATCATTTTGCGCAAACTCAAAAAATCCAAAAAGAATAGCGACTAAAAGCATTTCTACGGTCAATTTCTGCGTCATTTTCGTGCTCAAAGGGTCACGTACTTTAGGTACGCTCACCTTCTGCGCGCGAAAATTCCTTGAACTTGCCGCCTAGAAACGCTTTTCTACCTCGTCTTTTATAGAAGGAATATTATGCGTATCGTTTTTATGGGATCGCCTGCGTTTGCGGTGCCGACACTCGCGGCGCTGATCGCCAGCGAACACGACGTCGTCGCGGTCTATTCGCAGCCGCCGAAGCCGGCGCATCGCGGTCAGAAAGAAACGAAGACGGCGGTACATCAACTCGCGGAAAAACACGGCATTGCGGTGCATACGCCTGCGTCGCTCAAAAATATTGAAATGGTAAAAGCCGACGTCGCGATTGTTGCGGCGTATGGTTTGTTGTTGCCGCAAACGGTGCTCGATGCGTTTCCTTTCGGTTGCATCAATGTGCATCCTTCTTTGCTGCCGCGTTGGCGTGGTGCGGCGCCGATTCAGCGTGCGATTCTTGCGGGCGATGACGTCACCGGCGTCTGCATCATGAAGATGGAAGCGGGGCTGGATACGGGCTCGGTTTTCATGCGCCGCGAAGAAAAAATTCTCGCCACTGATAATGCGAGCAGTCTGCATGATCGTTTGGCGTTTCTTGGCGCAAAAATGATTTTGGAAACGCTTGAAAAATTGCCGGAAAATTTTTCACCGCTGCCGCAAAAGGAGCAAGGCGTCACCTACGCGTATAAACTCAAAAAAGAAGAAGCGGTGATTGATTGGAAAAAATCCGCGCGCGAAATCGATTGCCAAATTCGCGGGCTTTTTCCATGGCCGAAAGCGGAAACACATATCAGTAATGAGCGTGTGCAGATTCACGCCGCACGTATCGAAAATGGCAAAGGCAATGCGGGCGAAGTGATCGATTCTGATCTTGGCATCGCCACGAGCGATGGCATTCTTCGCCCGGAAATTTTGCAGCGTGAAGGCAAAAAACCGATCACGCGCGCGGAATTTTTGCGCGGGTTTTCTGTGGCTAAAGGAACAAAGCTGTAATGCAGCGTATCAAGCTCACGATTGAATATGACGGCACGCCGTTCGCCGGTTGGCAACGTCAATCGCATGCGCCTTCGGTGCAGGCAGTGATTGAGGAAGCGCTGAAAAAATTTTACCACCGCGCGCTGACGACGCATGTTGCCGGGCGCACCGACGCAGGTGTGCATGCGCTCGGGCAAGTCGCGCATTTTGACGCACCGAAAAATTACGATACGGATCGCATTCGCGACGGGCTTAATTTTTATATTCAGCCGAATGTCGTTTCGGTTTTGGCGGCGGAGAAAATGGATGAACATTTTCACGCGCGTTTGTCTGCCAAGCGCCGGTATTACGAGTACCATATTCACAATCGCCGCCCGCCGCTAAGCGTCGATGCGCTGCGCGCGTGGCATGTTTCCGAACCGCTCGACGTGGACGCGATGCGCGAGGGTGCAAAATATCTGATCGGCGAACATGATTTTACCAGTTTTCGCGATGCCGAATGCCAGGCGAAATCACCGATACGCACCCTATATGACACGCATATTGAAGAGCGGGAAGGGGGCAAAATTATTTTATATTTTACCGCGAAATCCTTTTTGCATCATCAGGTGCGGACGATGGTGGGTACGCTGAAAAACGTCGGCAAAGGCAAATGGAAACCGAAAGACGTGAAGCGAATTTTAGAAGCGTGCGATCGCCAAAAGGCCGGACAGAATGCCCCCGCACACGGGCTTTATTTTATGCGGGTGGATTATTAGTTTGTCTCCCGCTTCGGACTACTGTCCTTCAACATTTTACAAATAATTCACTTTCTTATATTTTAGGTAGAATATGCAAACTGCTGTATTAAAACGAGCGTCTATCGTTATAGCGATCCTGTGGGTTGTCTTTACTGGACTTTATGCTTTTTTTGAAGCAGACAAAATTGCAAGCGAGCATGTCGATCTTTACCAATCTTTTTGTAAGGATGATCCAAATAAATACCCAGAATGCAAAAAATCTCAAAATGATCTTTATTATGAAAGTTGGCAAGAATCAGGGATATGGATAGTGCTGGCCGATATATTCGGTCCTATCGTATTTGTTTTTGTTATATGGCTTATATGTTATACTGCAACACGTATATTTTTTTGGATACGTACAGGTGAATTCCAAAGCCAAACAAATCTGGCTAAAAAATACTCATTATTTGCAACATTAGGCTTTTTATTATTCTTAGGAATTTGGGTTGCGTCTGTATCGATTCATGACAGAAGCATAAAACGTTCTTTGTCTAATTGTAAAATAGAGGCGCTAAAATCCAATATCGAGATTTCTAATAATGAAGGAAAGCGCTATCTAGAAGCGTGTATGATTTCTCGTGGCTTCGAATTACAAGATTGGACTTGGTGCTACGATTCGACGGAATATGTTGGGTGCTATAAATAATCTTAGTTTTTTACTAGCTGATCAATCCAATTTTTGAGATCGGGAAGTGCCATCCAGCGATCGATCGTTTTGCCGGGCCGTTCGAAATTTCTAAAGACAAATTCTTTTTCTGAAGTCGATTTTGCTTTCTGAATAGTTTTGAGCAAATCGCTATCTGTTGCTGTGTGCCAAACAGAAGGAATACAGGACTTCCATTCATCATTTGTCAGGCGAAATGTATCGCCCTCTTTTTTTAGAAACAAGACTAGCGCATCGCCTTTTTGATAGACGAAGAAGGGTTCGTTATCACCGGCCTTCCAGCCGTTGATACGCAGTGATGAATCGGAAGTGACATTGAGATTTTTGCGTGCAAAAAACGACGTTTTTACAGTGATATCGGTGCCGTTATTGTCGAAATCTTTGATTTCGCTGTAGGCAATTACATCCGATTTCGTCAGCACCTGGCTTACAAAATCCTGCTCACTTAATGCGATGCAAGGTTCCGTAGCCTGTGCCGACGAAATCGTAAAAACAAATGCAAGAATCAGTAACAACTGGCGCATTAGCCGTTCGCCGCTTTTTTATTGCCGTTCAGTTTGCCGCGCAGATTTTGCGTTGCCGCCACCATGTTTTTCAGCGCCGGTTCGACTTCTTTCCAGCCGCGAGTTTTCAGGCCGCAATCCGGGTTCACCCAGATTTGCTGCGGCGAAAGCACCTTGAGCGCTTTCTCAAGCAGCTGCTCCATTTCCTGCGTGGTCGGAATACGCGGTGAGTGAATATCATACACGCCCGGGCCAATTTGGTTCGGGTATTTGAAATTCACAAACGCATCAAGCAATTCCATTTGCGAGCGCGAGGTTTCAATCGAAATCACGTCCGCATCCATATCGGCGATCGAATCAATGATATCGTTGAATTCGGAGTAGCACATATGGGTGTGAATTTGCGTTTCGTCGTTCACATCGGAGCTCGAAAGACGGAACGCATCAACCGCCCATTTGAGGTAATTTTTCCAATCTTCGCGGCGCAGCGGCAGACCTTCGCGGATTGCCGGTTCGTCGATTTGAATCACGGAAATGCCTGCTTTTTCGAGATCCTGCACTTCATCGAGAATCGCCAGTGCGATTTGCTTACAGGTTTCGCTGCGCGGCTGATCGTCGCGCACGAAGCTCCATTGCAGAATCGTCACCGGGCCGGTGAGCATGCCTTTCATCGGGCGTTTGGTGAGGGTTTGTG
>CAYPXJ010000079.1:0-4084 GCA_964414595.1 uncultured Rickettsiales bacterium
TAAATACGCTGCAGATATTGGTTGCGCGCATCGGCTGAATTGATCGCCTCTTCCGCACTCATATACGTTGAAATATACCCGAGCGGCATCAGCAGATTCTTCATTTTCGGGCCTTTATTTTTTGCTGCGGTCTGGCGGTAAAACTCCGCCTCATTTTGTTCTAAGAGAATCTCGCGGCAGGAAAGTTCTTTATCCTGTTTTTGAATCGCTGTGACTTTCGTGGATTCTTCGCTGGCGCATGCGGCCAAACAAAGCAGTAAGCTCGTCGATAGCATGATTGATTTTTTCATCACTTCACCCCTTTCGTTTCCCCTCCACTCCCTAGGGTGAGATTGCGCCAAAAAGGTTAAAGAAAAGTTAACATTTGGCGCACAAAAATGCGCACAATTTTAGCTAAATACAGCCGTTTACAGAAAATGCAGATTGTGTATAACAGGCAGCCATGAAGCAAATCATTGAAAAAGCGTGGGAAACACGCACCGAAATCACCACCGCGACGAAGGGCGAAATCCGCGATGCGGTCAACAAAACGCTGGCCGATCTCGACAGCGGAAAAATTCGTGTTGCCGAGAAAAAATCCGGCACATGGGAAGTCAACCAATGGGTGAAGCAGGCGATTCTCCTCTCCTTTCGCCTGAACGACAATCAGCTCATCGCGCACGGGCCGTCGCTCGATAAAGAGACGAACGGCGAAAGCGTTCGCGCCTATTGGTACGATAAAGTTCCCTCCAAATTCCTCGGTTGGAAAGAGGCAGAATTCAAAGCAGCAGGCTTCCGCGCTGTGCCCGGCTCGGTCGTGCGTCGCGGCGCATTCATTGGCAAAAACGTCGTGTTACTGCCGAGTTTCGTCAATATCGGCGCGTATGTGGACGAGGGCACCATGGTCGATACCTGGGCGACAATCGGCTCCTGCGCGCAGATCGGCAAGCACTGCCATATCTCCGGCGGCGCTGGCATCGGCGGCGTGCTCGAACCGTTGCAAGCGGGCCCTGTTATCATCGAAGATAACTGCTTCATCGGCGCGCGCAGCGAAGTGGCCGAAGGCGTTATCGTCGAGGAAGGCTCCGTGCTTTCGATGGGCGTCTACTTAAGCGCATCGACGAAAATTATCGATCGCGAATCAGGAGAAATTTTCTATGGCCGCGTACCCGCCTATTCCGTGGTCGTACCCGGCGCCATTCCTGGCAAAAAGCCAGACTCTCCGAGCCTTTATTGTGCGGTGATCGTCAAGCGCGTGGATGAAAAAACCCGCGCCAAAACCAGCATTAACGAATTGTTACGGGCCTAAGCCTGCGACGTAAATAGACCAACGGCAACGCAAGCAACATAAGCATGAGCGGTGAAATTGCATCATCCTCTTCAGTTGGCGCAGTGTCTTCTTCACCCGGGCCACTGCTACAAGTGCACTTATTCAGATCATCATTCAAACACGCGCCGCCATTCGCGCATGGCATACTGGCCTTGGGATCGCACTCCTCGCCTTCATTTATAACGCCATCACCACAGCAACTGGTGAAGAAATTATCGCAAGGTGGTTTAGGCTCTGAAAAAAAATCCTCAGGCTTTTGAAGCTTCACGTCGCCATCTGCCGCCAGCTCAAATGTTTGCGCATGTGCGTTTGAAAAACCCAGCGCGACCACTAAAATCCCAACAAGAACGTACCAACGCATGCCAAGCCCCCTGGTTACAGACTTCCTTAAATATAGCACAAAACGCCCTATATTTGAACAGAGTTCAGCATTAACCCCTGATTAACCCTTTTCTGCTAGGCTTAACCCATGGCAGGAAACGATAAAAATCCGTTTGATCCGAAACTTTCCCGCCGCACGGTGCTGAAGGCAGCGGCGAGTGCTGCGCTGTCGCCGGAAAATCTGCTAGCTCATGCGAGCAAGCATGCTGGCGCGGCGCTCACTGCAGGAACGCCCATTGGCACGATCACCTCTTACCTCAAACTACTATATCCGGAAGATAACTGGCCAGATGGTCTGGCAGATTTTTTCTCGACGCCTTCTTACTTTTTTGTGAAAAAAATTATGGATCTAAAATTTCATAAAGGCCTTAGCCTCGAACCGAAGCCTCCTGTTCAACAGATCAAAGCCGAAGCCGTAACCGCGTTGCATGATTATTTACAAAACACCTAAATACCCGCCAACGAACATGTCGTTCGCGCGATGGATATGGTACAGGAATTACCGCAATATCAAACGCTCAAAAATCAGGTGCGGCTTGCGGAGTTGCGTTGCATTTTGCCTTGGGCGCGTCAGACAGAGAATTATATCAACTCGCATGAAGCTCAATTAAAACAAATCACATCGGAAGAGACCATCCAGAACGCGCGCACCGCTACACGCAAACTGCAGGATGGATGTCTCAAATTTTTTTCTCAAAAGCTGGAGATCCTGGATCTCTCATTGCTTCTGCAAACCATGGATATACATACAGCGATTGCACCACTTACAGACGCTTTGGTCGCACATGAAATGGTTGAGTTTGGCCCTTGCCCAAAAGGTATTTTGCCACAAACTATCATGGCTAGAGAAGCTTGGCAGAGTAAAGAGCGAAACATAAAACATAAGTATGAACCACCTTATCTTGGTACTTCCAGCCATGTTTTTGGCTACTGGCGGAAAGATACTACCGTGCCTTATGAACAACAATTTGTAGAAGAAATAAAAACGATCATGCAGCAGGCGGGCATTACGGGTGAGAATGATATGGCGCGGGCCGTATCCCATTTTTCTATCAACAGCGAGGCAATGTGGCGGCGGCGTGCACAATGCCAAGATCAAGGTATACCGCTTCAACTCTCTGATTTTAGCATTGCAGATTTTTCCAGCGGCGACTGGGCAAAAGAAGTGAAAAAGATGCGGGAGGAAGTGCTTACCAATATCGATAAACTATCAAGCCAATGGATAGATAACTCTAAAAACAGAGAATTTGCTGAAAAATTATTCAAAAAATTTGATCAGCAAAAATCTATCTGGGATCCGATGCCGCATGTGGATGATGATAATTTGCACTTACGCATCCTGCGCGATAAGATGAAGGAACGCGAAGAAAATAAGAAGAAGTAACGTGCAATACTGGCTGCTCAAAACCGAACCGGAAGAATTTTCGTGGGATGATATGACGCGCGAAGATATCGCGCGGTGGGATGGTATTCGCAATTTTCAGGCGCGTAAACATTTGCGCGAGATGGAGATCGGCGATCTCTGTTTATTCTATGAAACCGGCGCGGTGAAAGCGATTGTCGGCATTGTCGAAGTCGCGCGGCCCGCCTTCCCCGACCCGAATGACCAAGCGTGGGATTGCGTCGAAGTGAAGCTTGTTCGTAAAATCAAAAATCCCGTTACGCTCGAAACACTCAAAACCGACGTGCGGCTTAAAACCATGCAAGTGGTGCGCCAGCCGCGGCTTTCGGTGAGTAAAGTTTCTGAAAATGAATGGGAAAGAATCGTGAATCAGTAGCTATAAGTTTGTTCGATTTGCCCTCGGTAGGGCTGGCAACGACCTACTCTCACATGCCTTAAGACATACTACCATCGGCGCTGGAGGGCTTAACTACTGAGTTCGGAATGGGATCAGGTGTAGCCCCTCCGCCAAAATCACCAACCCAACGGAAGGCAAATCAAACAAAAATTAATAATAATGTTAAGTGTAGACTTAATTCTGCATAGAGACAGCGAACTGAAATGGAATTTTCTGTTTCGTTTTCCGGAACCATTTCAAAACTCTCTAAATTCTAATCTAGTAGAATTCAGAGATGGTTCCGGAAAGAATCAAGTCAATTAGGCTATTAGTACCGGTTAGCTTAGCACATTACTGCGCTTACACACCCGGCCTATCAACGTGGTGGTCTACCACGGCCTTATAGGGAGTTCTGGTTTAGAGGCGAGTTTCTCGCTTAGATGCTTTCAGCGGTTATCTCTTCCGTACATAGCTACCCAGCGGTGCTCCTGGCGGAACAACTGGTACACCAGAGGTACGTTCACCCCGGTCCTCTCGTACTAGGGGCAACGCCTCGCAAAACTCCAACACCCACGGCAGATAGGGACCGAACTGTCTCACGACGTTCTAAACCCAG
>CAYPXJ010000080.1:0-3869 GCA_964414595.1 uncultured Rickettsiales bacterium
CATGAAGATAATATCGTACGGGGTGGATTTATAGGCATCAATGGCTTCCTGGCCATTTTCCACCGAATGAACGGTTTCAAAACCAAATTTATGCAACAACTTTTCTGCAAAGACGCGGTTAATGGGATAGTCTTCCACAAGCAAAACGCGAGCTTTTTGCGCTGAAATGCGGTCGGTCACATGGAATCTGCGTGCTATGGCCAAATGCTCGTGAGAGTTGATATCTTCTTCGTTGGCAGCTTTAAAGGGCATTCGAATCCAGAAAGTAGAGCCTTTATTGACCACGCTCTCCACGCCTATTTCTCCACCCATCATTCGTACTAATTGACGCGTGATCGCAAGGCCTAAGCCCGTGCCGCCGTATTTACGTGTAATGGAAGAATCCGCCTGGCTAAATTTTTCAAAAATAGTGCTTAGTTTCTCAGATGGAATACCCATACCCGTGTCTTCCACCGAGATGTAAATATATTCTTTATCTTCTAAATCCACCCGTGCATTCAAGCGCACATAACCTTTTTCGGTAAACTTAATGGCGTTGCCCACGAGGTTGGTGATAATTTGCCGCATGCGCGAAGGATCTCCCCAGATATGATAGGGAAGACTCTCACGGGCACAGCTGTACAACAGCCAGATTATGAGGCATTGGTTGCTGAAGTATACGGCGAAGATGGATTTACCATCGCATTTTCTGCCCCCATCAAAGACGAAAGCGGCCAGATCATAGGCGTGTGGGCAAACTTCGCCGATTTCGGGTTGGTTGAAAATATTATTCTTGGTCAATTTGAAGAATTGAAGCGTGCTGGCTATGAACACCCCGCTATCAGTGTGATGAATGAAAAAGGCATTACGATTGCGGAGCATGACCCGGCTGTTAATGGTAATGAGCAATACGTTCGCGATCCTAAAATTGTGAATAAAGTAAGCATGTTGGCGGATAAAACCCCGGGTGCGGAGCTTTCTTTGCAACACGATTCGGGCAGCGTGGTGATGTTGCATGAAGCATCGGGTGATGTGGATGCAGCGGGCTATGCAAAAAGCCGAGGTGCCTATGATTATCCAGGTCTTGGCTGGCGCGTGCTGGTGCATATTCCGGAGGAACAGGCATTTGGCAGTATCTATTCTACGAAAAATCTTCTGATTACCATTAGTATTATTGCGCTGATTGCCATTGCGGCTGTAGGTGCGGTGGTTGGCACGCTTGCAAGCCGTCCGATTAAAAAGCTTTCGCTTGAGATTAGCCGCCTTTCCGAAGGTGACTATACGAAAGAACTCGCTGGCGCTAATCGCACGGATGAGATTGGTGATATGGTGCGTTCGCTGAACGGCAACGTTGTGAAGATTCGCGAAACGGTGACGCGTATTAAAGAGGCGGCTACTTCCGTGAATGCGGCGGCAAGTGAAATTGCCAGTGGCAGCGCTGATCTTTCGATGCGTACCGAACAGCAGGCCTCCAGCCTGGAAGAAACAGCAGCTTCCATGGAAGAAATTACGGGCACTGTTAAAGCGAACTCACAAAACGCATCGAATGCTAACGAACTTTCCAGCAGCGCAAGCGCGGTAGCGAGTGCGGGTGGTAAGGTTGTTGAAGATGCTGTGAACGCGATGGCCAATATCGAAAAATCTTCACAGAAGATTTCCGATATTATTGGTGTGATCGACGAAATCGCATTCCAAACAAACCTCTTGGCACTTAACGCTGCCGTTGAGGCTGCGCGCGCGGGGGATGCAGGTAAGGGCTTCGCCGTAGTAGCAAGCGAAGTGCGTACTCTTGCAGGTCGCTCGGCAACAGCTTCAAAAGAAATCAAGCTGCTGATTAATGAGAGTGCGTCACAAGTGCAAAACGGCGCGCAACTTGTCAATCAGGCGGGCATTACGCTGAAAGAGATTGTCGATTCAGTGCGTAAAGTGGCGCACATTGTTTCGGAGATCGCTTCGGCAAGCTCGCAGCAAGCAACCGGTATTGATGAGATTAATTCTGCCGTAACCCAAATGGATGAAGTTACCCAGCAGAACGCAGCGTTAGTAGAAGAGAATACCGCTGCGGCTCAATCGATGCTTGAGCAGGCAAAAACTCTGGAACAGTTGGTAGGTTTCTTCAAAGTAGCTGAGTCGGATGAAAAAGCGCCTGCTATAGATGTTAAACCGCATGTGAGCATTTCGGTGCCTACGGCGGCTAAACCTGCCGCTAAAACGCAAGCAAAAGCTTCGCCTAACGCTAAGCTTAACGGTCATCATGGTCATGCAAATGGTCATGCGCCGCAGGCTGTAGTGGCTCAAGCCAAAAAGGCGCAGCCAAGCAAAACCTATGATGAGGGCTGGGAGGAGTTCTAAGAACTCTAACTAGCAGGGGCCAATGACCATGCAACACGCAATGATACCCAACGAGCGGGAGTTCGAGTTCAGCGATAAGGACTTTCGCTTCCTGGCTAGCCTCGCGCACCAGAAGACGGGCATTCAGCTTCAAGATAATAAGCGTGATATGGTGTATGCCCGTCTGGTTCGTCGCCTGCGTGCGCTTGGTTTGTCCAGCTTTGCTGAATATTGCGAGTTTTTACGGGATAAAAGTGGTGAAGATGAAATCGGGCAGTTGGTGAACGCTATCACAACGAATCTAACCGGTTTCTTCCGCGAGGTGCATCATTTCGAGCACTTGAAAAATGAAGTGCTGCAACCTCTCATCAAGAACTCCGGTCAGCGTAAATTGCGTATGTGGTCGGCTGCTTGTTCTTCAGGTATGGAGCCTTACAGTATGGCTATGACTTTGAAAGAGGCGATACCGGATGTTGCTAACTGGGATGCAAAAATTCTTGCAACCGACATTGATTCAAACATGCTGAACGTGGGCAAAGAAGGTGAGTATAGCCAGGATGTGTTGCAAAAAACACCTTCGGTTTATCATCGCTTTTTTTCCAACGCGTCCAAGCCAGGCACGGTTCGGGTTGAGGAGAGTGTGAAAAAACTCATCGCTTTTCGTCAGCTTAATCTTTTGGAAAGTTGGCCGATGAAAGGCCAGTTCGACGTGGTGTTCTGTCGCAATGTCGTTATTTATTTTGATAAACCTACGAAGGAAGTGCTGTTTGAACGTATTGCAAATATCCTGAAGCCCGATGGCTGGCTTTATATTGGCCACTCAGAGAATCTGCATAATATTTCTAATCGCTTTAAGCTTCTTGGCCGCACTATTTATCAGAGGGTTGTATGAATATCTCCAATACAAACCCTAAATTACATGAACGCCGCGCCGGAAAAGAAATGGCAACGGCGGATTATTTCCACGGCAAGAAAAGTGAATATGATCCGGCAACAGATACTTACGTTGTGAAGATTTTTTCAGGCGAGTGGTATGTATCTACAAAACCTAGCGAAGTGTTGGTGACCATTCTGGGTTCCTGCGTTTCTGCATGTGTACGGGATCCTTTTACGGGTGTGGGCGGTATGAACCACTTTTTATTGCCCGGCGATGAATCCATGATCACGCAGACAAGTGACGCAGCGCGTTACGGTGTATTTGCTATGGAAAGCCTGATTAACGGCATATTAAAAGAGGGCGGCCGTAAAGATCGCTTAGAAGTGAAAGTGTTTGGCGGCGGTAACGTTATTAACAATTCCGCAAAAATTGGCTCCAAAAATGCAGCGTTCATTCGTACCTTCCTCGATAAGGAAGGATACAAAATTGCCTCTGAGGATTTAGAGGGAGATTTACCTCGACGCATTCACTATTTCCCAGAAACGGGAAAAGTGATGATGCGCAAGCTACGCCGGAAAGAAGACCAGGTGGTAGTGGAAGAAGAGGCACGTTACAGCAAGAAAATTATTACCAAGCCTGTTGAAGGCTCAATCGACTTGTTTTAAGGGCAATTATGAAACCG
>CAYPXJ010000081.1:0-3499 GCA_964414595.1 uncultured Rickettsiales bacterium
GTTCAGCGCGCTGAAGTCGAAAAACTGGCCGCTGCCCTTTATGATCAAGGCGAAGCCCAGCAAAAACTGAACAGACTTCAACAAGACGGCGAACAAGTTACCAACGCCACACGAACGGCAACGGAATCTTATAACGCCGAGCTGGAATGTCTGAAAAATCTTCTGGATGCTGGGGCGATCAGTCAGGAAACTTATAACCGCGCTGTTACCAATGCTGAAAAGCAACAGCTTGATGCCCGTAAGGATGCTGAAGCTGGAGCCTTGCGCGCCTTCCGCAATTACCGTGAACAGGCCGAAGATGCTGCTTCAGCCGTGGAGCGTGCTTTTACGGACGGCATGAAGGCGACTGAAGATGCGATTGTGGATTTTGTGACCTCTGGCGGTAAAAGCCTCAAAAGTTTGGGTGACATGGCAAACTCCATCGTGGCCGATATCACCCGCATGGCCGTTCAGAAATCTATCACAGGGCCGCTCTTCAATATGCTCGGCAGCAGTATTGGTGGTGGCGGGTTTTTCGACAGTATCTTGAGCAGTATTTTTCATGAAGGTGGCGAAGTTGGCGGATCTGCGCCTCAGCGCCGTGTACCTGCCTATGTATTTGCTACTGCGCCGCGCTATCACTCTGGCGGCGTGGCGGGCCTCAAGCCTGGGGAAATCCCTGCAATTTTAGAACGCGGTGAAGTCGTACTGCCGAAGGACGGCACCCGCATGGGATCGCCCGTCAATGTCGTCATGAACATCACCACGCCAGATGCCAGCAGCTTCCGCAAAAGCCAGTCACAAATCACGGCTGAAGCGGCGCGCGGTATTCAGCGTGCGAAAAGGAATCTGTAATGGCTTTCCACGAAGTGCAATTTCCGAACGATATTGCCTATGGCGCGACGGGCGGGCCTGAATTTGCCACCTCCGTCGTTGCCACGGCCTCCGGCTATGAGCAGCGTAATATCAACTGGTCATCGGCGCGTGGGCGCTGGGATGTGGCCTCCGGCCTTAAAAAGCAAACGCAGCTCGATACGCTGATCGCTTTCTTCCGCGCGCGTAAGGGCCGCGCGCACGGGTTCCGGTTTAAAGATTGGACGGATTACAAGGCAACGGGCCAGGCCATTGGCACGGGCGACGGTACCAATAAAACCTTCCAGTTAAGCCGCACTTATTCTTCGGGCGGCAACACGGATGTGCGCACGATTACCAAACCCGTCGCCGGCACGGTAAAAATTTACCTTGCGGGCGTGCTGCAGGCCTCCGGCTGGTCGGTCAATACCACCACGGGCGTGATTACCTTCACGACCGCGCCGGGAAATAACGTGGCTGTAACGGCAGATTATGAATTCGACGTGCCTGTGCGGTTCGATACCGATCGCATGTCCGTCACCATCGAACAAGTCAATCTTCACCAATGGTCGGGCATTCCGATAGTTGAAATTAGGGTATGAAAATGAAAACTAAAGCTAATATCCTACTTGATTAATAGAAAAAATCATATAAATATAAACAAATAAACATACATTTATGGGAGTGCATTTGCAAAAGCTTAAGAAAGCCAGTGATGATGATTTGCAAACATTGGCTGATATTTTCCGCCTGCTAGGCGATGCAAACCGACTAAGGATTATCACTGCATGCTTGGATAAAGAAAAATCAGTTGGCGATCTGGCAGAGGATATCGGCATTTCACAACCTCTTGTCAGTCATCACTTACGATTGCTAAAAGCCGCTCGTCTGGTCAGGCACAAGAAAGAGGGAAAACAGGTTTATTATGCTCTTTCTGCCGATCGTGTTCGCTGTGTTTTGGTCGATATGCTGCACCACGTTATTGAGGTTTAAGGAGAACATACATGGTTGGATGCAATGACTCTTGCGGCACATCGAATGAAAATCATATCGAGGAAAAGTATAAAAAAGTTCTTTATATATGCTTGATCGCTAACGCCGCAATGTTTGGTGTTCAAACGATCGGAAGCTATGAAGCATTATCGGTGTCTTTGCTGGCAAATGCTCTGGATTTTCTTTCCGATGCAGCCAATTACGGTATTAGTCTTATTGTTCTGGGAAAAAGCTTGAAAGCCAAAGCGCAAGCGTCTTTCTTGAAAGGCGCTTCTCTTGGTTTAGTAGGATTGTGGGTAGCTTTCGAGACATTACAACATGCTCTACAACCCGAATTACCAAAACCAGGAGTAATGACAATTATTAGTATCGTTGGACTGGCCGTTAATGTTGGCTGTGCCGTACTGCTATACCGACATCGCAGCGGCGACAGCAATCGAGAGTCTGTGTGGATCTGCAGCCGTAATGATGCTATTGGCAATATTACAGTAATTGCTGCCGCTGGTGGTGTATTTGCCAGCTCTACCGCTTGGCCGGATATCATTGTTGCTGCTATTTTGGGTTATTTAGCTTTGAGCGGAGCGTGGCAAATACTTCGCGCTGCTAGTAAGGATTTACGCATACACAAAGAGGCTAAAAATGAAATCACGTAAAAACCTAATGATTGGAATGTTTGTGATTTCTGTCGTAATCGCATTTGATAGTTGGGTTCAGGCTTGGGTGTTTTCTGTGCTTCAAGAGGGCAAGTCCAATTCTATAGCCCCCTTCTTTAACTTTGTAAAAGTTTGGAACCATGGCATTAGTTTCGGCATGCTTAATAACATGCCCTATAGTCAGTGGATACTATCATTATTCGCAATAGCGGTTAGCGTATTTCTTAGCCGCTTACTGTTGCGGTCCGAAAATTCTTCAGAAGCATTAGGTTATAGCCTGATTATTGGTGGAGCGGTCGGCAACGCGATTGACCGTGTTTTATACGGTGCAGTCGCGGATTATTTAGATTTTCACGCTTTTGGATATCATTGGCCTGCATTTAATGTGACAGATAGCGCCATTTTTATGGGGGTTACTCTTATATTATTGTTTTTTGGGAAAACAGCCAAAAGCACGACTTAGCCAATGAGGCGCTGAACTGGCTCCTTTTAACAAGCCTTGGAATTATCCCCACCAAACAAAATAGAGAAATCATGAAATCAGCCAGTTCACAACTCGCCACCCATATCGGTGGCGAGACAACGACGCTTGCGACTTGCTGGAAGGTCACGCGCAGAGACGGATCGATATTCGGCTTCACGGATTTCGATAAGGATCTGACCGTGGAGAGCCTGCTTTATCAGGCACGCTCCGGCTACACGCGCTCGGCCATTCACACCATCGCCAACCTGGCGGTCGATAACCTGGACATTGAAAGCGCCATCGACAGCGAAACTTTGAGCGCTGCCGATCTGCGCGCGGGCGTGTGGGATGGCGCGACGGTTGATATTTTTCTCGTCAATTGGGCCAACCTCGCCAACGGCAAGATTATCCTGAAGCGCGGCACTATCGGCGAAGTGGAATTAAAGGATACGGTGTTCCGCGCCGAATTGCGCGGTCTATCGCAGGCGCTGTCGCAGCAGATCGTAGAGCTTTACACGCCGGATTGCCGTGCCGATCTGGGTGATACTCGCTGCAAGGT
>CAYPXJ010000082.1:0-3297 GCA_964414595.1 uncultured Rickettsiales bacterium
ACCTATAATACATTCCCGCTCATGGATGGAAAATTCATTCCCGACCATCTGTTTATGATGGAGCCATGGTATATCAACTTTTTTGAGAATATCACGATGGTGCAGTTTCAGCACCGTATTGCGGCGTATCTGGTTTTCATTCTGGTGACGGCGTTTTGGTGGGGGAGCAGGGAAGCGGTGATGCCGTCGCAGTTCCACGCCGCGCGGCATTTGCTGCTTCTGGCAGTGGTGGGACAGTTGCTGTTGGGGATATTCACACTGATTCACGTTGTGCCGCTTGGATTGGCGCTTTTGCACCAGTTGAACGCTGTTCTTTTATTTGCGATTTCACTCTTTATTTACCATACGATTTCTGCTAATACGAAGTAGAATTGTAAAATATATATTTATACAAATTAAAAATGTTTAATTACAGCGCATTTCTTTCGGCTGAAATCGAAAGACTGAAGGATGATCACCTCTACCGCGAGTTCGGGCGTTTTTCGCGCATCGCGGGGCATTTTCCGTATGCCTGGGATCACGAACAAAACCGCGAGGTGCTCCTCTGGTGCAGTAACGATTATTTAGGGATGGGCCAAAATCCGGCGGTGCTGGAGGCGATTCGCACGACGGCGGAAAATCTTGGCGCCGGGGCGGGCGGTACGCGCAATATTTCCGGTACGCATGCGCCGATTGTGGCACTCGAAGAGGCGTTGGCGAAGTTTCATGGCAAGGAAGCGGCGTTGGTATTCACTTCCGGTTATATCGCGAATCAGGCGAGCCTCAGCACCTTGCTGCGTATATTGCCCCATGCCGTAGTATTTTCGGATGAAAAAAACCATGCTTCTATCATTCAGGGTATTAAGGGTTGCAAAGTGGAGAAGCAGGTTTTCCGCCATAATGATGTGGCGCATCTGGAAACTTTGCTCAGAGCAGCCGGTGAAAGACCAAAAGTGATTGTGTTTGAGTCGGTCTATTCGATGGATGGCGATTTTTCGCCAGTGAAAGAATATGCGGCGCTTGCGAAAAAATACGGTGCGCTGACCTATATTGATGAAGTGCATTCGGTGGGTTTGTATGGGCCAAAAGGTGCGGGCTATGCGGCTTCGCTTGGTGTAAAAATTGATATTATTCAGGGGACGCTCGCGAAAGCATTTGGCGTGCTGGGGGGGTATATTGCTGCCTCAGCGCAGATTGTCGATGTGATTCGCAGCCATGCGCCCGGGTTTATTTTTACAACCGCCTTGCCGCCGATGGTGGTGGCCGCGGCGCATGCCTCGCTCAAACATATTCAGCAAAGTGATCTGGAGCGCCAGGGTTTGCATGCGCGCGTGAAACAAGTGAAAACGGCGCTGAAAAAAGCGGGAATACCGTATCAAGCGACCCGGTCGCATATTATTCCTATCCCCGTGGCAAGTGCAAAACAGGCGCGCGCGATTTCGCAACGTCTGCTGAAAGAGCACGGTATTTTCGTGCAGGCGATTTTTTATCCTACCGTTGCGAAAGGTGAGGAGCGCTTGCGCCTAACGCCATCGCCACATCATACGCCGGAGATGATTGATTATCTGGTGAATGCGCTGAAACAAACGCTGCAAGAATCCCGGCGCAAAGCAATTTAGCTATTTAACTGTATTCAAAGACCAGTTCGTCGTTCTTGAAGCTGACTTTGACTTTGCCGCCTTTGGCAAGTTTGCCGAAGAGTAATTCGTTGGCGAGTGGCTTTTTAATTTTTTCTTCAATAATGCGCTCGAGTGGGCGTGCGCCATTCTGCGGATCGTGACCGATTTCCGCCAAATGCTTGCGCGAACTTGCGCCGACTTCGATTTCCGCGCCGCGTTCTTTGAGCGCTTCTTCGAGCTGTAAAATAAATTTATCGACGACTTTCAGCACGAGATCGTCGCGTAGCGAATCAAATGCGATCACGGCATCAAGACGGTTTCTGAATTCCGGCGTGAAGGTGCGTTTCACCGCTTCGGTATCTTCGCCGATACGCGCGCCACGGTTAAAGCCGACCGGTGCACGGCTCATTTCCGCGGCGCCGACGTTACTCGTCATGATAATAATCGTGTTGCGGAAATCGACTTCCTTGCCGTTCGTATCGGTAAGTTTACCGTAATCCATTACTTGCAGCAGAATATTATAAATATCCGGATGCGCTTTTTCGATTTCGTCGAGCAGCAGTACGCAATGCGGTGTTTTGAGAACGGCATCGGAAAGCAGGCCGCCTTGTTCGTAACCCACATAGCCCGGTGGCGCGCCAATCAAACGCGCGACGGAGTGTTGTTCCATGTATTCCGACATATCGAAACGCACCATTTCCATATTCATCTGTTTGGAAAGTTGCAGCGCGAGTTCGGTTTTACCGACGCCGGTTGGGCCGGTGAAAAGATAGCAGCCGATCGGTTTTTCCGGTTTGCGCAGGCCCGCGCGCGAAAGCAGAATCGCGCCGGAAAGCGCTTCAATCGCTTTATCCTGGCCGAATACAACTTTCTTCAAATTCTGTGCGAGCGTCATCAGCACTTTGCCTTCGTCGGCAGAGATAGAACGCGTCGGGATACGCGCCATCCGCGAAACGGTTTCTTCAATTTCTTTCACCGTAATTGTTTTCGGTTTTTTACCCGCTTTGAGCGCAGTACGTGCACCGGCTTCATCAATTACGTCGATCGCTTTATCAGGCAATTTTCGATCATGAATATAGCGCGCGGAAAGCTGCACGGCAGCCATCAGCGCGTCTTTCGTATATTTTACTTTATGGTGCTCTTCGTAATGCGTTTTGAGGCCATTCAAGATTTTGATCGTTTCTTCTTTTGTCGGTTCTTCGACATCGATTTTCTGGAAGCGCCGCGCAAGCGCACGATCTTTTTCGAAATGCTGACGGTATTCTTTATGCGTGGTGGAACCAATGCAGCGTACTTCACCGCGCGCCAATACAGGTTTCAGCAGATTGCTCGCATCCATAGAGCCGCCGGTCGTGGAACCTGCGCCAACAATCGTATGAATTTCATCAATGAAAAGCACCGCGAAAGGCTGTTTCTGAATCGCTTTGATCACGCCTTTGAGACGCTCTTCGAAATCACCGCGATAACGCGTGCCTGCCAAGAGCGAGCCCATATCGAGCGAATAAATCACGGCTTTTTTCAGCACATCAGGGACATCGCCGGCAGAAATACGCGCGGCCAAACCTTCGGCAATCGCGGTTTTACCCACGCCCGGATCGCCCACATAGAGCGGATTATTTTTTGTGCGGCGGCAGAGAATTTCAATCGTGCGTTCAATTTCTTCTTCACGGCCAACCAGTGTATCAATACGGCCTTCGAG
>CAYPXJ010000083.1:0-2946 GCA_964414595.1 uncultured Rickettsiales bacterium
ATTTTAGATAAGTCGATGATGGCCTATGAAAAACTTCCTATGCTGGAAGTAGTGTTTGAGCGCTTAGTGCGCATGCTTTCGTCAAGTTTGCGCAATTTTACTTCCGATAACGTTGATGTGTCCATCGATTCCATGGTGTCGCTACGTTTCGATGATTACTTAAACTCAATCGCACTTCCTGCCATGCTGGTGATTCACCGTGCGGTGGAATGGGAGAATTTTGGCATTATCACTATCGATAGTGCGCAGATTTACTCCACCGTAGATATTTTGCTGGGTGGTAGGCGCACCATTAAGCCCATCCGTGTTGAAGGCAGGCCATACACCACTATTGAGCAAGATATCGTGAAAAAGATGGTGGATATTATTTTGAATGATTTAAGCGCGGCCTTTGATCCGCTGAGTCCGGTTACTTTCCAGTTTGATCGTTTGGAATCCAACCCGCGTTTTGCCGCCATTGCGCGCCCTAATTCGGCGGCATTGCTGGTACGCCTGCGCGTGGAAATGGAAGAGCGCGGCGGCATGATTGAGATATTATTGCCTCATGCTACGCTTGAACCTATTCGTGATTTGCTACTACAAATGTTCATGGGCGAGCGCTTCGGCCAGGATTCCGTGTGGGAGCGCTATTTAGGTAAAGAAGTTGGCCAAACGCTGGTAGATATTGAAGCCGTACTGGATGAACGAAGCATCAATTTAGGTGAGATTGTAAATTTGAAAGTGGGCAGCACCGTGATGTTTGATTGCGCGCCCAACGATGCGGTGGAAATCCGTTCAGGTGGCGTAGTGCTCACTACCGCACAGGTCGGGCGTGTGGGCGATCGTTTGGCGGTTGCACTCAACGAGCACATACGGCAATATCGCCAGCAGAACAAAGAAAAGAATACCTGATATCTTTCCATAGGAAGCGTGTGTGGCATTAGCATTTGATAGTTTGGTATTGCTGTTTTTGGCCGTAACTATTTACGTGTGTTACAAACTCAATAAGCGCATCGCCGCGTTACAGGATGGCCGATCTGAGCTTGCAGAAATTATTCACGAGTTCGATGAAACCACACGCCGTGCTACAGAAAGTATTGCCGAATTACACAGCGCCACGCAGCGCATTTCTGAAAATATCCAGCACCGAATCGATAAAGCCAATTTTCTCGCTGATGATCTGCAGATGCTGGTGGAGCGTGGTAATAAAATGATGGCAAAACTAGCGCCCCATGTTGGTGATGCTTCTGGAAATTCTAATCGCCGCCCTGCAGCACCCGCCGCGGTGAGTAGCGCGCCAGGTGAACGCACGCGCTCACGCGCAGAACAGGAGCTTGCGCAATTACTAAAAGCCAAAGAAAGCGGTGACATATGAAACCTCGCAGCAGGTCGACCATCAGTAAGCAGGCAGTAAAAACTAAGCCGCCAGAATCGAAGGCCGTGCGCTTTCGGATTTTGCCTGTAACTCTGACCTTACTAGGTTTGATGATGCTACAAAAGACTACGGAAGTATATACTGGGTTTCGTGCCATCGCGAGCGCCACCGCTGCGGAGGAGAAAGAGGCAGATAAGGCTGAAGCTAAGAATGAAGAAGATGCTTCCGCAGAAGAACACAAGGATTCTGATGAAGATCATGGCGGCGGTGATGATGGACACGGCGGCAAAAGCATCAAACCTAAGGAAGAACCGGTGACCGAAGGCACAGGCAAAACCACGATCAAGAAAATTGAAGAAGTAAAAGAGAAACAGCAACGCGAAGATCTAACGCCTACCGAGATGGATATCTTGCAAAGCCTAAAAAAACGCCGTTTAGCTTTGGATGAGCGCGAAAAAGAACTAGAGGTAAAACTCAAAGTACTGGATGTGGCAGAAGAGCGCATAAACGCACGCATGAACGAAATGCGCGAATTGCAGCAGGAATTAAAACGCGTGCTAAACAATTACGAAGATAAGCAGGATAGCGAAATTCGTGGATTGGTAAAAATATATGAAAACATGAAGCCCGCTGACGCTGCTACCATTTTCAACGAGATGGATATGCCGATTTTACTGGCCGTTATTGATAAAATGTCAGAGAGAAAAGTGGCACCAGTGCTTGCGGCGATGCTTCCTACCAAGGCACGTGATGTAACGGAAGAACTGGCTGAAATGCGCAAACTACAGCGGTTGAAAACAGAGCGTGCCAATAAGCTAACGCAATAATATCCGCTAAGAAAATTACGCTAAGCTAAACACGGCTTCCGTTACGATGTACGATTAAGCGTTCGTTGAGCTGATTATTTTAGCAAGCCAGCTTCTTTGAAATAGCGCTCAGCACCCGGATGCAGCGGTGCGGTAAGCCCTGCTTCCACCATGCGATTTTTTTCCAGCGTGGCAAACACAAAGTGCAACGTTTTGAAGTCTGAAAAATTATCGAACAGCGATTTTACCACCTGGTATACCACTTCTTCATTCATCGATTCGGTAGTAACGAGAGTTGCTTTCACGCCGAAGGTAGGAATGTTTTGCGAGTTACCACGATACATGCCGCCGGGGATAACGGTGCGGGAATAATAAGGGCTGCTTGCAATAAGGGCATCCACTTTCGAGCCTTGAACTGGAATCAGTTTAGCGCCGCATTGTGCAGTTAACTCTTGCACTAAGCCGTTCGGATGACCAGCTGCAAACACCATAGCATCCAGTTTTTTAGCGCAGAAAGACTGCATGGCTTCGCCCGGGCCTTCTTCTGATATTTCCTTGAAGCTCGCCTTTGTCCAACCTTTGCTCTCCATAAGGTCTTCCATGATGGCACGCATGCCGGATCCCGGATTTCCTATATTGATACGCTTGTTTTGTAATTCATCAAACGAGGTAATCCCGCTTTCGGGGCGAACAGCCACCGTGAACATTTCGGCATGCAGCGAGAATACGCTCCGCAGTTCTTTATAAGCTGGGCCATTAGCAAATTCGCCCTTACCTGTGTAGGCG
>CAYPXJ010000084.1:0-2928 GCA_964414595.1 uncultured Rickettsiales bacterium
CGTATGGATTTCATAATTTACGGTGAAAAATAGCGCCGCAGCCAGCTGCTCAGGCTACGTTGAAGTTGATTGCCTGTTTCGGCAGGTTGTGAGGCAAAAGTCACCAACAGTACCAATGCGCTAGCGACATAGCCATAAAGCGCATAAGTCATATAGATGGACTTTGTCTGTGTATTAGAAAGTACAATATATAAGCCCGTATAGACTGAAGCAAAAACCGTACTAACCAGAATGCGTTTCCATAGCCCACGGCGGTTAAATTCACCCTGAATAAAGGGTAGCAGTGCAAATAATGTAAGGATTAGGCTGTTTATCGGCCAAAGCAAACGGTGATGACCTTCGGCGCGTAATTTTGGCAGAAGATGCGGCTCAGTATCACGAGGCCAAAAAAGTTCATGAATGAAGCGCTCCTCCGGCTCCCGCCAGCGAATCGCGCCGGTTTCCTGAAACATAGAAATATCTACCGTGTAACGATCAAAATGCAGAATGGAAAGTTGATGCGTCGTGGTGTCCACCTCCTGGCGATTACCCTCCATCAGAATAAAACGTGGCCCATTTGGACCCTGTAATAGTTGACCCCGCTGCGCCATCATCGTAACGGAGCGATTTGCCTCGCGATTATCATGCACGAGCAGACCGGTCAGCGTACCATCGGAATCGCGCGAACGTAGATACACGGTAACGCCGCGCACCGGGTTATTAAACACACCTTCCTGCAAAAGCAGAGAGGCATAATTATTGCGAATGAAATACTGCAAATCTTTAAATTCGCGGTACGACGTGGGCAGCAGATACAGCGAAATAAAATAAAGAATGCCAACAGTGGCAACCGCAAGCATCAGCGCCGGGCGCATAATCTGCCAATGGCTCAGGCCCGCATTGCTGAAAATCACCAGCTCGCGATCCTGCGCGAGGCGGTTATACGCAAACACGACACCGATATAGAGCGCCATGGGCATGATGATCATAAACAGCGAAGGAATAATCAGCGAGGCGAGATAGAAGAACATTCCCACACCTAAGCCGCGATTCACTATGAGATCGATAAAACGCAATGATTGCGTAAGCCAGGCAATCGCGGTGAGGCCGACCGTTACAAACGCAGCGGGCCACAACACGCGTATCATAATATAGCTTTGGTAATGTTTTATCTTCGCCATACTTACATTATACGCCGTGCGAGGCATTGACATAGATGGAATAATCCATAATCATCGTGCTTTGAATTTTTCATCGTCAGAGGTTGTTCCATGCAGATCGGTTTTTCTTCGCTCAAATTACCAAAAAAAGGCGTGCTTGTCGCGCTGTATCATGAATCCGCAGGTCTAGGCGGTCAAGCCAAGGCGCTGGATAAATCGCTGGGCGGTTTTATCACCGATGCGCTCAAAACCATGAAGTTTGAGGGCAAGAAAAATAAATTTTACGCCATGCTGCGCCCAGGCGGCAGCGAATATACGCTCGTGATTGTGCAAGGCGTTGGCAAGGATGCACCGGCGGAAAAAGATATGGCCGATCTCGGTGGCGCGCTGCAAGCCTATCTTGAAGGTATGAAGCTGGAAGAGGCGGTGGTAACGATTGAATCGCCGTTTAAAGGCGTTTCTTCCGAAACGCTGGCGGCAAACATGGCGTTTGGTGCGCGCCTGCGTAGTTACCGTTTCCTGAAATATTATAAAAAGAAACAGGAAGAACAGAAAACCAATCTGAAAAAAATTACCTATCTTGTCGATAAGGAAAAGGAAGCGAAAAAACAATATGACGAGCTGTTGCATATCGCGGACGGCGTGTTCCTGGCGCGCGATGTGATTACCGAGCCGCCGAATATTATTTACCCCGCTTCGTATGCGAGTCGCGTGGATAGCCATCTTTCCGAACTCGGAGTGAAGGTTGATGTGCTCAATGTGGCCGATATGAAAAAGTTCGGTATGGGCGCATTGCTTGGCGTCGGCCAAGGTAGCGCAAAAGATCCGCGCATGGTGGTGATGCAATGGAATGGCGGCGGTAAAGGCAAGCAGCCCGTTGCATTTGTCGGCAAAGGCGTGACGTTCGATAGCGGCGGCCTTTCGATTAAACCTGCCTCCGGCATGGAAGAAATGAAATACGATATGGCCGGTTCGGCAGCGGTATATGGTCTGATGCATACGCTCGCCGCGCGCAAAGCGAAGGTGAATGCCGTCGGCGTGATTGGCCTGGTGGAAAATATGCTCGGCAGCAACGCGCAACGCCCGAGCGACGTAGTTTCGACGATGTCCGGTCAAACGGTGGAAGTATTAAATACGGACGCGGAAGGCCGCCTCGTGCTTGCCGACGCGTTGTGGTACACGCAGGATCGTTTCAAGCCGCAATTCGTGGTCGATCTCGCGACGCTCACCGGCGCGATTAAAATTGCCCTCAGCGTGTTTTACGCGGGAATTTTTTCCAATAACGATGCGCTTTCAGAAAAACTCATCGCGTCTGGCAACAAAACCGGCGAGCGTCTCTGGCGTTTCCCGATGGGCGACGAATACGACAAGCTTATCGATTCCGATATCGCCGATATGCAGAATATCGCGAAGGAAGGTAGCGGCGGCGGTAGTATTACCGCGTCACAATTCCTGCAGCGTTTCGTGAATAATGTGCCATGGGCGCATCTGGATATCGCCGGCACCGCCTGGACGAAGAAGGAAAAAGATACCACGCCGCGCGGCGCAACCGGCTTCGGCATTCGTTTGCTGAATCAGCTTGTGGCTGATCATTACGAGGGCAAATGACGAACATCGCGTTTTACCATTTGACGGCAACCCCGCTCGAGCGCGCAGCGCCAAAGCTTTTGCATAAAGTATATGAGTCCGGTCAGCGTGCGCTGGTGCTTGCCGCGCAGGATCGCACGGCGAAGTTGCTTGACGATACGCTTTGGACCTTTGCGCAGCTTGCGTTTTTGCCGCATGGCAT
>CAYPXJ010000085.1:0-2863 GCA_964414595.1 uncultured Rickettsiales bacterium
AAGCACCAACGCCGGGACTTCCGTTTCTTCCACCGTCTGCGCGTGCGCTGGGCCGTACGTTTGAACTCGGCGATATCCGTGCCCATTTCTTCCGCAATGGAAGAAACATCCTGGCGCACCTGCACAATATCTTTTTCATCGAGCTTAGCGTAATCCGCCCAACCTTTTTCTTTACGGCGAGCAACGTTCTTCAGCCAGTTTTCCTGCAGCTCGCTGCCAAGATACGTTTTAATAAAATCATCGCGGGCCACGCGGCGGCGTTCTGCCATGCGCAGCAGATTACCTTCCAGCAACATAAGTTTGCGGCTTGATCCATAAAGGCGTTCCAACAACTCATCAATACGGAGCTGGTGCAAGCGAATGGGTTTAGAAGCTTCGCGCAAATTCTCAATTAATTTTTGATAATGTTTTTGTTCCTTATCGCCTACGCTTTCACCACTGCGCGCGCTTTCAAGGCGCTTCTCATGATGCGACAGCATCTTTTTGGCAATCTTGCTCGATTTATCAAACGCACCAAGAATAAGGGGCTTGAGCGTTTCTTCCATCGCCGTTAGCGAAACGCCGGAATAATCATCCGAGTCGTCTTTCTTTTCTTCGCCTTCTGCTTTGGTTTCTTCTTTTTTCTCTTCCCCTTCTTCGCCTTCTTTTTCTTCCGTAGCTGGCTCTTCTTCCTCGAAATCTTCTTCTTCACCGCGCGCAACAATCGGCTCAGCAAGCACGTCATGACCAATCTCTGCGCTATACGTTGCATCAAGATCAATCACTTCGCGCAGCATTTTTGTGCCTTCGGAAAGCTCGTCATACCAATGAATCAATTCTTTCAGCACAATCGGACATTCAAAGAGCGTGCCCATCATTTGGTCACGGCCCTCTTCAATGCGCTTCGCGATTTCAACTTCACCTTCGCGCGAAAGCAATTCCACGTTACCCATTTCGCGCAGATACATGCGCACCGGGTCATCTGTGCGTGACGCGGTAGGACTAGCAACAACTTCTACTTCGGTATCTGCCTCTGCTTCCGCTTCACCTTCCGGCAATACATCTTCCTCTTCATCAAAATCAGCAATATCTTCTTCGTCGCTGATGCGAATATTCATTTCCTTAAGCGCACTCATCACCTGCTCGATACGCTCGGCAGAAATTTGCATTAATTTCATCAAGCGTGATAGAACCGCGCTCGCGCCCCATCGTAATTAATTTTTTTGTAATACCGAGAACCGCCTCGCGTGAAAGTTCTTTCACGGGCTTGGTTTCTTTTTTCCCACCCTCTTGATCGGCGTCATCAAAAAGCGAAGGCTGAGCCGCCGATTTTTTGGACTGCTTTGTTTCTTGCTTGGGTGCTTTCGTCGCTTTAGTTTTTTCTTCCTTAATTTTTTCTGCTTTTACGGGCGCAGCGGCTTTAAGGGGCTTTTTGACAACAGCTTTGAGGGTCGATTTCTTTTTCGCGGAATTGGACATAACAGATTTTTTGAGAACTTTCGGTGCGGCAGGTTTCTTTTTCGCCCCTTGTGAAACAGATTTCTTCTGGGCCTTCACCGGCTTGTGGGACTTCGCCGGACGTGCGGGCTTCGTTTGTTTCTTAGGGGCAGGTTTTTTCACTGCTGCTTTCTTGGAAACAGCTACTTTCTTGACAGGTTTCTTCGGATGAGCGGCAGATTTCTTTTTCTTCTGAGACGCGCTTTTGGCAGATCGTTTTGCTTTCGCCATAGGTTCGTTTTCCTTGGTGGGGGGTAAGAAGAAAGCGCCAAATATCTTAAAAACGTCAGTCAAAGTCAATACCTTAGGTGAGTTTTAGATCATTTTTTTAGGCCTTCATACTTTTTATACCTCAGCGTCTGAAAGCGCTTCAAACCTTTTGCGCTCCGCAATCATCGCCGCTTCCATCGCGCGTTTCTCTCGGGAAAACGCCTCTACTTTACCAGGGTCGCCGGCAAAATGCGTTTCAACTGCTTCCCGATAAGCATCGCACACGCGCTCGTAATTATAACAGGCGGTCAAATATTTCCAATACGCATCTGCATGGCGCAATTCCTCTTCCGGAGTAGAAGCTTCCTCGGGCAACGAAAATGGAGTTTTTCTCAGCATTTTCAGATAGTTAGCCCAGCCTGAATCCGCCATATGGGTTTCAAGGGTTTCCAACGATACATGCTGCACCCCATTGATAAGGCCATCGATGAAACCCTCTGTTTCCTTGTCTTCATAATGGAGTGTACACAGCGTTTCCACCACCTCGCTGTCCTTCAATAGTTGTGGGTAGTGCATCAGGAGCCGCACCATCTGGTGTTCTAGCTGATAGCGTCTGGATTTAATAGAAACAGTGGCCTTTGCCGGCGGCGTTTGCGGACGCGCCGAAAATTTTTGTTGGCGACCGCTGCGGCGCAAATCCCACATCTTATCTTTGAAAAATTGTTTATAGTTTGCTTGCACAATCGCATCGGGCACCCGTGCAGTCAGTTTCATCAGCTGGTGCTCGAGCGCCGCAAGCGTTTCCGGCGTATCGGTACGCGCACCGGTGAGATACTGCTGCCAAAGCGCCTCTGCCAACGGCGTTGTCTTTGAAGCCAGTTGCAGGAATTCTTCCTTACCACCGCGACGCGCCACATCATCCGGATCCATACCTTCTGGCAACGTTACAAAATTGAGCGAATAGCCTGCCTGCAATGCCGAAAGCGCCAGCTCTGCCACCCGCGCCATCGCGCGCGCGCCTGCCGCATCACCATCCAAACACACAGTTGGCTCCTTCACAATTTTCCACAATAACCGCAACTGCGTTTCGGTAATCGCGGTGCCAAGCGGCGCCACCGCATTCACCACACCGGCCTGCGCAAGACCAATCACATCCATATAGCCTTCCACAATAAGT
>CAYPXJ010000086.1:0-2814 GCA_964414595.1 uncultured Rickettsiales bacterium
CGCGGATAAGCGTGCAAAGCGCGTGCTGATTGTAGCCATGACGGCCAACGCTATGCAGGGCGATCGCGAAGCGTGTTTTGCAGCTGGCATGGATGGTTATTTTGGCAAGCCTATTCACCCGGAAAAGCTGCACCAAAATCTGCAACGCTGGTTCATATTATCTTCTAGCACTAACAAAATCTCTGCCACTCTATCAACCGATATCCCACCTCTAAACCGTGATAGGTTGCGCTTAGTAGCGGGTAGCGAGGAAGAAGAAAATGAAGTTTTGGAGCTTTTCTATACGATTGCAGATGAAAAAATTACCTTATTAGAGCGTTCTCGCCGCTCAGATGAGAAAGAACGTTGGCGCCAGGCGGCTCACTATTTAAAGGGTTCAGCCGCCAATTTAGGTATGCAGGTTTTTTCTGATATTTGTCATAAGGCAGAAACTCTCACCACGCTTACGTATGAGGAAACAGGCTACCTTATTGATCTTTTGCGCAAAGAGCTGGAACGGATCAAAATTTTTGCTAAGCAGTTTTAGCCGTTGGAAAAAAGTTTATCAATTTCATCTTGGGTAGGTGCCTGGCTTGAGAGCTGGGGTCCATTTAATAACCCCTCCTCTTTCTTGATAGGAGCCGGCGCTTCTGCACCTGTGTAATCCCGCGCTGTTTCCGCCAGCTTTCGCAAACGCGATTCTAAAATATCGAGGCTCTTCAAAACTTTTTTAATGCGTTGGCCGCTGATATCCTGGAAATTACACGACTCGAAAATACGTGTTACCTGTTTTGCAATTTCTTCTTTATTTCCCTCTTCAGCAAATTGGCCAATCGCTGAGGCTGCATCCAGTATGGCCGTTGTGGCCTCTTCTGTTGATTGCAATACATCGTGAAGCTGGGCACTAGCTCCCGGAACATCACTATGATGTAAAATTCCTGATGCCTCTAAATGCAGTTCATGGAAGCTTTTGCATATATCTAGTATCTGCTCATATACTTCTTTTGGAAGTATATTTTTATAGCTCTCAGCCTTCATATACCTACCTGGCTGTTAGAAGTTGCCTAATACGGTCACTAACTTCTCTTTGAGAGTAACAGCATTGAAGGGTTTTACAATATAATTGTTCACGCCCGCTTGTTTAGCGGCAATAACATTCTCTACCTTACTCTCTGCGGTAATAAGAACGACTGGCGTTGCTTTTAAATCGGGATTTGCCCGGATAGACTTAAGCAAATCCAGGCCTGTAATGGGTTCCATATTCCAATCGGAAAGAACTAAATCATATTTTTTTTCTTTCATTTTCTCCAGCGCTTTAACCCCATCGGTTGCTTCATCAATATTTTTAAAGCCAAGTTGCTTGAGTAGGTTTTCAATAACCTTCAACATTGTTTTGAAATCGTCCACGATCAAAATTTTCATATCCATATTCACTGCCATATAAATCTCCTAAAACAACTCCACTGTATTTTGGTTTACCTGCTCCGGCTCTTGCGCAAACTTCTGACTGTAGGGAACCTTGTGCTCTTCTAAGGCTTCCAGGAAATGCTTGCGTATATCGTGTATGCGAATGCTCGCGATAATGGCGTCAGCAGCATGCGCCGTTTCTTTATTTTCTGAATTATGCCCTTCTTTTATGGCTGTCGTCACTTTGCGCTGCAAATCCGCCAGCATACGCGCGTATTGCTCCAATACCGTAACCGCATTCTCAATAACCTGGGTATTTCTATCCTGAAACTGCATACCCACAACGATAGAAGCAACGGCATGCGCAATATCTTTTGAAAGCGTAGAAGACTCGCGACGTGTTGCGTGAATAAAAGATTTTGTACCCTTGATATTGGCATTCTCAATCTGCTCAATAAGCGCTTGAATTAAATTATCCTGCGCGTGCACATTCTCTACCAATGTTTTGAACTGCGATGTCAAATTGCGGCTTGCATCTTCAACTTTACCCGCAGTAACAGGCAGGAGCGCTGTCAACATCTTTAGCATTGCCATGCCGACGGAGGTCAGCGTTTCAATATCGTTCAATACAGTCAGCGCCTGAAGCTCTACGAGTTCAGCCGGATTAACTTGAACTTTAGTTTCCGGTTTTGGCATAATTATTCCTTCCCTGTTCGCAATACGTTAAAATATCTTTTGCAATCTTATTAAGTGGCAATTCTTTTTGAACAGCACCCAAGGCCGCTGCGGCTTTCGGCATACCGTAAACCACACAACTTGCTTCATTTTGGCCCACAGTATAAGCACCTTGTGCTTTCATTTTTAACATCCCTTGTGCGCCGTCTTTACCCATGCCGGTAAGGATAACACCCACCGCATTAGGTCCCACGGTTTCCGCCACCGATTCAAATAACACATCCACAGAAGGACGATGACCACTAACAGCCGGCCCATCTTCCAATTTACAGGCTAACGCGCCGTTGCTGTTAGCAACTTTGAGATGAATATTTCCCCGCGCCAGATAAGCATGGCCGGGCTTTAATTTAGCGCCGTGTGTGGCCTCACTTACCGTAACTTGTGAAAGGCCATTCAAGCGATTCGCAAAAGAAGAGGTAAATTGCTCGGGCATATGTTGCGTCATCACAATCGGGGGGCAATTTGCCGGCAGCGCCATAAAAATATCGCGCAGCGCTTCTACGCCTCCCGTGGAAGAACCCATCGCAATTACATAAGGCATAGAGGGCGCCGGATGAAATGGCAGCACCGCTATTTCCTGATTTTTCATTTTTTGGTGAGAGGTTAAATTGGCTTTTGCTGCGGCGCGAATTTTCTCCGCCAACTCATCTTTTAAATGCGCCATCGTTTGGCGTGTTTGGCTCTGTACAGGCT
>CAYPXJ010000087.1:0-2729 GCA_964414595.1 uncultured Rickettsiales bacterium
ATGTAAGAAAGAGCGTAAAATACAGCACACCTATCACCAGAATAAAAAGCAGATAGGTGGAAAGAATTCCCATTGCGCCAGTCATCATGTTTACTAACATACCGACGGCTGCGTCGCCCTCACCCACGCGCCCCGCGGCTTCAAAAATGCCAACCATAATTTGACCAATGCCTACTGCGTAATATTGCATTACATATTCAAACACAGGTTCGGCCAATAGATTGATAAAATAGACCAGCAGATACAAAATCACAAAATCGATGAGGCTGGCAAAAAAGCGCAGCCAGAAGCCAGCGAACCCGCCCTGCTTTTTCATGCGGTATCCTGCGCCGCGGATGCCCTTTCGGCGCTCGCGCATCAGCTCATCAAATGCGTCAGCCATGCTCCAAGCCTCCTATATCCATCATAACCTATTGGAATATAAAAAGATAATACATTTTACAATTAGTTAATAATTTGCTAAAATTAAGGTGTTCCTGCCCTGTAAACAACGGTTGTTTATAGAGCTATTCTGGCATGCGGGTGCCAGCGTTTTTTCGTTCCAGAGTAAAGGAACTTTTCGATGCGTAGTTTCATTGCGTCCGTTTTGTTTGTTTCGATTTTTGGCTCCTGCGCTCTTGCGGCACAGGACGAAAAAGAGGTCAAATGGACCTCAAAGGCACAGAAATCGATGTTGGGAGCCGGAATCTTGTATTCCGGAACCTGCTTCGTCGAGTGCCGAAATTTTGAGGAAAAGGAATTTGACGATTCCGATCCTAAAAGCGTTACGATCGTCGGTCGGCGGGATAACCGCAACGAGATTGGGCCGCTTTTGGTGATTTACGCCAATAAAGGCGATTCTGGTTCCGCAAGGAACCGGGTGAAAATTGCTGGTGAGGCGATTGAAGTTCCTGAGAAGGGACGCAATATTGTGCTCATCACGAAACAGAAAACTAAGATCACGGTTGGTGATACTGTCATCAATTTCGAGATCGAAGAATCTGACTTCAAAGAGATGTCAGGTGAGTAAAAACAACCTCCTCCCGGCCCGCACCGGGGGAGGTTTTTTTCTGCATTACGCAAAAAGCCAGGGCTTATCGCTTTTATTCTTCGTTTCAAACGACGCAATCGCATCCGATTTTTGCAATGAGAGGCCGATATCATCCAGGCCATTCAGCAAGCAATGTTTGCGGAACGGGTCGATTTCAAATTTTACAATGCGGTTATCAAACACAATCTGCTGCGCTTCTAAATCCACCGTGATTTGATTCTCATGATCTTGTGCATATTCCATAATTTGCTTCACCGTTTCTTTCGGCAGCGGCAGCGGCAAAATGCCGTTCTTAAAACAATTATTATAAAAAATATCGGCGAAGCTTTCCGCAATCACGCAGCGAATGCCGTAATCAAGCAGCGCCCAGGGCGCATGCTCACGGCTGGAACCGCAACCAAAATTATCACCGGAAATCACAATCGCCGATTTTTCATAATCGGGCTGATGGAGAATAAAATTTTCAATCTTATTACCCTTCTCGTCATAGCGCATTTCGAAAAAGAGACCTTCGCTCAAGCCTGTACGCTTAATCGTTTTCAAAAATTGCTTCGGGATAATCATATCCGTATCGACATTGTCGATAGGCAGCGGCGCTGCTCGGCCAGAGAGTTTGATGAATTTTTGCATATGAATCTCCTAATGTTTTACAATCGTATTTTGCAGCTTTTCAATATTCGGGCTGCTTAAAATTTCTACATTCGCGCGGATTTTTTCCAGCGGCCAATTCCACCATTCCAGCGAAAGCAGCGCGCTGATAACCGCATCGCTAAAACGTTTACGCCGCACACGCGCCGGGTTGCCCGCCGCAATCGTATAAGGCGGCACATCTTTTGTTACCACCGCGCGCGCGCCGATAATCGCGCCGTCGCCAATTGTTACGCCGGAAAGTATCAGCGCTTCGGTGCCAATGAACACATCATTGCCAACAACGATATCGCCTTTCGTCGCCAGATTACTCTCTTTGAGTTTTGGCCATGCAGAAGGCAGACGCGAAAAAGGATAAGTCGATACCCAATCCTCATGCACATTGCCGCCGAGCAAAAATTTTACATCCGAACCGATGGAACAAAATTTACCAATCTCTAGCCGCGCCTGATGATGAAACGCTATAATCGGCGGCTTACCGAGCACAAAACTATGTTCGCCAATCGTCACGCGCGGATGTTTGATAAGGCGATTGAGATAATATAATTCGCGTACATCGCGCGAATGTGAATCTGAAATAGCAGAAGTTTTTAACGTGGGCAGAAGAATCGGTTTTGCAGCAGACTTCGCTGCAGGTTTCGAGGAAGATTTTTTCGCAGATGTTTTCTTTTTCGGCATTTAATTCAAAAATTCCCTGACATCCGCGAGCTTGCCTTTTATCGCCGCAGCAGCAGCCATTGCTGGGCTCATCAAATGCGTGCGTCCGCCGCGCCCTTGTCTGCCTTCGAAATTACGGTTCGAGGTGGAGGCACAGCGTTCGCCGGGCTCGAGTTTATCGGCATTCATTGCCAGGCACATCGAGCACCCCGGCTCGCGCCATTCAAAACCCGCATCGATGAAAATCTTATCCAAGCCTTCTTTTTCTGCCTGTTCTTTAACGAGACCGGAGCCGGGCACCACCATGGCAAGTTTTACATGGCTTGAAATGCGCCGGCCTGCGGCCATGCGCGCTGCTTCACGCAGATCTTCAATGCGGCCATTGGTGCAGGAG
>CAYPXJ010000088.1:0-2622 GCA_964414595.1 uncultured Rickettsiales bacterium
CCCCGGCCACGTGTACCCTTGCCTCGCTCGATTTCCTTACTGGCCACCGAAAAGTTAACGAATTCTTGCGGTTTCTTTCAGCGCCGCCAATACCGCCAGCCCGTCGCGCAAGGGGCGCGGCTCGTGTGTGCGGATGAAGTCAGCTCCACCTGCGGCGGCGGCAAGCTCTGCAGCGAGTGTCGCGGCCCCGACATCCCCCGGACCACGGCCTGTGAGCGCGCGCAGAAAGGATTTGCGCGAAACAGACAGAAGCACCGGCAAATCGAAGCGCAGCCGCAATTCATCGAACCGCGCCAGCACCGAGAGCGAGGTTTCGGGAGCAGCCCCCAGAAAAAACCCCATGCCGGGATCAAGGACAAGGCGGTTGCGTTTGATACCGGCACCCGTCAGCGCCGCGATGCGCGCGTCAAAGAACGCCGCAATGTGATCCATGATGTCGCCAGCGGGTGCCTCGCGCCGATCTGCCTGCCCGTCTTGCACCGAATGCATAACGACGAGTTTGGCAGATGATTTCGCCAATTGCGGATAGAACGCAGCGTCTGGAAAACCGCGAATATCATTGAGATAGGCCACACCACGCGACAAGGCATAGGCTTGCGTCGCGGGTTGATAACTGTCGAGCGAGACGGGAATGCCATCTGCCTTGAGCGCGTCCAGCACCGGCGCGATACGCGCGATTTCTGTGTCGGACGAAACAGGCGCGGCGTCGGGATTGCTGGATGCCGGACCGAGGTCGATCACATCTGCCCCCTCGGCCATCAGCTTACGCGCCTGCGCAATGGCTGCGTCTGGCGCCAGATACCGGCCTCCATCGGAGAAACTGTCCGAGGTTATGTTGACGATGCCGAAAATGATGAGCGATTTATTCATGGGGGCTTCTATAATAATACCTAAAATCCGCAGGTAGTTAATTAGGATGTTTAAAGATTCTGATTATCCGTTTATGCACCTGTTATATTCGCAATTACTAGTCTGTCAAAGAGTTTGTCTCCAAAATACCGTCTGTTTAATTTGTAAATAAACTCGTTGAGATACAACTGTAAGTATTTCCTTTTGATTTTATGGTAGTTGCCCAGCAATGTCCGTTTTGCATTACTGATTGCGATATGCACCCATTTGAGTGTTTCCTTGGTGGTTTTGGCGTCTGATTTCTCGGTGACGTGCAATTCCACCAGATCGGAGATGTCAACGTAAGAAGTGCTTTTGTCCGAAAATACGATGGCATCATCCTCCATGCAGTCCCTGACCACGCCGTTGATTCCTTCACTTTGATGGCTATCCAGTACCCTGGCCTTGAAATAACGCACATGCTTCTCCTTTTTGCCCGTTTCGATATCTTCCAACGGGGTGCTTTCGGCCATCACCGCAACGTTCTGCTTTCCCTCGGCTCCCCGGCCACGTGTACCCTTGCCTCGCTCGATTTCCTTACTGGCCACCGAAAAGTAACCCTCATCCAGTTCTATCATCCCTTCCAGTGTATACCTTGCATCCCGGTTGCCCATCGCCCTGCGGAGTTTGTGTACCATCGCCCATACCGGTTCGTAACGCTTCAATCCTAATTGCTTCTGGAGTTCGTTGGTGGAGAATCCCTTTTTTGTGCAACTCATCAGGAACATCGTTTTGTACCACACCAGAAACGGCAGCTTGGAGCTCTCCATGATCGTACCGCTGCGCAACGAGGTGCGGAAACGGCAACCTTTGCATTCATAACTCCATTTACCCTGTAACCAATAATGGGAAGTGCCCCCGCATCGCTTGCAGACAACCCCTTCCTTATCACGCTGCTCCTTGAAATGCAAACGACAATCTTCCTCCGAACCGAAATGAGCCGTAAAACTGAATATGTTCATAATCCCTGCTTTTTGAGCGCTAATATACTAAAAATATTAGGTGTGTTTGCGGAGAATCAGAAAGCCTTTAATATTTTTCATAACCAAAAATAATATTTTGAACTATTTTTAATACATGAAATGAAAATGAGTAAAATAAAATTAAATGTTAAAACATTAATATTAAATCCTATGTTATAATTCCATGAAAAAAGTATTTATTTTTATTACAGTTTTATTTATTTATAATGGAGTTAATGCTCAGAGTTGTCATGGCAGTAAAGAATTTACGGCTTTTGCCTCTGATAAAGAATTTGTTTCAAAACATGAGTCGCCTAAAGAAATTGTACTTAACGATACACTAGGCAAAATGATCGAAATACCTGTTGAAGGAGGTGCTCCTGCAAAAGCCTATTTCATCCCATCGGCTAAAAAGTCGGATAAATATTTATTCTTATTTCACGAATGGTGGGGGTTGAATGATTATGTTAAAAAAGAAGGATTGACGGCTTGGCAAGAACTGGGTGATGTAAATATTATAGCATTAGATTTATATGACGGTAAAGTTACTGACAACCCTGAAGAAGCTGGGAAATTAATGCAGGGTGCTGATGTTACCAGAATAAATCAAATTATCAATAGTGGATTTAAATATGTTGGTAAGAAAGCCAAAATAGCAGTTTCTGGTTGGTGTTTTGGGGGCGGTTGGTCGCTACAAGCTGCAATAGCTGGAAACAAACAAGTTAAAGCATGTGTTATGTATTATGGAATGCCTGAAAAAGATCAAAAAAGA
>CAYPXJ010000089.1:0-2589 GCA_964414595.1 uncultured Rickettsiales bacterium
AAGATGGGTAAGACGGCGGCGGGCGCAGTTTGGCTCAACGCGGATATGCTTTCGCCCTACGATTTCTGGCAATATTGGCGCAATACCGAAGATGCGGATGTCGGCCGCTTCTTAAAATTATTCACCGAATTGCCGATGGAAGAAATCGCAAAACTCGAAAAGCTCGAAGGCGCAAAAATCAACGAAGCGAAAATTATTCTCGCCAACGAAGTTACCAAACTTTGCCACGGCGACGCGGCGGCAAAAGAAGCGGAAGCCACCGCGCGTAAAGTGTTCGAGCAAGGCGGTATTGGTGAAGAATTGCCCGAAATTATGATTGCGAAATCGCAACTCGAAGCGGGGATTCCGGCATTCCAATTATTCAAGGACGCGGGGCTTGCTGAATCCGGCGGCGAAGCAAAACGCCTTGTGCAAGGCGGCGGCGCGAAAGTGAATGATGTGAAGGTAGAAAAACCTGATCAACTCATCACCGTGAATGATGTAAAAAACGGCATCATTAAACTCTCCGCCGGCAAAAAACGCCACGCGGTGGTGAAAGTGGGATGAGCGTCAATCTCCTTTGGCTACGGCGGGATTTGCGTTTGCATGATCATGCGGCGCTCCACGCAGCGCTCAAAGAACAAAGCCCGGTTCAACCGGTTTTTATTTTCGATACCGAAATTCTGAAACGCTTTGATAATCCACGCGATCGCCGCCTCACTTTTATCGCCGAAGCGCTGTATCAACTTGATCAAAAACTACGTGAACGCGGCGGCGAGTTGCTCGTTTTTCATGGCAAGGCGACCGAAATTATTCCGAAGCTCGCGACAAAATTAAACGCAGAAAAAATTTTCGCCGCCGAAGATTTTGAACCGGCAACGCGGAAGCGCGATGCGCTTGTCAGTGCGCAGACAACGCTCGAACTTGTAACCGATCATGTGATGGCGCATCCAAATTATGTGCTCAAAGAAGATGGTTCGCCGTTCAGAGTTTTCACACCGTATTCCAAAGCCTGGCATGCGAAACGCAATGAACTTTACGATGCCGAACGTCCCATCAAAGATAAAAATCGCTACGTAAAAAGCGATCCTGCGCTGCTTAAAAATTTCAAACGCATTGATATTTCTCAGGGTGCAGAAAAAGCATTGTTGCAAATCAATTATCGCTATTCCGATCTTGGTGAATGGAAAATTGATAACGCACAAAAACGCCTGAAAAACTTTATCGCGCAGGTGAATAACTATCCTAAATCGCGTGACATGGTCGCGGAGGAAGGCACGAGCAAACTCTCGCCTTATTTGCGTTTCGGCCTCATCTCGATTCGCGAATGTTTACGCGCAGCAACTGAAGTAAAAGGCTCGGATAAATGGATTTCCGAACTGATCTGGCGTGATTTTTATCAGATGATTCTGTTTCATTTTCCGCATACGCCGCAGCTGGAATTTCAGGCGCAATATCAAAACACTTTGCCCTGGCGGCAGGATAAAAAATTGCTCGATGCGTGGAAAACGGGAAAAACCGGCTATCCGATTGTCGATGCGGCGATGCGCGAACTCGCAACCACCGGCTGGATGCATAATCGTGCGCGCATGATTGTCGCGAGTTTTCTTACCAAGGATTTGCTCATCGATTGGCGTTTAGGCGAAGAACATTTCGCGCAATTACTCATGGATTATGAACTTGCGTCGAATGTCGGCGGCTGGCAATGGGCGGCTTCGACTGGTACGGACGCGCAGCCTTATTTCCGTATTTTTAACCCGGTTTTGCAGGGCAAAAAATTTGATCCGAACGGCGATTATGTGCGTCGTTTTGTGCCGGAACTGAAACATCTCGATGCGGATATCATTCACGAACCGTGGAAAGAACCACTGCTTGCGCCGGACTATCCCGCACCGATTGTCGATCACGCCGAAGCGCGCGATCGCGCATTGCGCGCTTTCAAACAGGTTGGTTAGTGGAACATCTCTTTTATAAATCTTCGCTCGCGCTTGCGCGCAAATTTTCTGTGTGTCAGGAAGTGCCGGAAAACGATGCAAATTGCGACTATGTTGAAGCGATCGGCTTCGGTGCATTTCTTCTTTTGGTTATTTTTTTGGGAATATGTTTTTTGGCGCTTAAAAAGCGCTCGTAATTCATTTTACCAAAATTCGCTAAGCTTAGTTAGATAGGCGTAACGTTCGAGAACCGCCGCGCAATGTACTTAGTTCGTACATGAGCAGCGGAAGCGCAGAACGGTGCGTCTAGATGACAAGCTTAGATAGAATTTTGGGGAAATGAATCATGACCAGGAAGAAGTGAGGGCGGGGTGCGGATGTTCAAGTAGATTTCAGAGTCGGACGAACCGACCTACCCAAAATCATCCTTAGAAAGGAGGTAATCCAGCCGCAGGTTCCCCTACGGCTACCTTGTTACGACTTAACCCCAATCATCGACCCTATCGTGGGCGGCTGCTTCCTTGCGGTTAGCCCACCGACGTCAGGTAGAACCGACTTTCATGGCTTGACGGGCAGTGTGTACAAGACCCGGGAACGTATTCACCGCGCCATGCTGATGCGCGATTACTAGCGATTCCACCTTCATGCCCTCGAGTTGCAGAGGACAATCTGAACT
>CAYPXJ010000090.1:0-2386 GCA_964414595.1 uncultured Rickettsiales bacterium
GATGCGGATCGCATTATCATTTGCGATGAGCAGGGCAAAATTGTGGATGGTGATCAAATCATTGCGCTTATTGCTACGCGGTGGAAAAAATCTGGGCTGCTTTCCTGCGATAAAGTGGTGAGCACGCAGATGTCAAATCTTGGTCTGGAACAATTTTTGGGCGAAAAGAATATTCAGCTGGTGCGCGCTGCGGTGGGTGATCGCTACGTTACAGCGGAGATGCAGAAGCATGGTGCGAATCTCGGTGGCGAACCTTCGGGCCACATTATTCTGCGTGATTACGCGACGACTGGCGATGCGCTCATTGCCGGTTTGCAAATTCTGGGCGCGTTAGTGGAATCAGGAAAATCCGCCAGCAAAGTGTTGCACCAATTTAATCCGCTACCGCAAATTTTGAAAAACGTCGTAGTAGCGAAAAAAGATGCGGCGGCCATTCTGAATCAGAAGAACGTGAAGGCCAGTATTGAAAAAGCCCAGAAATCGCTGGGCAAAGAGGGCCGCGTGTTCGTGCGTTCTTCCGGAACCGAAGCCAAAATCCGCATCATGGTGGAAGGCAAAAGCCGTGCCGCGATCGAAGCGATCGCCGATAGCATTGCCGATACGATTCGCGCGGCATAATGCTTCCGCGCGTTCTTATTATCGCGGGTTCCGATTCGGGTGGCGGTGCGGGCATCCAAGCTGACATAAAAACAGTTTCAGCCTTAGGCGGTTATGCAATGACCGCCGTAACGGCACTCACGGCTCAAAATACACAAGGTGTATTTGGCATTCAGGATATACCTTCGGAATTTGTGGCCAAGCAGATCGAACTCACGCTTAGCGATATTGGAGCCGACGCCATTAAAACGGGCATGTTATTTAGCGCGGACATTATTCACACCATTACGGGCGTACTGAAACGCAGGGCAGCGAATATACCGCTGGTGCTCGATCCGGTAATGATCGCCAAAGGTGGCAGTGCGCTGCTAGCGGAAGATGCCGTAGCGGCGCTGACCGAGGAATTGATGCCCGCCGCCGCCCTTATTACCCCTAATATTCCTGAGGCGGAATTTCTTGCCGGGCAAAAAATTACGTCGGTGCACGATATGCACTTCGTGGCGGAAAAATTGTGTGCAAACGGTGCGCGCGCCGTCCTTATCAAAGGGGGGCATATGGAAGGCGCTGAGCTTACGGATGTACTGTTGGATGAGGTAGGTAAAATCCATTTATTCCCGCAGAAACGCATTCAAACACAACATACACACGGTACAGGGTGTACCTATGCTTCTGCTATCGCGACCTATCTGGGCAAAGGTGAGGGGCTGGTCGAAGCGGTAAAAAAGGCGCAAGCGTATGTGCATGGCGCAATTACCCGTGCGCCGGGTTTTGGCAAAGGCCACGGGCCTATCCATCACGGCTGGATACACGAAAAATAATTGGCATCCGCCCAGCCTCCGCCTATGGTGGAGGTGAGGGGTTATGTCGATTTATTTGCCGATCGCGGAAATGCCTGTAGATATGTTAGTGGTGCTGTTTTTAGGCGGCATCGCTGGCGTGTTGTCTGGAATGTTTGGCATTGGCGGTGGATTTGTGATGACGCCGTTTCTCATTTTTATCGGCGTGCCGCCGGCGGTGGCGGTGGCTACCTCTGCAAATCAAATTATTGCCGCATCATTCTCAGGGTTTCTGGCGCACCTCCGGCGTAATAACGTCGATCTCAAAATGGGTGCGTATCTTTTACTTGGCGGATTTGTTGGATCCACGATCGGGGTATGGATTTTCAAACTACTCAAAGATCTCGGGCAAATCGATTTGGTTATACAAGTGAGCTATGTAGGCTTTCTGGGTGTAATTGGTGGGATGATGGGCGTAGAAAGCTGGAAAACTATCCAGCGCAAAAAATTAGGTTTGCCCCCGGCTGAGCGTCGTTTTCCCTGGCAGGGTCGTTTCAAATTACCCTTGCAGCGCAGTTTTCCGCGTTCGGAAATTCAGGTGAGTCTGTTGCTTCCGCTCGGCATTGGTTTTGTGAGTGGCATGATGGTAGCGATTATGGGCATCGGCGGTGGATTTTTTATGATTCCCGCGATGATTTATTTGCTAGGTATGCCTACGAGCGTAGTCATTGGCACTTCGCTTTTTCAAATTATTTTTACCAGCGCAAACACTACATTTTTGCAGGCAATAACGACGCAAACGGTGGATGTCGTACTAGCGGCTTTGCTGTTAGCCGGTTCCGTCGTGGGGGCGCAATATGGCACGCGTTTCGGCATGAAACTTGCGCCCGAAAAGCTGCGCGGGTTGCTTGCGATTATCGTGCTCGTGGTATGTTTACGGCTGGCCTATACGCTGTTTGTTACGCCCGATAGCATGTTCAGTATTGAAATGACGGATAGAACGTTATGAGATC
>CAYPXJ010000091.1:0-2239 GCA_964414595.1 uncultured Rickettsiales bacterium
GCCCCCGGGCATGTTGCCATTCTAGTCGTTCATGACATCGGATATTGATACGCTTTCGGCGATGTTTGCCAAATTGCCAGGTCTGGGCGCGCGCTCAGGCAGGCGAGCCGTATTACATCTTCTAAAACATCGCGATGCGCTAATGTATCCATTGGCCAAGATGATAGAAAAGACGGCGGATTCAATTAAAACCTGCCATTTATGTGGCAATTTGGACACAGCTGATCCCTGTTCGATATGTACGGATGCTAAGCGGGATCAGGCCAGTTTATGTATTGTAGAAGAGGTGGCGGACCTCTGGGCCATGGAGCGTGGAGGTCTTTATCGCGGCCTCTATCATATTCTCGGCGGAACCCTTTCGGCGATGGATAGAAGAGGGCCGGAAGAGCTCAGACTTCCGGCACTTTTAACCCGTATCGAGAAGCAAAGCGTGCAAGAAGTAATTCTTGCAACCAACGCTACGGTGGATGGCCAAACAACAGCCTTCTATATCAGTGACATGGTGAAACCTCTTGGCGTAAAGGTCTCGCGTCTTGCCTATGGCATTCCGGTCGGAAGTGAGTTAGATTACCTCGATGAAGGGACGTTGGGCGCTGCCCTCAAGTCGCGCACCTCGTTCTAGACAGGAAGTCTAACGAAAAAGGAGCTTTATGGATTATTTTCCAGGTATCATCACCGGCTTTTACGCGTCTCTGCTCGGTTTATTTTATATTTTCCTCACGCGTGATGTTATTCGTAACCGCGCCCGCCATAAGGTTTATTTATACGACGGTGGTGTAGAAGAATTGCAGCGCTCTATTCGTGCGCATGCGAACTTTGGCGAATATGTGCCGTTTACTTTGCTACTTATCCTGTTGGTTGAATTGCAAGATGTGCATTACATGATTGTGCATGTGCTTTGCCTTGTATTGATTTCAGCGCGTCTCAGCCATGCGTACAGCCTTGTATTTAAAGAAAGATCCCGCACGAAAAAGGGCGATGTTAATTTTATGTACCGTGCGATTGGTGTGAACATCACGCTTTCTGTTATTTTCGCGGCGTGCATTATTCTGGCTTATAGTTATCTGCGCTTTATTTAATCAACGCGCCCGTAACAGCCACGCACTTGCGCCAAGACTAAGCGGCATCAGCAAAAAGAAAATACCGGCAAGAACACCGGCTTCGAAAGCCGCATTTTCTTGCGCAGCGCCAAAAATAAGCGTGGGCACGTAAAGTGGTATTATTAAGATAAGACGCACAATAAAAGCCTGTGGCAAACCGATAGTTAGGGTCGCGCTGAGCAAGCCAATCAACGCAATATTCGCACTGCCCAGAATAATTTTGGGAAGTGCCTCTAACAGCAATTCATTCGAAATCTGATAAAAAAACATCAGCAACGGGAGAGAAATCAACGAGGCAGCTCCACAAAAAAGCCAGAATACAATAAATTTAATCAGCGTGATGCTTGCAGAAGAAATGTGCGAAATACGCAGCATATCTAATACGCCTTCGGCCTCATCCTTATCCCATACTCGGGGTAGAGCGAGCAAACTTGCAAGTAGCATCGCCACCCAAAAAATACTCAGGCCCATAGAGTGCAAATATTTTAGCTCCGGCGCGGCGCCAAACGGAAATATCGCAAGCACGAGCGTATAAAAAAGAAAAAGCTGTGCGCAAGCGCGCCAATCTTTTATCGCGGCACGGGCTTCAAACTTAAGCAGCGCAAGAAACATAAGGAGCAAAATCTTCCAAATTCAGTGTTTTCCCTAATTTTGCAGGGAGCTCGCCATGATGCGAGAAAATCACCGCACCTTTGTGAGCCGTGTGTTCTTTAATAAGTGTAATCAATGTATTTTGCATATCGGCATCGATATGGCTAAACGGTTCATCAAGCAACCAGAGAGGTGCTGATGAAAGCGCCAACCGTGCAAGACTTACGCGACGTTGCCAGCCGGCGGAGAGTTCGTGCACGGGTCTATCTAGGCCTTGTTCATTTAGCCCATATATTTTTATGGCACGCTCAACGCGCATTTTTGCATTATAAAGTGCGCCCCAGAATTGCAAATGATCGGAAATAGTAAGTTCCTGTTTAAGGGCATTATTATGGGTGATAAACAGCATATCGACAGACTTTTGCCCCTGAATCTGGCCCTGCGCGGGCGCATCCAACCCTGCTAAAATACGAAGCAAAGAGGTTTTACCCGAACCGTTTCCACCCCGAAGAATCAGGGCATTTCCAGCACGTAACTGAAAGCTAAGC
>CAYPXJ010000092.1:0-2237 GCA_964414595.1 uncultured Rickettsiales bacterium
ACGTGCGCGTGCGCGTGGAATCCTCGAAAAACAGCAGGCCGATATTTTTTCCGGCGAGCGATTTGCTTTTTGCGTTGCCGAGATGTGTTTTGGCGCGGCGGAAAATTTCCGCAACCTGTTTCGTAGAAAGATCGGAAACGCTGAGCAGGTGAGTGTGGGATTTAGAACTTGGAGTTTTCTTAGCCAAGGTTTTTTACCGCATCCAATACTTCTTTTGCATGGTCTTCTACGCGCACTTTGCGCCAAATCTGCGCGATTTTACCACTCGCATCGATGAGAAATGTATCGCGCTGAATGCCCATGTATTTTTTGCCATACATGCTTTTTTCTACCCAGGTGCCATAGGCTTCGCACACGGTGCCGAATTCATCGGACGCGAGAGGGAAACCTAAGCAATATTTTTGTTTGAAGGCTTCGTGGCTTTTGACGTCATCGCGCGATACGCCGATGATTTCCGCATTGCGTTTTTTGAACTCGGGCAGCGCGTCGGTGAAGGCTTTTGCTTCCAGCGTGCAGCCGGGCGTATCGTCTTTCGGGTAGAAATACAGCACGACGTTTTTGCCGCGCAGTCCGGAAAGCGTGATATTTTTACCGGTATCGGTATCGAGGGTGAAATCGGGGGCAAAATCACCGATTTTCAGCTCGCGGGATTGGGTGGCGGGTTGAACCATCGTGGCCTCCTTCAGATGATAGTTACGCTCTTATATAGGAATCCGTGCATTTTTGCACGTTTTTTTGATGGGAGATGAGCTGTTTCATCAGCCCAGTAAAATCCTGCAATTCGGGATGTTCCTTCTGCAGATGCTCGACAAGCGTTTTTTTGGCCTGAGCGGTGGCTTTTGTTTCGTCGTAGTCACGGAAATATATCAGACGCTGAATAAACTGTACGTGGTGGTAAAAATGCGCGGCTTTTTCTAACGCATCGCGATCCTGCGGGGTAATAAGTTTATGCGCGGCGGCGTGCGTGAAAAGATTGATGAGATTCTGCGTGATCAAATCCGGAAAACGGTGGCTGAAACAAATTTGCTGATACTCGGCGAGGAATTCCACATCGATAAGCCCGCCACGCGCATATTTAATATTGAGCGGAACATGGTTGCCATATTCTTCAGCAATCTTTGCGCGCATATCGAGCACTTCGCGCGCGGTATCGGTGGGGTCGCGCGGGCGGGTGATAACGGCGCGAATCATATCTTCAATGCGCGTTTTCATCGTGGTGCTACCGGTGATAACGCGGGCGCGGGTGAGGGCCAAATCCTCCCATAGCCAGGCGGAATTCTGGTAGTATTTTGCAAAGCCTTCTAGGCTTACGGCAATCGGGCCATCCTTGCCGCTAGGACGCAGGCGAATATCGATATCGTAGAGTTTGCCCTGATTGGTTTGCGTGGTGAGCGCGGTCATCAACCGGCGGCAAAGGCGGGTGAAATATTCGCCGGTAGAAAGCGCGCCGGGCTTGGCATTTTCCGGTGCGCTGTAGACAAAAACCAGATCGAGATCAGAACTGAAAGTAAGCGTTTGCGAACCGAGTTTACCCATTGCGATAACGGCGAAATCGTGGCTTTCGACGGTGCCATATTGCGCAGAAAATTCTGTGGTGACCTCGCGCTGCAGCTCGGTGATAAGCGCATCGGCGAGGTGGCTTAAATGCGCGCTGACGGTATCAATCGTGATTAAGCCTTTCTGCAAATGGACGCCGAGGCGAAACCAATGCCGACGCGCAAAACGCCGCGCGGCATCAAGCTTAGCCTCAAAATCGGTGGCTTTGAGCAAGCGCTCGCGCAGTGCGGTGTGAACTTCCTTCGGTTCGGGATAGGCATCATAAAAATCGCGTGCGAGCAGCGTTTCGAGCAACTCCGGCTGGCTGCGCAGAATTTCCGTGATGTGCGGATAGCTACCCATCATGGTGGCGAAGAGTTCCATGAGATCCGGGTTGTTATAGAAAATCGAAAAAATCTGCACGCTGGAAGGCAGGCGCGTCAGCACTTCGTCAAATTGCGTGAAGGCGTAATCGGGATACGGCGTATCGCAAAACGCGGCGAGGAGCGCGGGCGTGATTTCCGTGATGACCTCGCGCGCGCGCTTGGTGCGCGTGGCGCGGCGGCGACCATGGTGCCAACCGCGAATGATTTCGGAAATCGTCGCCGGATTTTCAAAGCCAAAATTTTTCAGCGTCTCGAGCGTTTGCGGGTCATTTTCCACACCAGTGAAAACAAGGTTGCCGCGCTTTTCTTTAATCG
>CAYPXJ010000093.1:0-2062 GCA_964414595.1 uncultured Rickettsiales bacterium
ATAAATCCGCTTCGGATTTGGCTTGGCGCAGTTCGGCATTGGCGCGTTTGCGCTCAGCATCGTTCTGGTTCCAAAGGGGAATACGAAGACCAATACCCACACCATAGGATTTTTCATCTCCATCAGGTGAGCGCGAATAGATAAGGCGAGGCCCGATTTCAGGCAGGGCGGCATCCTGCTCCGCGACACTTAGGCGGCGTTCAGCCGCATCAATACGGCTTTTCACCACATTACGCAGGTTGGATTGCTCTTTAGCGAAGGTCAGTAGTTTTTCTGTATCTTCCGGCACAGCCACGAAAGCCGGACGCTGTAATTCTGCCAGCTGGTAGCTACGCCCCGTCAAGCGTGCCAAATCAGTCCGCACCTGCCGTAATTCTGCTTGAACTGCGTTGGCATCGGCGCGAAGTTTTGCGGCATCTGAGGAAAAGAGGTGCGAAGCAGCTGGGCTTGTTTGGCCTTGCCCCGCCGACGCGCTCACGAGTTTCTTCATTTTCTCCGCATCATCGGCGTAATTCTCATAGAGTTTTTTACGCTCGGAAAGCAGCCACGCTTGCGTATATAGCACCGTGGTTTCGTTGATGACTTTCAGGATTTCGTATTTTTGTTCGGTGCTGGCGACGTTGGATAAGGCGCTTGCATAGCCATAGCGTGCGCCGGAAAGCTGGGAAAACTTTAAGGGCTGTGTAAGCTCAATGTCTGTTCCTGTGCCGTTTTCACCGCTGGCGCGGGTGGCATCGATATTGAATTCGGGATTATCCAGCAGTTTAGTTTCCGTGGCAGTTGCCAGCTTGTCTTCATATTCCCGTTGCACACGGAACAGGCTGGTATTTTTCTGCAAGCTCTCCTTGATAACCTGATCGAGCGTGATGGATTCGGCCATTGCCTGAGTCGGCAATATCGCCAGTGTCGCTATAAGTAATAATCGCTTCACGCTTTTCTCCTGACTTGAAAACATGCCTCTAATACGATTGAAAACACACAATCCCTCAAAAAATATTTTCTACTGCTGATAGGCATCGTTAGACATGATCGCATCGTAATAATCGACAGACTTTTTTTCTAAGGTAAAGAAAACATATCCATTAAGAATTGCGACGCAGTGGGTATCTCCAAACTGGTTTATTGTTGTCCCTGGTTCAAAATTATGTTCCATGCTCACTACTGATATATTTTTCATGTACTCTACTATGCCATCAATGCTTACAAAACGATGAAGGCGAAGATATTTCGCTACTACTTCAGCAGGCTGATGGAAGTCGATAATAAAGCTGTCCGCCTTAGGTTTTTCCCAGAAACTTCTTTTGCTCAAATCCTGAGCTTTTGCAGAACACCAAAGCGATTCAGGGTTTTCAAGAAACTCTTGCAGCATCGATACAGCTTGGCTGTGACTTTTTATATAAAGCGACTCCAGAGTTTCTTCTGGACTTAAAAATATCTTCTTTTGTAATATGATGTCACCTGCATCCCATTCATGCGAAATCTTATGTAAAGTTGTACCAGTCTCAAGCAGTTCATATAAAATTGCGCAAGGTAGCGGCATAGGCCCCGCGCCGATTGGCAATAAAGATGGGTGAATGTTTATGGCGTATTTTATTGCTGTATTCTCAATGCTTGGTATTCTATGTGAATATCCAGCGGATATAATCATCTCGCATCCTAAGTTTTCTAATACGGCAAGATCGTAGCTAGTAGGCTTGGAGCGCGTGATAGGAATTGAATGGTCTCTCGCAATTAGTGAAACTCTCCGAGTCATATCATATTGCTCAACCGTTTCTGGCATTGTATGCAGTCGAATCACCTGATGATTTCTTTCCAACAAGTGCTTAAGACATAGATAATAAATGTCTCCGCCAAAATAAGCTATGCGCATTTATGCTGCTCATCGAACGGAACGGATTCTGTCATTGCCTGAGTCGGCAATATCGCCAGTGTCGCTATAAGTAATAATCGCTTCACGCCATCCTCCGCTAATGTTCAGAGGTATTACGAAGCAAAACCACTCATCCCTCAAAAAATATCACCGTTTTTTGAAGATTTTTTCTTCCAGTAGCTTACGGGCGCG
>CAYPXJ010000094.1:0-1789 GCA_964414595.1 uncultured Rickettsiales bacterium
CGTTGCCGGAAAACTGAACGAAAAAGCAGCCTATGCTGTAAATGAAATTGGTAATAAATTTTCCGGCTTGCTCAATAAACTGAGCGATAAACTACGCGAAGTGCCGGTGGAAGAACGCGGTGGTGTCATGATTACCGGCTTCAATAAACTAGGGGATGAGGCGCCTGCGCCGGCCACCCAAACCAAAGGTACGGTCGAAATGAGCTTCACCTCGGATACTTCCGGAGTTTCTCCCGCTCCTAAAACTCCAGCTGGTGTTGGTGCGCGTAAAGCTGGCGCTCAGATTGGCAGCTAATTCAGACGCATGAAACGGGCAGAAAAACAGCGACCGATGAAAGATGATGCTCGCAAGCAGATGCTGCTCGATAAGCTCAATCGGTTTGACGGCGTGTTGCGGTGGGAATTTGTAGATTACGGCAAAAACCCTCCGACATACGAAGCACGCGGCAACCCCAAAGCGGTGCGTGGGTGTTTAGAAAAGCTCGAAACGATTGTGAATGATATAAGGGATACCACGGTTTTAAGTGGGAGCTCGGCTGAAGTTCTATCGCAATTGCACTCACCACTTAAGCTAGAGCCTATCATGTTGGATGAGAATAGCGCAGCACTGGTTATACCAGCAGATATTGTCGAAAATCCCGAATTTCTAACTCGCTTCAAGAGAAGTATGCTGAACGCGGTGAATATCGGAATAAGAGTCGTACCCACCGCCGAAATGCCTAAGACTAAGGCTCCCATTCAGTTCAAAAACGTGATCGGTGAAAAACCAAACTCACACGCAGATCGCCTTGACGATCCCGACACCCAGGCTGGTATTCAACGCTAACCAAACATATCGATCTGTCGATTATCAGAATCCGTTTTATCCTTAGATTTTTTTGCCTTCTTCTCCGGCTTCGGTTCAGCAGGTTTGGGTTCTGTTGGTTTTGATTTTATTGTTTCAGGTGCTTGCGCTCTACCAGTAACAAACTCGATTTTTTCCTGTAGCACACGCTGCGCCATCAGATGTAGGGTTTTGGTATCATAGATGTCAGGCTCGATGAGTAGCATTAGCCACATGCCGCGCAGCATCGAATGAAGCTGTTGCGGAAAATGGGTTTGCGCGCGGTTTTTTGCACCGGCAAGTGCACAGATATCGTCCCACAGCTCTGCGATCTGGGCGATGTGTTGTTCGTCGCATTCCTGAATAATCCGCGCGTACGTTTTATGCGACGACGCATGTCCCCAGAATGCCGACCAGATCACCAAGCGACGATGCCCGCAAATTTTAGGATCGAAATTCGCCTCAATGAGCGCCTGCAACAACTCCTCGGACGGAGTGGCCTCCCCCTGCTTTTCCACCTTCGCAAACAACACCTGTTGCCAGTGCTGGGTAAATTCATCGCACAGGAATTTGAGGGTTTCCTGCATCATATTTTCTTTGGAGGTAAAATAAAAATTCACGATCCCGCGCGACATATCCGCGCCCTTGGATACATGGGCGATGGTGGTTTCGGTCAAGCCCCTGCGCGAAATCGAAGCCATATTGGCTTCAATAAGCTGCTGGCGCCGCCGGTCTTTGACGTTTACGCGTGGCATGGTTGTTCTAGCGGTTGTTGTATGGCGGGTTTTTTTATCCCTGTTACCTTCTTTCCTAGCCGCAAAAAGGTGCGCACGCAACCCATTTCAAAGTAAGGGTTTTTGGCAGTAATTTGTACCAGCGTTTAGTGGAATCCCCTGTCTTTTTCTATAAAAACCAGCCACTCCATATCCAATTTTTTATTGATAATAATTATTAACATCACTATAC
>CAYPXJ010000095.1:0-1745 GCA_964414595.1 uncultured Rickettsiales bacterium
ACCGTCTCACCGATGGTAAGTTTTTGTTTAACCATACCGGAGCCTTCCGTATCCACTTCAATCTGCCCGGAGGCATCTTTCAATATAAATCCGTCGTCAGTGAAACTATGAATGTTTCCGCTTAAAACAGTTGGCGACGGAAACCCTACCTGTGCGATGGGTGTATTCGCGCAAGCGCTCAGAAAAACTAAGGCAGGCAGGGGTAAGAAAAACTTTTTCATAGTAATCTCCGTGTTTGAAATGTGGTATATTTATGTTGTCGCTCCTTGGTAGAACTCAGAATTCCCTACCAATAAAAACCTTAACCAAATGATCGGCGCTGGCCTCCGAAATGCCAGCCCTGTATCCGGCTTGAATATAGTTTCCGTCGCTGAATTTCATTTTCATTACAGGCCCGAACTGGTGTTCCCCGCTGTCATAGCCATTTAATTCCCTGAGCTTGCCGAAATCATTAAACATCTCCACACCCAGACGAAGCTCTTTGATGTAATCGATGGATGTTTGCGGAATTGCCTTGGTCACTTGGCTGCGCAATTCCAGCAATGCACCGGGTTCGGCATCCTCGCCAACTTCATGCTCAATCGAAACGACGCCCCGCGCTTCCCAACCGTCTGCAAATGGCACGCCTGCTACCAATCGTAGCTCAACATCATGCGGTGTTTTATCTCCGTCGCTGTGGCTGTAGCTCAGGCGGAATCCACCGTCCCATCCGTGCTGCTTTTTTTCAAAAATCTGAAAGCGGTTTTCCAGCGAAATGCTGCCGAATTCCAGATTGTCACCATCGCGTTTGTCCTCACTCACCACTAGCCGCGTTGCATACCAGTCCGTCCAGCCGTAATCGATATGCTGGCGCATACGAAATCGCTGATGATCTGCTTCTCCGGGTGTATCCGTAGTGTATCCCATACGTTGCTCTATGGATAATTCGCCTTTATCCACACTGGCGGTACTTACGTTACTTGTTGGAGAAGCGGCGAATGCAGCGCAAGGAATAAAAATTATAGAAGCGGTTAAGCCACGAACGATATTGAGAAACATAAAACCAATTATTTCTGTTTAATTAAGAAGAGAGGGGCTGGCATCATCGCCAGCCCCCGGCAACATTATTTACTGAATGGCAGGGAGGAGTGATGCACGTTGATGCGAAGCTTTCCATCGGCATCCTTCATGTAGCCGAAGGTGTATTCCACCTTGGTTTCTGATGTGTCGCCATGTGGGGTAAAGAAATAATTGCCCATGGCAACCGCCGAATCACTGTCGGTGATTATTTCCTGCTCGCCGAAGCGCACCTTAGACCATGGCTTGATCGCAAAGCCTTTATCTTCCTTGATGCTGCCGCCTACGAAATAAGAAAGCGCCTGATCAAAGTTTTCGCGAAACTGGGCATCGGAAGCCAGCGTTGGCTTAAATAACACTTTGCCTTGCTCATAGGCATACAATTCGTTGATGTGTTGTGTGGCGCGGGCTTTGTAGTCACCTTTGTCCAGATACACTTTGCTGATTGCTACGATGCCGTCTGCCCATGCTTTTTGGGCATCTAATACTTCTTGCTTGGTTATTCCATGGTCGCTTGCAAATGCGCTTGACGCGGTAAAGGTTAGAATAGCAGCTGTTGCCAGTAATTTTTTCATAAAATGACTCCGTTTACTTAATGAACTAATGGATCTCTATGTTTCCTCATCACAATGAAACATCTTGAGAACTTGAACTGTTTTACACATTAGAGATTCCTACGGCTGTACTGA
>CAYPXJ010000096.1:0-371 GCA_964414595.1 uncultured Rickettsiales bacterium
AGGCGTGTGACTCACGTAGATGTAACCGTGGGTTGTGATGCAATGCAGCACAAATTATCTTGAAAGGAGATACACCTATGGCTCAACAAAATAATCCGTTTGCAGATGCATGGAGAACGTTCTCGGAGTTCAAAGCGCCTGCTGTCGACTTTAATGGCATCTTTTCCATTGGTCGCCGTAACCTCGAAACATTAACCGCACTGAATCAAGCGCTCGCTGAAGGCTGCCAAGCCATCGCACGTCGCAGCGCGGAAATCATTCAGGAAAATTATCAGGAATCCCTGAATCTGGCGCGTGAAGTTTACTCTTCCAAATCGCCGGACCAAAGCGCTAGCAAACAAGCTCAGTATGCGAAATCTTCCATTGAAAAT
>CAYPXJ010000096.1:381-1680 GCA_964414595.1 uncultured Rickettsiales bacterium
TTGAAAATGCAATGGCAAGCGCGAAAGAAATTCTGGACCTCGCTTCCAAAACGCAAGTTGAAGCTGCTGAAGTTCTGAACAAGCGCATCAGCGAATCGATGAATGAGATTTCTGGCCTTGTGAACAAAGCAAACGCAAGCGGTTCCAAGAAAGCTGCTTAATTAGTTTCGTTAGACAAAAGACCGGCGTGGGAAACCCGCCGGTCTTTTTTTTGTCTAAAGCGGCAGTTGAATCAGCACTCGCAACCCGCCAAGTGGTGAATCGGATAACGTAATGGTCCCGCCATGGGCTGTCACGATATCGCGCGCAATCGCAAGCCCAAGCCCTGATCCGCCCGTTTTTTGATTACGCGATGTGTCCAGACGTTGAAATGGCTTAAAGACATCCTCACGCTTATCAGCTGGAATACCGGGACCATTATCATCAATAAAAATATTCACAAGACCTGAGCGCCGGCGCGCCTCTACGCGCACCTCTACTTTATCCGCGTGGCGCAGCGCATTTTCAATGACATTGATAAACGCCCGGCGCATGGCGTGGTAACGGATCATCAGGTAAAGCGGTTTGCCTTTCAGCCCGCGATAAGAAAGACGGCCCTTGGCATGGGAAAAGCTTTCCAGTGTTTTGGTCACAAACCCATCTACACTGATATTGGTGGGTTTTTCTGTGCCTTCGCCCTTTGCATAATCAAGATAGGATTGGAGCATCTGCTCCATTTCCGCGATATCAGATTCCATCGTATTGACGGCTTGTTTACCGATTTTTTTGGTTAACAGCGCCAGCTGCAAACGCATTCGCGTGAGTGGTGTACGAAGGTCGTGAGAAATGCCGGCAAGCATCATCGTGCGCTCACTAATATGGCGGCTTAACCGCTCTTTCATTTGCAAAAGCGAGCTAGCCGCTCGGCGAATTTCCTTCGCCCCATGCGGCTTATAATTAGTGAGATCCTGCCCTTTGCCGAGCGCGTTCGCGGCGGCTACCATGCGCAAAATCGAGCGTATTTGGCCGCGCAAAAATAATAACGCCACGAAAAAAAGCAGCACTGCCGAACCAACCATCCACATAATAAAGATATAAGTGGTAGGGTTTTGAAGACGCTTGCTGGGTGCCGTAATTTGCAAATTATAGCCGGGAAGGCGAACGGTAATTTCAATGTTTTGCGATTTACTATCCGTAAAGTCCACGTGGTAAGGATAAGTAATATTCTTTGCCAAAGCTTTATCTAAAACTTCCAATGCCTCACTTTCAAAGAGTCTTTTTTCCGGCAGTTTCTTTGATACTGCCGTAGCAATTTGTAAG
>CAYPXJ010000097.1:0-1635 GCA_964414595.1 uncultured Rickettsiales bacterium
CTGCAGCTCCAGCGTGTTTCATAACAGCGACGGCATCACCGATACCGGTGGCGTCGCTGCACCGAATTTTGTCGCAGCGGTCGGCGGCTACTTCTCCGATCCGGTGCACGCCTTCGGTTTTAACTACATCAGCGGCGGCATGGGTTCCATCGAATTAAATGGCTCGACGGTTGTACCGGTAGGCAGTTCAACCTCGGGATTTGTCGGCATCGTATCGACAGACCCTATTGATGGCTTTGTCGGACTCAATTACATTTTTCCATCCACCGGCGGACGTGACCGCTATTTCATCGACGATTTCTATATCAACGCAGTACCGGAACCCGGCGTATGGGCGATGTTGCTTGCCGGTTTAAGCTTGCTTGGATTCCGCATGGCCAGAATCCGCGGGTAAGTTTTAGCCTGCTGGTCTTCGAATCGGGTGGAACCAAAGGCTCCTTTGATGGTTTCCGGTTTCACCCCGATGCGGAGAATGCGCCAATACGGCAGGGTTGTCCGGTATTATTTGAAATCAGAATTTTGTGCAGAAAGTGAAGATTCCAATCTGATTGAATCACCAACGAGGATTTTGCGATGCCCTTTTCCATTGCTCGAACATTGCTACTCAGCCTGATATTTCTTTTAGCGGGATTCAACGCGGCAGCGCAAACTACTGCCGCATCTGCTCCCACTCGCACGACGCTGGCCGAAGTGCTAGCCAAAATTCCCGGACCGGAAGGCGAGCGATATGCAGTCGGCATGGAACGCGGTTCCTTGCGCTTATTGGTCTATGCCCCGCGAGGCAACGACCCGCAAACGCCGCATGGACAAGACGAAGTGTATATCGTGGTTAAAGGAACGGGCACCTTTTTCGACGGAAAACAACGCATACCGTTTGAACCGAACGATGTGCTGTTTGTACCCGCCTGTGCGCAACATCGCTTCGAGAACTTCAGTGACGATTTTGTGGCGTGGGTGGTTTTCTACGGACCGCAAGGTGGTGAGAAAGAGTAAAGGAAACGCTGAGTAACTCGCCTATCCTATTGATACATCTCGTTTCTTGTGCTCCATCCGCCGTGCACCTCATCTTGTTCGCAGAATTAATCTGCGTTTCCTTAACATTTCGTATGGCGGCGCTGCTCGCCAGCTTCTGGCGCCACTTTCATTCTATTGCGCTGACTAAGAAAAGCGAATTGTGCAAGATTTTCTGCAGCAGAATGATAGTCACATCTGGTAACTGTTCAGGATAGCGGTAAGCGTGAGCGGTTTGGATGTTATTATTGCGCGAATTGATGTGACCGATTTGCATGGGAGGTAATAACGATGAATCCAAAAAAAATGATCGAAGAAATTACCGCTCTTCCAATAGAAGAACGCGTGATGATCGTCGATTCGCTGCTTCGCAGCCTCAATCAACCTGAATCCGAAATTGATAAAAAATGGATTGCTACCGCCCGCCAGCGCTTGATGGAAATGCGTACCGGATCTGTTAGTGCAGCAATACCGGGTAACGAGGTTTTTGACAGGGTTTGGCAGCGTTTTCAAAAATGAAATATTGGTTTCACCCTGATGCGGAAAGTGAATTTAACCAAGCGATCGACTATTACGAAGAGATTGAAACCGGGCTTGGTTATGATTTTGCCATCGAGGTATATG
>CAYPXJ010000098.1:0-1537 GCA_964414595.1 uncultured Rickettsiales bacterium
GTTTGCCCGTGACCGTAAACTTACCGCGCCCAGGCATCATCACCGATTCAATGAGCAACAAATCGCCGCCGGTTTCTGTCCAGGCAAGGCCGGTGGTAACACCAACCTGATCGTTCATTTCCGCTTCGCCGTAGGAGTATTTACGTACGCCCAGATATTTATTCAGATTTTTGCGCGTAATGTGCAGGCTGGTTTTGCGCCCGGTCATGATTTCCTTCACGCCCTTGCGCGCAAGGCGTGCAATTTCGCGCTCTAAATTGCGCACGCCAGCTTCGCGCGTGTAGTGGCGAATGGTATCGCGCAGGGCATCTTCCGAAATACTCCATTCGTTTTTCTTCAGCGTATGTTCTTTCATCTGCTTCGGAATTAAATGGCGCGTAGCGATATTGACCTTTTCATCTTCCGTGTAACCGGAAAGGCGAATCATCTCCATTCTATCCAGCAGCGGCCGTGGCATGTTCAGCGAATTGGATGTCGCAATAAACATCACATCGGATAAGTCATAATCCACTTCCAGATAGTGGTCGTTGAATTGTTTGTTCTGCTCCGGATCCAACACTTCGAGCAGTGCAGCGGCTGGGTCTCCCCTGAAGTCGTTGCCCATTTTATCAATTTCATCGAGCAGAATAAGCGGGTTTGAAAACTTCGCTTTTTTCATCGATTGAATCAGCTTGCCGGGCATCGCACCAATATAGGTACGGCGGTGGCCACGAATTTCTGCTTCATCGCGCACGCCGCCTAGCGATATTTTCACATACTGCCTGCCGGTTGCTTTTGCTATCGAACGCGCAAGCGAAGTTTTTCCCACACCCGGAGGGCCAACGAGGCACAAAATAGGCCCCTTAATCTGCTTCGTACGCGACTGCACCGCGAGATATTCCAGAATGCGTTCTTTTACTTTTTCAAGGCTGTAGTGATCGGCATTTAAAATTGCCTCGGCGCCTTTCATGTCACGTTTTACTTTGGATGGCTTTTTCCAGGGAAGGCTGACCATCCATTCAAGGTAGTTACGAATCACCGAGGCTTCTGCCGACATTGAGCTCATCGTGCGCAGCTTTTTAAGCTCTGCCTCGCATTTTTCGCGCGCTTCTTTGCTTAGTTTTGTTTTCTTAACTTTTTCTTCCAACTCGGAAGTTTCATCTCGCCCCTCGTCCAGCTCGCCTAACTCTTTCTGAATCGCTTTGAGCTGCTCGTTCAGATAATATTCGCGCTGGGTTTGTTCCATTTGGCGCTTCACGCGTCCACGAATGCGCTTTTCGGTATTCAGCACCCCAATTTCCGATTCCATGAGTGCAAACACATGCTCTAAGCGTTCGGATACTTTCAGCACCTCCAAAATTTCCTGCTTGGCTGGTATATCAATGGCCATATGGGCGGCCACCGTATCGGCAAGTACCGAAGGCGATGTGATTTTGCTGACCGCACCCAGTGTTTCAGGCTGGATTTTTTTGTTGAGTTTCACGTATTCTTCAAACTTGGCAATCACCGAGCGGAACATGGCTTCCAGCTCAATCTCATCGCTCACTGGCTCTTCCAG
>CAYPXJ010000099.1:0-1535 GCA_964414595.1 uncultured Rickettsiales bacterium
ACCTCAGATCGTTCGGGTGGTTATGGCAAGGAAGATATTTATGTTTCCACGCGCACCAGCCTGACTTCGCCATGGTCGAATGCAGTGAATCTTGGCCAAAAAATCAACACCAACAAATTGGATGACCAGGCGTTCATTACTTCTGACGGCAAAAATCTCTATTTCACACGGGATGGTGGCATCATGGTGAGCAAGCTTGCCAACGATGGTATTACATGGGCAACGCCTACATATGTAACCTTTGAAGGTCGCGTACAGCCTGTAATGAAGGACAAAAACGGAAATGTTCTCAGCGGTCATGTAACGGCAGTAGCGGAACCCTCGTTAACGCAAGATGGCAAACGCATGATATTGCAGCTTGTGGATATGACCGGTAAAACGATTTCGATTGCTGAGACCACGCTTATCAGCGGTAACAACTGGAAAACACCGATACCGATTGATTAAGGCACTAGGCTAAATACGCTTTAAGTATCGATCTTACATCCTTTTGTAACTCAGGATGCGCAAGTGCATACGCAATATTTGCTTCAATAAAACCTTTGTGATTACCGCAATCGAAACGCTGGCCACGGAAAATAAGCGCATGGAAATCTTGTGTTTTGGTCATTTCGGCCAGCGCATCCGTTAGCTGAATTTCGCCACCTACTCCGGTAATTTTCTTATCCAAAAGTTCAAAAATTTCCGGCTGAAGAATATAGCGGCCTGTAATGGATAAATTCGAAGGCGCATCCGCAGGTTTCGGCTTTTCCACCATGGTTTTTACTTTTACGATATCCCCTTCACGCGAAGCGGGATCGATAATGCCATAGCTTTGGCTTTTTTCATTTCCGATTTCCCCTACCGCTACGATATTGCCGCCTTTTTTCTCATACAATTCGCACATATCTTTCAGAAATGATTTCGGCGAAAGCAGCAGTTCGTCTGCGAGTAAAACAGCAAAGGGCTCATCCTTAATAAAATGTCGTGCACACCACACAGCATGGCCAAGCCCAAGTGGTTGTTGCTGGCGAATAAAAGCTATACTTCCCGGTTCAGGCAACCAATCCCGTGTTAGGCTTAGCTGTTGTTGTTTATCGCTTTCATCGAGCACGCGCTGCAATTCGTAAGAGTGATCAAAATGGTTGGCGATAACGTTTTTATTACGGCCAGTAATGAAAATAAACTGCTCAATGCCAGCAGCTTTTGCTTCTTCAAACGCATATTGAATCAGCGGTTTATCTACAATCGGCAACATTTCTTTTGGCATGGCTTTGGTCGCAGGTAAAAAGCGCGTACCTAAGCCGCCTACTGGAAATATTGCTTTTTTAAGTGGTTTCATAAAAGTCTATCCAACGCGGCTTGCAAGATATAGCTCGCGGCAACTTTATCAACCACTTTTATGCGTTTGCTATGTGCCATGCCTGATTCTTCCAGCACTTCTTTTGCGGCAAAAGTTGTGAGCCGCTCGTCTTGTAAAAAAATAGGAGTTGGCAAAAGCTTAGATAAGTTGGTGGCAAACTGTTTTACAGATTGGCAGGCTTTGCCTTTTGTAC